>NC_015276.1:1826538-2130961 GCF_000192865.1 Marinomonas mediterranea MMB-1
TGCAATGACTAAACTTTTTCCTGCCCCTGTTGGTAATACAATAACAGCGCTGTCGTCACTCTGGCGAAAGTGTTCGAGGGTCGCGTCGACAGCGTCTTGTTGGTAGTTACGTAATTTATACATGCGGTAAGTCAGAATATTTGTTTAAACAGAAACAACAATAAAAAAACGGATGAGTTGGGGGGCAAGCTACAGTAAGATGGCGCGATTATCAAATATTGACTCTACGCGTTGCGAGGTTTAAATGGATCTGTCGATTATGTCAGAAGATACATCGTTCGATACGATTGTGCAGGCTATTCGTAGTCAAGGTTGGTGCATTGTCGACGGCTTTTTCAAACAAGAGTTTATAGATGCGTTAGCACAGGATGCAAAGTCTATTAACCCCGACCAGATGAAACAAGCTGGAATCGGTCGTTCATCTGATCATCAAGTGGCACTAAACGCCCGCCGCGACCGCATCCAATGGATCGAACCTGATTCTCCCGTTAGAAAGCAGTTCTTAGAGGCGATGGAAGCGCTTAGAGTGGCATTAAATCGAAAACTGATTTTGGGGCTTTGGGATTACGAAGCACATTTTGCTCGTTATGAGGGCGGTGCTTTCTACGAGAAGCACGTAGATGCGTTTCAAGGCCGGTCTAATCGAGTGTTATCGACGGTCTTATACCTCAATGACGAGTGGGAAGAACGCGCTGGTGGTGAGTTTGTCTTGTACGATGAGCATCAGCAAGAACTCGAAATCGGGCGTTATATGCCTTCCAAAGGGCGCTTTGCGATATTTTTAAGCGAAGCGTTTCCGCATGAAGTCTTACCTGCTGCCAAAACACGTTACAGTGTGGCGGGCTGGTTTCGTATTAACAATAATGCAGGCGGGAGGCTTGATCCAAATCAATAGGCTCGTTTTTTTTGTGTGAATTCTCTATAATGCGCGCCGTGTTTAACTGCTCTGGTTTTACGTTCCAGTTCGCATAGGAGAAAATTATGTCAAAAGTCGTTGTTTGTGCCCTTTATAAGTTTGTTAAGTTGGAGCAATTTGAAGCGCTCCGTCAGCCTTTGTTAGATGTCCTCTTGCAAAATGAAGTCCGTGGTACTTTGCTGTTAGCCAATGAAGGCATCAATGGCACGGTGGCAGGTAGTCGAGAAGGGATTGATGCTATGTTAGCTTGGTTAGACCAACAACCAGGCTTAGAAAACATTGTGTCTAAAGAGTCATACGATGAAGACATGCCGTTCTACCGCACGAAAGTAAAGCTAAAAAAAGAAATCGTAACGATGGGCGTTGAAGGTATTGATCCTCGCGAAGTCGTCGGTACGTATGTGAAGCCTAAAGACTGGAATGCTCTTATTTCAGATCCAGACGTTGTATTGATCGATACTCGTAATGATTACGAATACCAAATTGGCACGTTCGATAATGCGGTCAACCCTGTTACAGATACATTCCGAGAGTTTCCTGAGTATGTTGAAAAAAACATGGACCCTGCGAAGCAGAAAAAAGTGGCCATGTTTTGTACGGGTGGTATTCGTTGTGAGAAATCGACTGCTTACATGAAAGAGCAGGGTTTTGAAGAGGTTTATCACTTGGAAGGCGGGATTCTTAAGTATCTGGAAGAAGTTCCAGAAGAAGAGTCAATGTGGAAAGGTGAGTGTTTTGTGTTTGATAATCGTGTTTCTGTCAATCACAACCTAGAAAAAGGCGCTTACGATCAATGTCACGCTTGTCGTATGCCCATCACTGAAGAAGAGAAGCAAGACGAACGGTTTGAACAAGGCGTGAGCTGTCTGCATTGCTTTGACAAGTATACTGACGAACAGCGTAAGCGTTTTATTGAGCGTGAACGTCAGGTTCAGTTAGCGAAATCACGAGGTGAAGAGCATATTGGTGCGGAAGTACTGGATGCGGTTGAGAAACACCGTCGTGAGAAAGAGCTAGAACGTGAGCGTCAGCGCAAAGCCCACAAACACGCCAAGTAATATAAATAACATAGAAAAGCCAGCGTTGCTGGCTTTTCTATGTCTGGATTAAAGAAGACATACGGGCTTGATAGTGACAGATATCAAAACTCTAAGTGTAAAATTTTACTAAGCTGGTGATATGGTTTTTAATAGTCGGTTTTGTCGATTATTGTGGCCGCTTAATTTCCTTAACTGATTCGACGTTCGTCATTAAGGGAGGCGAATGAATCGGACTAACTTTATCTATGTTTTTGCATGAACGATAGGTCATGGGTTATAGGTATAGAGGAGTCGATTTGTTTTCGATCAATTTTAGACACGCCAATACGTGGCGCGCACTCGCTGTCATTTCCATTACTAGCCTCATTTCAATGGCTATTCTTGTGTTTCTTTTGGCCCATAATATGGACCGATTATTGACTAAAGAACGATATCAACACGTGCGTTCGCATGTGATGATGGCTCGCCATCTGGTGACTTCTTCGATTAGTCATAAGAACACTCAGCCAGAAAATACGTTAGGTGAAAAATTAATGCTCGAGCAGTTGCCACTAGAGCCGCTGCTTGATGAGCTATCTAAACTGCGTTATCTGGATGAAAGCTATTTTTGGGTGTTGGATTTTAACGGCGTCATGCTAATGCATCCGTATTCTCCCAACATCGTTGGGGTGTCAACCCTGTCTATGCTAGATCGCGATGGCGATAAGTTTGTACGTGATATTATTGCGACTGCGCGTGACGGCGGTGGTTTTGTCGAGTATTCCTGGACGAAACCGGGCGGGGACATACAGTATCCAAAAGTGTCTTATGTCACGCTTGTGGAAGAGCTTGGCTGGATCATCGGTTCGGGCGCTTACATTGACGATCTAGAAGAGGCAAAAAGTGCAGAAGTTGTGCGAAGTACCATGATTGCGCTGACATTATTGCTCTTAAATACGCTTGTTTTACTGTTTGTCGCAAGAAAGTATCTCAATATTTTCCATAATAAATCCATTAAAGACGAACTGACAGGCTTACTAAATCGACGCTATCTTGAGGAAATTCATCAGGATGTTAGCGAGTCCGCTGATGCACATAAACAACCGATTTCTGTTTTATTCTTCGATATTGATCACTTTAAGCGTGTTAATGATGAATATGGTCATCAATGTGGTGATATTACGTTGGCAAAGGTTGGTGACATTGTGTCTAACCATACACGCGTTCGAGACTTTTCCTTTAGGTACGGCGGTGAAGAGTTTGTGATGATTGTGAGAAGTGATCAACAAGAGGCGTTTGCAATGGCTGAAGAGTTACGTCAAGCGATTGAAAATAGCCCAATTAATCTCGGTGATCAGTATATTCATGTCACGGTGAGTATTGGTGTCGCGACACGAGCGTCTAACGATGTTTGTTCGATTAAAGATGTGATAGCGAAAGCCGACTCATTGATGTATCTCGCGAAGCAAGCGGGACGAAATCAAGTCAAGGTGTAATTGGAACCTTTCGAGAATGTGGAAGCTAGACTAACCTTACTATAAGTGTGAGTTGGCGTTCCAAACTTCAAAAGGACTTCTATTGCTTTCATTTCAGACAAAATATTCAGATACCTTACCTGCTCTCGTTGCGATCTCAATTACGGGCTTGACTTCAATGGTATGTGTGATTGCTCTTGCAGTATACCAGTTAGATTCATTGCTTAAAAAAGAGCGCTACGCGACGGTTAAATCTCAGGTAATGACGGCAAAGCAGCTTGTTCACATTACCATGCAACACTCCCTTCATTCTGATCCTGCCGATATTAAATCAGAGGTGCTTAATATGCTTGATAAGCTTAGGTATCCTGATGATGGTTATTTTTGGATCCTAGATAAGCAGGGAATAATGCTAATGCATCCCTTTTCAAAGGGCATAGTAGGAAGTTCAACGCTTGACTTGCAGGATATAGATGGAAAGCTATTCGTACACGATATGTTGGTCACAGCAGAGTCAGGAGGTGGTTTTGTCACCTACTCATGGCTTAAGCCCGGAGGGAAAACGCATTTTTCTAAGATAGCTTATGTGACGCCAATCGATGAGTGGGGGTGGGTTCTGGGTTCCGGCTCCTACATAGACGATTTGCAAAGCGCGACGGAAAGCGAAGTGTATCGAAATAGCGCTGTGTCTTTGATGCTCCTAGCGATAAATGTACTTGTTTTGCTGCTGGTATCACGAAAATTTATTAACCGATTTCATTTTTGTGCGATTAAAGATGAGCTTTCAGGCTTATTAAATCGTCGTTATTTGAATGAAATCAGTGCGAAGGTAATGGCAAATGCTCAAACGAATAACCGATCTATTTCGTTATTGTTCTTTGATATCGATCTTTTTAAATCAATAAATGATAAGTATGGCCATCACGCAGGCGATCTTGTTCTTAGCCAACTTGGGAGTATTGTAAAAGAGTTCACTCGCATGAACGATTTGTCTTTTCGGTACGGTGGGGAGGAATTTGTTTTAATCTACGAGGGCGATGTTCATGAGGCAGAGCGATTTGCGAATGACTTACGACAATACATCGAAAAGAGTGCTTTCGATCTGGGTATAGCGCAAATTCAACTCACCGTGAGTATTGGAGTTGCGACGAATCAATCTCACGAGACTCATTCAATTAAAGATTTGATCTTCAGGGCTGATGCGGCCATGTATCAGGCTAAGGCCGCAGGACGAAACTGCATACGGGTTTATAGCTAACTCAACTTACGATAACGCGAATACGCCTTACATAATGACTTATAGTAATTGAAAGGCGTACTCGCACTCTTTTTAAATAAGCTGTTGATAGCCAACCATTAACATTATGAGTATTAAATCAGCAATGATAAATGGAATAACACCCGAAAATATCTCTTCTAGTGAAGCGTAATCTTTAGCAACGGAATGAATGACAAATACATTCAGACCAACCGGAGGCGTAATCATTCCAATCTCCAATAGTTTTGCGACAAACAACCCAAACCACACAGTATCAATGCCGTGTTCTGCAATGATTGGTAAAAAGAGCGGCAATGTTAGCAACATCGCGCCAATGGGTTCTAAAAACATACCCAAAGCCAAATAAACTACGATAATCACCATTAGAATGATAAGCGTGCTGAAGCCGTGATTATCAATCCAGTCTGCAATTTCAAAAGAGACGCCTGTTAGAGCAATTAAGCGAGTAAATAGACTGGCTCCGATCGCAATCATAAACAAGGAACCGCTAGACAAAAGTGTGTCTAAGCAACTGTTTCGAAAAACAGATTTACTTAGTGATCCTTGGAAAAACGCAATAATCAAAGTAAAAAACGCGCCAATTGCCCCCGCTTCTGTTGCTGTAAAAATCCCCCCAAATAACCCACCAAACACTGCACTTACTAACACCAGTACAGGCCATATTTGCAAACTTGCCGACCATTTTTCCGATGTTGTGGTGTTCGCACCTCTGGGGAGTCGGCTCGGAGAACGTAAGTATATTAACCAAACCACGATGAAGTACATAAACATGGATATTAAGCCAAGAGCGAGTCCTCCAATAAATAGATCGTTAATGGACTCTTCCGCTTGAATTCCATAAATAATCAACAAAATACTCGGTGGGATTAAAGCGCCTATAGTGCCACCCGCAGCGACAGATCCGGTAGCGACGCGAATGTCATACTTCATCGCATGCATTTCTGGAATTGCTATACGGCCTATTGCTGCACTACAAGCAACGGAGGATCCTGTGACGGCAGCAAAGCCACTGGCACCGCCTATGGAGGAAATGGCCAATCCGCTGGGGAGCCAACCAAGCCAAGCTCGTGCGGCGGCAAATAACCCTTTAGTCATGCCAGTGTGAAAGGCTAAATATCCCATAAATAAGAACATCGGAACTGAACTTAATGTCCAACTTGAAGCAAAACCATAGGGTATGGTTGATACCATACTGATTGCAGATTCCACTCCTACAATGGCTGCAATGCCTAGACCCGAAACCGTCAATAAGCTCACAGCAATAGGCACTCTCATCATGATGAGCAGTAATACACCGACTAACGAAAAATAACCGATGAAAACGGGATCAATCTCCAACATCTATTTTTCTCCTTCCGTGACAGTAATGTTTAACGCATTAGGGGAGGCCGCTTGAGTATCGATTCTTCCATTAAAAAACTGTGAAAAGGTGCTGATAACGCGAAACGTCAGCACAAATGTCATCAATCCAAAGGAAACCGGCAAAATCCAATAACTAGGCCAAGTATAAAAAACGGTGACACCAGACTCGATATAAGCACCTTTGGCTGTGTTGGAAAGCGCTTCTTGAAGCGTCCCCCAACACAAAATGCCATATATCAAAACAGAGAGGACGAAACCAAAAAGCTCGACTACTAATCGTTTTTTTAGGTTTAAATAGTCTGTAAAAATAGTGGCCTCGACATGACGCCGCCGTAGCTCCGAGTAAGCCACAGGCAGAAAACTCACCATTACCATGTAATAATGGCTAACCAGTTCTGATGTGGCGGTTAACCCTTTATCAGCGAAGGTTCGCATACTAACATCAACGACTATTTGTAAGACCATCATTACCAACACAGCAGAACCGAAGATAATGGTGAGACGTTCAATAGCGTGCTCAATAAACTTCATCTTTTTTCCTACTTGTGTCGAATTAGTTAGCGTAATCCATTAGTTTGCGATGTGACCAAATTTCTTTATAACGTAGTTCGGCCAGTTCTTCGATACTGTCTACACCTTCGACAAGGTGGTTCCACTTTTCGACTAACGCTAAATAGCGATCAACCTTTTCTTGTGCGTTTACAACGCCGCGTTTCTCTAGTGTGTCGGCAACGGTTGCTATGTGTTTTTGTCTGAATTCAGCCGCTTTAGCTAATAGCGATGCATCGGGCTCAATAAAGGTAATGCCTTGTTTTTCACCTTCAGCAGTTGCTTCTTTCAAAATGTCACGCCAGCCAGCGATGCTCGCGGCTTGAGCATACTGCGCTGCGTGCATAAGAGCATGGCGGTCTTTTTCATTCATTTTTGACCAGATTCGATTACTAAGGCTGGGCATAGCAGAAGCATTAAATACGCCTTGATGAATGTTGGTGACGTAACGCACAGATTCGTATAAACGTTGGTTTTTTAAATCTGGTGTCGAGCTGTAGGTTCCATCAAGGACACCTGAAGAGAGCATTTCAAACAGTTCAGTGGATGGGATTTGCGTCGCCTCGGCCCCCATTTCTGAAATAAAACGGGTAAATACAGAACCAGCTGTGCGAATGCGCATACCTGCCAAATCGCTACTGGTTCGTACTGGTTCTCGGGTTAATAGTTCGTACGTTACAGTGGCATCGCTGCCCGTATAAACTTGGCCGTTTGTACTAAACTCTGCTATGCATTCAGAGCAGGTTGAAATGTACTCGCTTACAGCTGATGCGATCGCACGGTTGTCTGTACCAACTACGGACAATTCAGCCACTAAAGCACTGTTAGTGAAGTCAGCAGCGAAATAAGGCATGATAATGGTACCCATTTCAGCAACTCCCCGTTTCAGTCCTTGATTCATTTCGGAGACGGATAAAAGCCCTGAAGGTGTGTCACGGATTTTCCATCGACCGTCCGTGAAATCTTTTAGCTTTTCGGCCATGATTGGATAAGCTGTGGTAGCCAAAACATGAGAAGGGCCAAAACCGGATACCGCACGAATTGTTTTGGCTGAAACAGCTGTTGATTGCAGCGCAAGATAAGTGAACGTTATCATGCAGGCATTTAAGAATAATTTACGATTCATATTATTTTTCCTTAATTTTTATTTTTATAACGGACGCTCTGAAAGAGCGCTCTCAACTTAATTTATACATTCTCTCTACACGGGCTTTTAATAAAGAGGCCGCTTTAACTTAAGTCATAACCTTCGCGATGAAACGTGCCATTATTGTCGCGAAAAGAATATGCGAAATCGGGCCATACCAGCGTTAAATTTCCGCTACGTTGATCGACGTACCAGCTTTTGCAGCCTCCTGCTAGCCAAACAGTACCTTCACTCATTTGTTGTAAACGCGTCACAAATTGCTCTTCGGATGATTTTTTGGCCTCAAATACCGTCTTATTCTCAATTTTTATGTGTTCTAGGGCCTCCATAATGTAATCCACTTGTGCTTCGATGATGTAAACAACAGAGTTGTGGCCGAGACCAGTATTTGGACCATTAATAACAAATAAATTGGGGAAGTTATGGACAGTTATAGCATCATATGCCTGCATTCCTTTATCCCATTGAGCATCTAAACTATGACCCTGGTCATTAAATACGCGTTTAGCAAAGGGGGGTTGGGTCGCCTCAAATCCAGTCGCTAATATAATGGTGTCAATATCTTCATAACGGACGCCGCTTTTGCCAAAGAGTGTATTTCCTTCCACTTTATGCAAAGCAGATGCTTCTAAGCAGACATGCGGTTGGTTAAATGTTGGGAAATAGTGATTGGATATTAATAGCCGTTTACAACCAATTTCGTAATCTGGGGTCAATTTTTCACGAATATCGGGATCTTCAACCTGTGATTCGAGGTGGTCTAATGCTGTTTTTTTTGCTTCATTAACAAACTTTGGAACATTCCTTCTTTGTATAAAGTTATATTCTCCCGCCCAAAAAATATCCTGTCGAAGTTTGTTCATTTCTGACGGCATACGTTTAAATAAACGTTTTTGCTGCTCAGTATATATACTGTCAGGGCGGGGGACGACATACGCTGCACTTCTTTGGAATACGACAACTTCTTTCGCAATTTTCGAAATTTCCGGCACTATTTGTATGGCGGAGGCACCTGATCCGACTATCGCAACACGTTTGTTTGTAAGATCTGCGTCATTGTTCCAACGCGCTGAGTGAAAGCAATCTCCTTTGAAGTCTTTTAAGCCTTCTATGTTAGGTAAATGTTCGTCAGCTAAATGCCCGGCCGCGGTAACTAAATAACGGGCAATATATAATCCTTGTGTTGTTTCTATATGCCATAACTTATCCTTACTGTTCCATGTCGATGTCAACATTTCGGTATTGAAATCGATGTTTTCAAGTAAATTTTCGTCTTTTGCGCAGTCACGCATATAGTTTAGAATTTCATCTCCTGGAGCAAACGTTTTAGACCAATTCGGGTTCATTTTCCAAGAAAATGAATATAAATGAGATGGAACATCACACTCCACTCCAGGGTATGTATTATCCCGCCATGCACCGCCTACATCATTCGCTCTTTCGATAATGACAAACGATGGGTGATTGTTCTGTTTTAGTTTTGCGCCTAAACCAAGCCCACCAAAACCGCTGCCTACAATTAATACATCGACTTCTTTATTCATTGTCTTCTCCAAAATTTGATAGAGTATTTTCTACGCTTGACGCACATTGATAACAGATCCATCGGTAAATCTTTCAGGGTTTGATATGAAATGATCAATATGTTGAAACAGTTCCGCAGGCCTTTCGTATACAACGCCGTGACCACTTGGAATTTCTAAATAAGATGCTCTATCAATTGAGGAGAATAGTTGTTTGCTATGATGCGTTGGAACCATCAAATCTTGACTGCATCCTATTACGAGTGTTTTTGCTTTTATTCTTGGTAAATCATCTGTTATATCAATCGTTGAATTTAGCTTCATTTGTTTATCTATAAACTCGTTGATTTCAATTTTTTTAGCGTTTTCAACGGTTTGTTCTAAAGAGCTGTTTTGAATGAAGGAAGTGCTAAAAGCACAAAAACTCATATATAGCTTTAAAGCTTCGGAATTTTCTTTACGCAAAATATTCCATATATGATTACGTAGTATTTGGTGTTCATCTGTTTTTTGCCAACCAGCAACTAATATTAGACCTGATACGTCATTAACTCTTTCAGATGCTATTTTTGCAGCGATAACGGCACCTAGAGAATAACCAAGTAAATTGTATTTTTTTCCTTCTAATGTCATGTTAATGACAGAGTATACTTGCTCCTTCAAATCAGACAGTGTTAATTTATCTTCATTTATATTTGACCAATCTATTGAAATAACTCGGCAGCGTGATGATATTAGAGGGAATAAATACCCAAAATGAGTATCTGTACTTCCTGTTGTTCCGTGAATAATAACCATCGGTAAATTATCGTTTTCTACACGCGGAACGCCTGAATCATAGTAGTTTAACGGTAATCCATTAAACGTTGTTTCGATTTTTTTATTTTCTGAAAGATTCACTGAATACTCCTTTTAATTATATTTATTTAGTAGGTAGCTCGGCCGCCTGATAAATCAAAAACAGCCCCTGTGGTAAAACTGACTTTTTCACTTGCTAAGAAATTAATCATCTCTGCGACTTCGCTGGGTTGACCCAGTCGTCCCATTGGTATTCTTTCTAATAGGCTGTTTTTCACATCTTCGTTAAACCACTCTTTTTGTAGCATCTTAGTTTCAATAACAGCAGGCGCGATGGTATTTACAATGACACCTGTTTTAGCTAATTCTTTTCCTAGTACTTTGGTCATTGCGATAACGCCTGCTTTAGCAGCGGCGTACCCTCCGCTTAAAGCATGACCTTCCATTCCTGCGGAAGATGAGACATTTATTATTCGTCCGTATGATTGTTTTAACATTTGAGGAATGATCGCTTTACACATTAAGAATTGGCTGCTTAGGTTTTGTTTTATGTCTCTTTCCCAATCAGAAAACTCCATTTCCCATATTGGTTTCATTTCACTTCCGCTGCCTGCATTATTTATTAGAATGTCAATTCTTTGAAATGCGTTGAGCGCTGAATCACGTATTCTATTTGGCGTTCCATCTGAACATAAATCGCCAATAACAACGATGCAATTACCACCCAAATTGTGTATTTCATCTTTTAATTTATTGCAGGATTCAACATCAATATCGACTAGTACTAATTTCGCGCCTTCCATATTAAGTTTTAAACATACTTCTCGACCGATACTGCCCGCAGCACCAGTAATAACGGCAACTCTGTTTTCTAAAGGCTTATTCATTATGATTTAACTCCATTGGTTAGCATTAAATCCATTCGTGAATGTTCTGTGTTCTCGTTATTTAAAGGTATACGTAATGTTGGAAGAATAGAATGGTAAATAAGTCCACGATGTGAACTTTCTATTTAACACTGACTTCTAAGCAACTAGAATGACACTATCCATTGCATTTAGATTTGGTTGTTAAGGTAAACCCTATAAGGAAATTTAATGATAAATGAAAATACCCTGTTAGTCGGGAAGGTGGCGTTGATCTTGTCGAATTTAAGCAGTTCTAGAAAAGGTGTGAGATTAAAAACCTTAGTACTCGAAAGCGGTATTGCTCATGCCTCTGTTCATCGAATTTTAAGTGACTTAAAGGAAGTTGGGTTTGTTCAACAACTTCCCGACAAATCGTACCAACTTGGTCCTGCATTATTCACTCTCGGGCTCAGTGCTCCTTCTCCGATACACGATATGGATAAGCTAAAAGAATACGCTCAAGAACTAGCAGATGATTGTGGTGACTTGGTTTATGTCTCATTAAAACAACTGAATGGAGTTCGCTACATCATTGCTTGCAAAGGCGACAGCCCCATACTTCCTAATACTATTCAGCAGGGTGACTATAAGCCTTTCACTGCGAGCTATTCGGGCATTGTACTTTTGTCATATTTGGATGAAGAGCAGCAGCGAAGCTGGATACACAAGCCGCAGCTTGATGCGCCGTTGGAATGGGTTGATGAACATCGATTTTCATTGCAACGGAATATTCCAAAAATGATAAAAGAAATGAAAGACAAGCAATATATTTACGCGCAAGACCTTGTTTTGCCTGGAGTAAGTGGCATTTCAACTGTGATTCCATCCAAAAACAGCAAATTGCCTTATATGACTGTTTCTATATCAGCGACATCTGATCGATTAAATAAAGAAACAGCAATGAAGCTGGTACCTAAATTACTCAACACAGCTAAGAAAATGAGCACTCTAATTCACTGAAAATATCACTATTTAATGGTGTGCCTGAACTCAGACATAACGTCGTTTTTAAAGTAGGAAAAGTGTATGAAACGCAATGCAATAGTAACGGGAGGAGCTCAAGGTATCGGTTTTGACATTGCGACAGAACTTGTCAGGAATGGATTTCAAGTTGCGATACTGGATGTGAAAGATACAAGCGATTTGAGTTTGGAGCTTAAAAAACGGTTAAGCGAAAGGAACGGCTCTTATCGTTATTACTCACTCGATATTAGCCAAATTGATAAACATGTTGAGGTAATCGATTCGATTGAACGCGACCTTGGAAGTATTCACTGTCTTATAAACAACGCTGGAATCGCAGCACGCCCATTGACGGATGTCTTAGACCTTTCTCAAGAGCTTTTTGATAAATCAATTGACGTGAATTTACGAGGAACATTTTTCTTAACTCAATACGTTGCGAAAAAAATGTGTCAATACAGTATTGGCTCAGAAAAATACCACAGCATTATTTTTATTACATCCATTGCAGCGGATATGGTGAATACAGAACGAAGTCAGTATTGCATTACAAAATCAGCCCTTTCAATGACGGCTAAAGTGTTTTCTCACCGTCTTGCTAAAGAAAGTATTTTCGTCCATGAAATTCGTCCCGGATTTATTAAAACTGAAATGACGGCTTCTACTGGTCGGAATACAGTAGATGAATTTATTGAAGATGGGCATCTACCTATTTCTCGTTGGGGATTATCAGAAGACGTTGGCGTGGTTTCTACCCAATTAGCGTTAGGGAAATTTCCATATATGACAGGAAATGTTTTTTGGGTCGATGGAGGGCTGCATCTGCAAAATGTTCCGTAATTCAGTCGCTAATAAACCACAGGTTTTATCTTCTGAATCTAAATAAAAAGTAATCAAAAATAAAAATGGAGACGACTATGCTATTTGGGAAAATTATTGTGGTGACTGGCGTTGCTAGTGGCATTGGACAATACACCGCTAAACTTGCTGCGCATATGGGTGCTGAAGTTATTGGTATTGATGTTAAGAAGCCAAACGATCCAATAGGCACTTTTTTGCAAGGAGATATTTCGACTCAAGAAGGTGTTGATCAGATCGTCGATGCGCTTCCCGATAGCATAGATGCGTTGTGTAACGTAGCTGGTGTTTCGGGTACAGGTGGTGCGGCGCTGACATTAGCGATTAATTTTTTTGGTTTAAAAGCCTTGTCCGAAAGTCTCGCTCCGAAAATTCGGACGGGCGGTAGTATTGTTAACGTCGCTTCTATGGCGGGTTATGAATGGCGTGAAAACGCACAACGTGCCTCAGCGATTGCGAAGTTAAGTGGTTTTCCAGAGCCAAGCAAACTGATGGAAAATTTTGAGATTCCTAATGAACTTGGTTATCCAATTTCAAAGGAAATACTCTTAGTTTGGACTATGTTAGCAGCCCATCAACCGGTGTTTAAATCGAGAAATATTCGCGTCAATGCCGTTTCACCAGGTCCAGTCGAAACGCCAATCCTGACACAGTTCCGTCAAGTTCTTGGGGATGAGCGAGTTAATTCCGATGTAGAACGAGTTGGGCGCTCAGGAACACCGTCTGATATAGCGCCAGTTATTTTATTTCTATGTTCAGATGCAGCGCGTTGGGTAAATGGTAATAACATTGCAACTGATGGCGGCCTAGAAGCCTCTGTCACTGCCGACACATTAAACTTATAAAATAAGGAAAACATTATGACGGTTTTATTAAGTATCGGTGGTCAAAACGTAGCAGCCAGCAACCACAAAGATTATTCTCGTTTGGATCCGGTCACGGGTACGGTAGCCACTGTGTCTGCTGCCGCTACGTTAGAAGATGTCACGTCAGCCGCTAGAGCGGCGCAAGATGCTTTTTCAGCTTGGGCTAACATGGGGCCGACTGAGCGTCGAGGGTTATTGAATAAAGCCGCCGATGTGATGGAAGCTAAGCGAGAGGCCTTTGTCGAAGCAATGATTACTGAGACAGGAGCAACGTCCACTTGGGCGGGTTTTAACGTAATGTTGGCCGCCAGTCATATTCGTGAGGCGGCGGCCATGACGACTCAAATCGGCGGCGAAGTGATTCCTTCGAACAAACCAGGCACGCTGGCGATGTCTGTAAATAAACCAAAAGGTGTTTGTTTGGCAATCGCCCCTTGGAATGCTCCTGTTATTTTAGGAGCGCGAGCGATTGCCATGCCACTTGCATGTGGTAATACCGTTATTTTTAAAGGCTCTGAGCTTTGCCCTCTTACTCATAGGCTAATTGTTGATTGCTTTATAGAAGCTGGTTTCCCTAAAGGTGTTGTTAACTTTATCTCGAATGACCCAAAGGACGCTCCAAACATTGTAAGAGGCTTGATTGAAGCACCGGAAGTTCGCCATGTTAACTTCACAGGGTCGAGTTCAGTAGGGCGTATTATAGGGAGAATCGCAGGGGAAAACTTAAAGCCAGCGTTGCTCGAATTAGGTGGTAAGGCTCCTCTTGTCGTGTTGTCTGATGCGGATATTGATGGCGCAGTAAATGCTGCTATCTTCGGTGCCTTTATGAATCAAGGGCAAATATGTATGTCAACTGAGCGTGTTATCGTTGATGATGAGATTGCCGATATGTTTGTCGATAAGCTTGTTGCCCGTGCATCTCAGTTACCTTGGGGGAATCCTCGGAGCGACGTGGTGTTAGGGTCGTTAGTCGATCCTCAAGTATCCGATAAAATGCATACTTTAATCGCTGATGCACTCGAAAAGGGGGCTGTAGTGGCCTGTGGAAACGACAGTGACGGCTCAATGTTTTCAGCGACTTTATTAGATGGCGTTACCAAAGACATGCGTATTTATAATGAAGAAAGCTTTGGTCCGGTTAAATCAATCATTAGAGTCAACGGCGATGACGAAGCGATCCGGGTTGCAAACGACAGTGAATATGGATTATCCGCCGCAGTTTTTTCTCAAGACATCAATCGCGCTCTGTCATGTGCCAACGCGATAAACAGCGGTATTTGTCACATTAATGGTCCTACGGTATCAGACGAGCCGCAAATGCCTTTTGGAGGTGTTGGTGATTCTGGCTTTGGGCGTTTTGGCGGCAAAGCTGGCATTGCGGAATTTACCGACTTACGCTGGATTACGGTAGAAGATCCAAATCAACATTATCCGTTTTGACCTACACAGTGGTTAATTGATGAAACCGTTAGAGACCCTTGTGCGGCGTAAACGGACCGAATCTCCGCACATTGCCTAATTTGCGTAATCGTTATCTGTTATAACCTCCTTTTCCAAAAGGTGTTATTTCGAAATCGTTTTTCATGTGAATACATGGAATTTCGTTGTAATAGATAGTTTCTTCGACCTTTTTTAACGGCGTCAGTGTATTTTTGAAGAGCACTGTAGTCGTTGGCTAAGTATGACGCCACGATTTTTTGACTTTGCGCGGCTGCCCAAAATGCGGTTGTCATTCCATGCGCAGATAGGGGGTCAAACGATGCAGCGGCATCTCCAATTGCCATCCATCCTGCTTTTTTGGCGATGCCTGCGGCGGGAGTTAACCAGCGGGTAGCGGCGCTTGTTAATTCTGGCTCTGAATTGACCTCAAATTCAGCGTCATCAATCCAGTGTGCGATATGTGTCGTTTGATCTAACAATGCACGCCATACGTCGAGCTCGTTTGTGACACCTCTTGGCATCAAATCAGGATCCGTATAAAAGTTGACGGACAAATCGCCATTTGACAAAAGAGAAGCGTACCACCAACCGTTTTTCGTGCTTTCTATCAGCGTGGCTGGTGTAGCAAGAACCTCGGAGTTTGGACGTTGCTTCAAGAATGCGTACGCACACACAAGATGGTCATCGGTTTTCAATTTCGTTACGTTTTGCTTAGACAGAATCTTTCCAAGTGCTTGGGTTCGGCCACTTGCATCGATCGCAAATCGAGTCGATACAGGTTTATCGGCTACAGTGTTTTGCTCCTCAGAATCAGCGGGGATTAACCAATTACCGTTTCTTTCGGATATTTCTTTTAGCTTGGATTCAATCACTAGATCCGATTCTTCAGTGGCGAGGGAATAAAGATCCATTTCCAGCTTGGCTCTATTGACGATATGCCCAGCGCCTTCTAAGTGTATAACACTGTTGCGTTCGACTAGTGCTTCTTGTCCCCAAGCCGAAAATGTCGTGTTTGATGATCTGTGTTCGGGTGTATCTAACAAATAGGAAAGCCCTAACTCCGCGAGAATAGGGTTCGCCGCCGGAGCTAATGATTCACCTACTTTGTATTCGATCGATTCCATTTTAGGACGTATCCAAACAATGGAAAAACCTGACTGTTTTAGTGCAATGACGGCGGCGGCACCTGCAAGGCCACCACCGACAATCGCTACATCGTATAGGGTCGAGCTAATCAATTAGGCAGGTCTCCCATTGATGGATTCCACTTGAATCGATCTTCGACATTTCCGCGTCCTACTTCGACATACATCTCTTTGGGGACAGCAGATAAGCCACCCGTACCTGCGCCTTTAGGGCCTTTTCGTTTCACAACAAAGCCCATTCTTTCCCAAAGCGTAATCATGTTGGTAATGCCGTCCCAGTAGCTTGCATTGGCGTGGTAACCGATGCCTGCAACGCCTCTTTTCCAGTCCGCTCTGTTTTCGTAGAATTTTACACGTTCAGAATCATCAAGAGATTCGTCCATTAATTGAGTGTAATTCTCTTCGGGCAATACATCTATCGGCAATAGGGCCGGCCACCATACCGCAGTCGGGAAATCTTCTTGCATCAGAACCTGCTGACAGCTGAAGGCATCACACTGCCAAGGCAGCCCCATCCAACGAGTTAGGTCTCCCGCCCATTGGTGTGCTAACGGAGGAGATGTTCCAAGAGCTGGGTCACCTTTTTCTGCTTTTTCTAACGTGAGCAGTCGGCCAATATTCTGTACAAGTTTGTCGCGTTTTCTATGGGCTAGCCTGAAGGGGTCAGCGGCATTATCGTAATTACGCGCATACATACTCGGTATTCTTAAATAATAAGTCAGTTCGACGCCAGGGTGGAATGCGCCACCTGAGCATGGCTCAAGCGCGGCCTCAGTCAATGCATCCGGTTGTAATTTGAGATCGACATCTTCGATCGTGTGGATCGCATCGGCTTTGTCATCTTCAAAATCATTCGTGAAGTTACCGGCCGCCCAATATTCTAAGAACTGGTACTGCTGATGCGGGAACTGGAACCATTGAAGCGGGCTTCCATCATAATTGATACCATCGCCAAGCATCATGGGCATTTTTAAACGTTCATCAAGGTAGGCGGTGTCGCTTACATTGTTCGGGTTACGGAACTTCGTAAAAATATCTTGTCGGAAGGCTTGGTTGGCAGGGCTTGGATCCGCAAGTTGTTTAATATAAGCCGGGTCAGAAAAGTTCCCAACCCCTAGCCAACCTTGACGCAGATTGGCAGCAGAGCTGACCCATTCCATTAACCCTAAGCGACGGAAAATAGGGTAGATGTGTTTTCTGAAAGAGATTGGCGCTTGAACAGGCGGTGTCCAACCTTGCTCTGCGTTCATATTTGAAATCACATCATATAAGGTTGTAACCGGTGGGATTTCAGGTGCGAAGTTCGGGCCAATACAAGCAACCCATGCGGTATCCGCTTCCATAAAAGTGCCATCTGGGAGTTTTACGGTTGCTTGTACTGGTCCATCGCACCAATCGTCGTGCCAGCCATCGTTATCGGCGAAACTCGTAATAGCGGCGTTGGTTGGGCTGTTTGAAACACCGTCAGGTGGAATGACGATTAGTCGACCGTGCTCGTCTGTTTTTATCTTTCCAAGTTTGACGGTTTCTTCATTCCAGAATTGACCGACAAACTGGTAGGTATCATTTTCGGTATCGCCATTTTGATTGATGCCAGAAATGGAGCGCTCGCCACCATTGATGACCAACATACGTTCTCGTTCTTCATCGGAAACGAAATATTGATTACGCTTTTGGCCTGGAATACCGGGGGCCAGTTCACCGTTGTCGAGTGGGTTATTAAAACCATACCAAGCCGCCTTGGTATTCGCTAAATGAACATTCCATTCGATGGTTGCATTGTGTTCGGTGATTTCGCCAATGACTCTGTCTTGGTCATCAAACGCATAAATTCGAAAGCGCTGCGCTTGTTTTTTAATGGCTTGAGTACCGTCTTTAAAGCCTCCTTCTGGCATCGGAGGTAACCCAGGTACTTCAGGGGCAAGGAAATATTGATCGCTGCCGCCTACACGACAGATTCCAATTGTCGGATAGATACCGAGGCGGTGTATTTTTGCGTCTTTTGGCGCTTCTTCGCGATGCGTGGATGCAATCGCTGATTTTGGGATAAGTGGAAATGCGCTTAGAGCGGTCACGCTGCCCGCCATCGATAGAAAATCCCGTCTTTTCATTTTTTTGCCGTCATTTTGCATCGTATCGTCCTATCTCTATCCATTAATATGAAATGTAAGGTCTTGATTAAATTAGCTCATTTTCTGAAAAAATCACATTACACGGTGTTACACTTAATATCAGAGTATAGGAATGACAAGGAAAACACTTAATTCACGCGGTTTTAACGTCGTGTTTTGAGAGCGCGCTTGAAAGTCGCGTTGTGAAACATGTTGTATAAGGAAGGTATATGAAGTGTATTTTTGTCTCGGATATCTTCGGGAAAACAGAAGCGTTGCAAGCCTTAGCAGCGCGTTGCGCCAAACATTATGACATTATTGACCCGTATCGTGGTCACCTAACATTTGACGATGAAGAGAAGGCTTACAACTACTTTTCGACGCATGTAGGGTTAGGTTTATACACACAAAGGCTACAACAACATATTGAAGCGCTTACCGAGCCCGTTATTTTGATTGGCTTTAGTGTCGGAGCGTCAGCGATTTGGGCGCTGTCGAGCGAGCTGAATAATGACCTGAACAGTGCGCAGATTGTAAGAGCGGAATGCTTTTACGGCTCTCAAATTAGAAATGCGACTGAGATTATACCGAACTTCAATATTAGGCTGATTTTTCCGCGAGAAGAGGCACACTTTTCGGTTGATGAACTGATCGACGCAGTCAAAGACAAGCCCAATGTACAGATTGAAAGATCGAACTATTTACATGGTTTTATGAACGCGCTGTCTAAGAACTATGATGAGAGAGGAAAAGACATCTACTGCTCAAGGTTCTTAGATGATCTAATTTAAATGGGTATACACGGCAGTAGTATTCGCGACAGTAGTATGAGCTGCAAAGCGTTTAAGTGTCATTGCACGGTATGCAGTAAACTAAGATAGTAAGCGGCAAAATAAGAACTTGAGATGTTATTGAAAGAATACGAGCCTTTATTGCGGGATTACATCGCAGGTGAAATGGATCAAGATTTAGCGCATGATATGAATCACGTGCTACGCGTCGTATCGACTGCAAAAACATTGTGTGATGCCGAAAAAGCGAATCGCTCAGTAGTGATTCCAGCAGCGTATCTACATGACTGTTTTTCGTTTGGGAAAGGTCATCCGCAACGAAGCCAAAGTTCGCAATACGCCGCCGACAAAGCGATTACGTTCTTGAAAACCATAGACTATCCCCAAGACGACCTAGCTGATATCCACCACGCGATTGTGGCACACAGCTACAGCGCCAACGTTCCCCCTCGCACACTCGAAGCAAAAATTGTTCAAGACGCAGATCGACTGGATGCTTTAGGAGCGATGGGGATCGTTCGATGTATTCAAATAGGTTCCAAACTAGACAGAACGTTTTACTCCCAAATCGATCCATTTTGCGAAGATCGAGACCCTGACGATGCCGAATTTACCCTCGATCATTTTTACACCAAGCTGCTTAACCTAGAAGACTCTATGCATACGTTATCGGCGAGAGCGGAAGCGAGAAAGCGAACTGAATTTATGACGCAATTTCTTGGTCAGTTATCCGTGGAATTGAGGCGCTAGTATTGTGATCTTGCTTTTAGATGGTCTTAGCTCTGATCCCTCAAAGTAACTTCTTAGCATCTCGATAGAAGTTTTCATGAGAACCAAAAGTTAGTAGCTCTAAAACGACAGCATCATCCTCATAGCAGTAACCTAGTAAGGTGAGCTGCTTAATCATTTTAAACTTGTAAACTCGCATAAATGCAAGATCACCTTTTTTAGGTTCGCCAAGCAGAGGGTTCTTTATTAGTTCTTTAACCGCTTTATCAAGATCACTCTTTTGGTTTTTGTGGAGTTTTTTGACGGCCTTTTTAAAACTTGGGGTTTGTGTAACGTGTGTGACTTTAGTCAAATTCGTAAGCCTCAAGTTTGCCAGCTTCTTTTTCTGCTTTGGCAATGATCGCTTGCTTTACAAATTCATAAGGTAAATCTGGATTATCTTCCATCATTTCGCCAATTTTAGCCCAGTGCTCAATCTGTTTAGGCGTAGTTCGGTTTAACGCTTTCGCCATAATGCTCGCTTTTTCTACTAAGCCCTCGTCTAATCTAATACTTGCTGTAGCCATGATTTTCTCCTGTTATTTCTGATTAATTGTAGCACTTTGCGACAATTGTGGTAGCAGACCATCGAAAATTATAAAGAGAAATTTGGCCATTGGTCAGACTTACCAAGTATATTAAGCAAGGAGCTCAGGACTATTACGTAAAATTTCATCTACATTAATCGCATGTACCTTGTTCATCTCATTTCGTTGATGGCATCGAGGCTTTCCGGCAGGATTTGGCCTCCATCAACTACGATTTGCTGCCCTGTAATGTAACTTGCTTCGTCGGCTTCACCACGGGTAGCGATCATGATTTCAACGCCTTGGCTGACAAATACCTTTGCGATGCCTTTGCCTATTCTTTTTGAAGCTCCGGTGACGATGGCGACTTTTCCTGCTCAACTATGTTTACTTCACGTCTTGCCAAAAGGCTTCATGCGAGTAAGACACTATGGCTATATGTCGAATGCGATCCGACGAAAGAGCCTATTAAAAATACGAGAACAAGGCACGCCCCGTCCTGAACAAGATAAAAAGGAGCCGGAAGAAAAAAGCACCCAAAAGGACTGTACGGTAACGGGATGTCATTGCCCTGCGTGCGGTGATGTGTCGGCACACTACATAGGTGAAGTCACCTCGAACCGTTGGAAGCGAGAAAGCTTAAGAACAGGCTAGTTGCATAAAACGAACACGAACGTCAGCGAAAATAGAATCAGGTCAAAGACCCTGAGGGGTTAGGCTTGCCAATCGCCTAGTATCTGGGTAAAACTATAGAGATAGACGATAAAAAACGATCAAAAAGAGTCTTCTTAGCCCGACTTAAGGGCAGGAGCACTCGAAAATACACCGCAAAGACACAGGGACGTCACATCATGAAAAAAGCAAATTCCCTATATAAAGACGCGACAGTTCAACAGACGGTTATAACTGGGGCTGTGCCGCCGTATAACCATTAATTGTTATGTTTCCTAAGCTATGAGTACTGAACCACATATAAATTTACAACGTAGGCACATGCGGGCAGCTTTCATCGGCGCACTAACCTCATTACTTATTCCTGTTTCTTTTATAGTTTTCTTCGTTCTTGGTGAAATTTTTTACCCACCAGAAAACTCCGAAAATGATGGCTATATTCGTGGTTTCGCAATTTTCCTAGGTTTTGTCCCATTAATATTCTTCAGTTGTTTTATTTACTTCATCCTAATGAGTATCAAAGAAACATTATCACTCAAATCAGCACTTATAGTTTCTCTGTTACTTTCATGTTCACTTGGCTTTTTACTCACTAAAAATTCTGCACCCATGCCGCAACTGTTTATTTATTGGGGTTCCGTTTCTTTATTTTTTAGTACAACCTTGTGTTTAGGGGCTTGGGTATGGCACAAAAAACTAAAAACATAACAAGAGACTATGGCGTCAATAGTTAATTTACCGACTTTGGCGCTTCCCACAAGACACCATCTCGCAACATCAAATTTAAGATTAAAACAATGGAGGCCACCCATAGCTTTGCTCGAACGTCAGCGAAAATAGAACCAGGTCAAAGAGCCTGAGGGATTAGGCTTGCCAATTGCCTAGTATCTGGGTAAAACTATAGAAATAGACGATCAAAAAGAGTCTTCTTAGCCTGATTTAAAGGCAAGAGCACTCGAAAACACAGGGACGTCACATCATGAAAAAAGCAAATTCCCTATATAAAGACGCGGCAGCTCAACAGACTGTTATAACTGCGGCTGCGCCACCGTATAACCCTTAATTGTTACGTGTAATCAGAAGCTGAGAGTATGAGTATATTTACTGCCATATTGGTCTTGTTATTAACACCTTTACTTGTTTGGTTAGGTAATCAGTTTATTCTCAAAGAGAAATTTAAAAGTATTGGTGTTTCTCTGCTCTCTGCGTTACTTGTATACCTATTTATTGTCGGCAGTGCAGCGTACTATGACTACAAATATGAGGCAGAGTTGGCTGCATTTGACTTAAATCAGGATGGGATGTTTTCGGGTGACGAAGTTACTCTGGAGCAAGAGAAGGCTATGCTTCGTGTTATTTCGGATACTGGAAGAACTTTTGCACCATTCACCGGGGCAATATTTTCAATACTATATTTTTCCTGTCTTTGGATAACATTTGTACTTTCTTCAAAGGTATATAATAGGACTGAGCCTAGAAACACATAACAAAGCTAGGCAACATCAGCGCATAAATACACATGCGCTTGGACGTCCAACACCCCGCTTCTTTTGTGTTGTCGCTGCTCCCCAAATTAACACAAAAGAAGCTACGTATTGGCCGCCGTTGCTAGCGGCGTTTAAGTTTCCAAATTATGAATAGAGTATTGATACAAAAAGGAATTGGCGCAGCTCTAATATTAAGCGGGGTAGCTCTACTTGTTCTCAAAATATCTAGCGCGTCCGAAGCTCAGCAAAGCTGGGATTTCTGGGCATCACCTGAAAGCGGTGGAATGTTGTTTGTCGGCGCCGTAGCTCTTGAATTGGTCTTTCTTGTTTCGCGCTTTACTCTAGGTTATTTCGTATACCAGTGCAAAAATATGGGGCCTTGGTTATTTTATCCATTGGCATTATTGACCTCAGTTAGCGGCTTATCAGGCATTGTTTTAGTTGCAGCGGTTTTAGCTCTTCGCTTTTGGCAAGGTAGGGTGCATGCGTCCAAAACTTAACAAGGCTGTCCAGCACAATATGCGTTATGTTTCTATGAGAATATTTGTTACCCCTTTACTTATTTTGAACTTCAGTGCACAAGCTTGTGAGCTTACTCCTGAATATATAAAGTTGCGCTCGGAAGTTACCAAAGAAATCCATGAATCTAATAGATCATGTATTAAGGCGACCAGCGCTCACTTTTTTTACAAAGCAGTGTCTAAATGTATTGAAGAAGGGCGAGGTGAAAATATTGCCGGAGGTTGTTATCACGTAGTTGGCTATGAGGTAACCCATGAAGAAATGGAACTCGTACATTGTGAAGTTTTAAAGCCAACTAACGAGCAATCAATCGAATACTTGCAAGCTGTTGCGAAGGAAAGAGGGATAGCCAAGTGTTTAAAGTAACTCAAAACATAACAGTTGGCTTTGCTCCATCGTCGCTAATTTTAGCCAACAATTTTTTGCCTCTTATGAGGCGTTGGTAAATCTATGTGTCGATTACTTATATTTTTGTTTCTGGTTGCATTTTGTGGCCGAGTTTTAGCTGTGGATGAACTATGCTCTCCTGACGCTCATGTTCTGTCAGGTGATAACTTTTCAAGGTCTGCGTCAGTTTACATGGTATGTGATAGTCTGGACGGAATCTCACAATCGCAGGCTAACGCTCTAGTGAGTGTAGCGTTGGCGAAGAATCAGGAAGATGTGGCAGAGGTTTTTGTATTCTTCGTTAAATCAGATAGTTATATAGGTGCTATGGAAAAAACTCCATTTTTAATTCCAAAGAACTATTACCTCGCGGACTTCTATAGTGTTACTGGAAAATTTGTCTTGTGGCCGAAGTCGCCGATTAAGTCGAGGACAATGGAGCTAGATTTATAACAAGTGTGTCATGTCGCACGCAGAAAGCGCGTGCTAGGACGGTTTACACTGCCGCTTACCCATACACAGGTGTTAAGGCCTGAATTCATAATCTCGTAACAAGTTGCCCGTGAAGCAAGCGTTGGTATGACTCCCCACGTCAAGTAAAACGCAAAGGTTCAGGCCTAATTTAATAGGCTAAATTTCCACTTCAAAATAGATGAGTGAACACGTCAGAAGAAGCCAGTAATGTCGTCGGTTATCATGCTGGTATTATGTCGGGCTCCTGCCCTCCATCGAAGACCAGCAGAGCTGTTTAAAATCGTTCCTGACGATTTTATCGTAGATTAAATGACATAAGCCATTCAGAGCTGACCTTACTTGATACGTCGTGGCACTGGGTCTTCAGTCTATGTTCGTGGTTCAATAAACGGGTTGGCTTATTGCCATCCTAACGCCGTTGCTTTTGTTATACAGACATGTATGCCACTCCCGTTGCTTGTTCCGTAGACGAAATGAAGCGTTGCTGTTGGGTACTTGGATTGCGTCTGGCGAGCAAACTTTTTAATGGCTATTTTGGCACTCGAGATACGGCCGAAGTGGATGGGGTGAGCACCTCGTTGTTCTTCAATATAAGCGATTTCGACAAACTCTTGTGAGTGTCCAAACCGATAAACAATATGCTATTGTTAGACATGCTAGCCTCCATTATTTAGTTGTATAAACACTAATTATGGCTCTGGTTTTACACTAACCCACGGAATTGGAGGCTAGCCCTCGTGGGGAGTCATTATGTCTAGTTACCTACAGGAAATTTTTGCTTTTGGTGTAAAACTCGAAGAATGTGAATTATTTCGTCTTTTATGAAATATGAAACAATCATTGAGACCTCAGGAATTATTAACAATCTTCCCGGTATACCCTCTCTCTCAACTCCCATTAGGGGTTGTTGATTCAAGTTTTTGACTTTTTTCTCAATTATAGCATCAGTTTTTTCTGCTGCTAATGGGTTAAAATCGTATAAAAACTCGAAAATAGCCTCACGATCGTCCAGCGAACTTTTTTCCCAAACGATCATTTTTTGGCTTTATTCCTAATTTTCATTTTTCGAGCTTCCATGTCCAAGTTCGCCTCTTCATGGCTAACAAACTTACTCTGCCCACTTTCTAATTTATTAAACGCAGCATTAACCTCTTCAGTAAGCCACTGATCATGGGTAATTATTTTGCGTTGCTGTTCAGCAAGTTCTTCCGTAAGCTCTCTACAAGCGTCACTTAAAGTGCGCCCTTGGCTTTCGGCCGTTATCTGAGCCAGTCGTTTAGTTTCTTCATCTACTCTAAATTGTATGCGAGTATCCATCGTAAACTCCTAAGGTTTGTACACACAAATGTTAGCACGCATATTGATTTTACGGCAACTAACAAACGCATAAACTCGCTCGCAAGCTCGCTAGGGCAAACGTAGCCTCCCTGTGCAATTTAAAATAAGCCATATATGGACGCTCCGGCTAGGTTAAGGCCGCACTTAACCGAATCACTCTTTTCAGGGTGATTTTTTATTTTCTTATTAACCTTTTCTAGTAAGGCGAATTGGAAGGTGTTACACAGCAACAGCTTACTTCTAAACTAAATGCACTGATGTCTGTTCCTTGGGTGGTGTATTGCAAATCCGCACTGGAATACCAAGATACCCTGATCCGTTACCTTGCTCGCTATACGCATCGTATTGGTCTGAGTAATCACCGTATTCAATCGTGGGACGGCGAGCATGTTCTCTTATCGTACAAAGACTACCGAACGAATACACAAAGCCAGATGACACTCACACCCGAAGAGCTGCTAAGGCGGTTTTTACTTCACGTTCTACCAAAAGGTTTCATGCGAGTAAGACACTATGGCTATATGTCGAATGCGATTAGACGAAAGAGCCTATTAAAAATACGAGAACAAGACACGCCCCGTCCTGAACAAGATAAAAAGGAGCCGGAAGATAAAAGCATCCAACAAGACGCACCGGTAACGGGATGTCATTGCCCTGCATGTGATGATGCGTCGGCACACTACATAGGCGAAGTCTCCTCGAACCGTTGGAAGCGAGAAAGATTAAGAACAGGCTAGTGGCATAAAACGAACATGAACGTCAGCGAAAATAGAATCAGGTCAAAGAGCCTGAGGGGTTAGGCTTGCCAATCGCCTAGTATCTGGGTAAAACTATAGAGATAGACGATAAAAAACGATCAAAAAGAGTCTTCTTAGCCTGACTTAAGGACAAAGAGCGCTCGAAAACACACCGCAAAAACACAGGGACGTCACATCATGAAAAAAGCAAATTCCCTATATAAAGACGCGGCAGTTCAACAGACGGTTATAACTGCGGCTGCGCCGCCGTATAACCATTAATTGTTAGTTTTACATCGCTGAGCCGAGAAGGGATATATGGCAAAAGTAAAGAAAATCAGAAAAGAAAAACTATCTATCTATTTGGCGAGAGATGGCAGCAAGCCTGATTCTGATGTTATTAAGGTAGAAAATGCTAAGCAACCTATTGAATTGGACTTGCCAGAAACAGAATCAGCCCGTCTTTACATAAAAAAGCAACCACCTAAAAACTCTCCTCCTTGGACTAGATTGTTTACAACAGATGCCAAAGTTGATGTTTCCGAATTTGGCACTTCTTCAAATGTAGGGGCTGTATTTGTAGTAAGAATATCAGGAGCTACTTTTCTATTGTCATTTGGCACAGGCTTTCATCTTTTAAAGCAAGAGGCTATTGAGCGTGATTTCGGTCTAAAAGTGACGCTTAACTCAGTAGATCCTGACAAACTAAGAAGCTTGGACAAAGCCAGTTATGATCACAACCCATTGAATTCAAGAACTCAAAGCACTCGGGATGTAGATATATTTAACCTTCATCTGGATTCTGAGATGGAGATGCTTTACGCGGTAACAGGTATATCATTAGTTAAAGAATTTGGTAGCCATGTAACTGGTAGGGATGCCCTGACAATAGCAGTAGAAACTAACCTTGCAGATATACCCGCGATTCTTTCAAGGTCCATCAAACAATATCGCTCTGATCTTCCAGATAAATTTAGCTGGGTAGAAAATATCAACAGGGTTCGGGACTATGACGAGATTGAAATACTAGATTTGGAACTAGATCAATACTTGAGCAGTAACAATGTTTCTAATTTCTGGTTAGGAGAGCCGGAAATAGTAGATTGGGAAGGTCAAATCGGCTATTCATTTGATATGTACCAGAAAACCCTTCGGCATGTGGTTTTATCTTTCGATGACTATATAGCATACCTTGGTAAGGTTACTCCTAAAGTTGAGTTAATGAAGAGCAACGTTGTTCACGTAAACAACAATGAGTATCAGTCTATAAAAAGTTGGCCTGTCTACCGCTGCTTATATGCTGAAATTAAATTTGGAAACGATCATTATATTCTAAGAAATGGAGTGTGGTACAAAGTAAACTGTGATTTTGTGTCAGCAGTTGATGACTATCTCAGCGATATTGATATTCATCCATTCTCATTTCCCATATATTCTCATAATGACGAGGGCGACTATAACGAGCTGGTTGCATATACAAACAGCGCTTTTTGCTTGATGGATAAAAAGAATATCCAGATTGGTGGCCCATATGACAAGTTAGAGCACTGTGATTTGATAAAGGATGGAAGTGAATTTGTTCATGTTAAGTTATACAGAAGCTCAAGTACACTAAGCCACCTATTCTCTCAAGGGTTTGTTGCTGCGGAAGCGTTTATAAAAGACTCTGACTACAGAGAGAAATTGAACCCAAAATTGCCTTCATCAATCAAATTAACTGATCCAAAACCAAGGCCAGATCCAAGCAAATATAGGGTGGTTTATGCAATTGCCACAACCAAGAGCATACCTGAAGAGCTCCCATTTTTTTCAAAGGTGACATTAAAGAATTCATTAAAAACACTAAGGGCGTTAAATTACAACATTTCCCTATCTAAAATAGATATTGACCCCATTTGGTCAAAGACAAAAAAGTGCAAGCCAAAGAAAAACTAACAAAGCGCTGCACGCGGCGTTAGCTGCTATAAGGAACTGATAATCTAATGGAAATAGCCGAAAAACCAATAACAATCTATAAAAATGTAATGCTCGGCCTTTTAGCTATTTCGGTTTGTGCGACCTTCTTTGCGAGCTACATTTTTATTGGATTGTTCATAGGTTCACCTGTTCATCTTTGGCTAAAAAATCAGATGATTTTGGCTCCTATTATTAAAGAGTTAATTGATGTCGAGCCGATGATCGTAGATGCACTAGTGAAAGCAATTTATCCAATGTTTGTAGTTTGGTCGGTTATATTTTTCGTTTATCCTTACTTCAAAAACAATACAGATAGTTTCAATTCATATATTAAAGTGACGTCTTTGTTTTTTGGTGGCCCATCCTGGATTCTATTTTTGTTGGGCAGTGGGTGTTTGGGGATAGGTGTTTATGCAATCAACGCTGATAGTACAAACGCTGGTCTAGGTATATCCGCAATATCTTTAATATTGTTTATTTTTCCTGCATGGTATTTCAGGCGTTATAAAACTGTCCTTGTAAGTGAAGACAACAAGCTTATGGGTAAATACTCAAGCTTTGGTGGTTGGGTATTTACCATATTCGCTTTGATTGGTTATTTGTGGAGCATTTTCGCCGAGCCTGTAAGGACTCTAATTTCAATATATGAGGCATGGCCATGCAGCTAAGAAGTCTCAGAGCCAAGGCACTTATTAACCAGAGTCTCACTGGTTGTTATACCGACCGCGTGGTAAACAGATCTCCCCAGACAAGAGCATGAACCTTCACTGCACTGTTGCATCATTTACGGTGGCCGTTAGATTACTTGGCTTCGTCGTCTTGTGCCAACTCGCCTCCAGCCTACGCCTCATATGATGCTCTTGTTCATCAGCTCGCAGTTTTGCGTCCGGCTTCCTCCAGACTAGACCTCACGGTCAAGCCCTTGCCATTCGCTAGTAGTTATCGTCTAATCACAACATGGTTTTCGACGGTGATCTTCCTACAGAGGGCTTTCACCTCATAAGTTCATGCCCATGCTGGGCGTACACGAGGCCAGCCAATTCGCCTGCAAGCTCGCTGGGCTCGTTTCGCTAGCCCTTGCTGGCAGGCGTTAGCTGTAGAAAAGGAAGATCATGAGCAACGGAAACAATACAGATTGGTTCGCAAGAGTGGTGGCGGTATTAGGCTTGGTGTTGGCTTGTGCATCAATCGTATTGCCGTATGTGAAGGATATATCGGATAGTCAAGAAGCTATAAATATTACGGCAAAGCCTGAGTCAGGCGGTGGTATATTGAGACTATCGGGCAATCTAGAAAACTCAAGAGCTATCCAAATACCTTGGGTCTTTACTATCTCTAATACTGGCAAGGTAACTTTTTCAATTACTTCGTATACAGTGCATAAATTGGAAGGCAATGGCGGTGTATCATACTTTTCGGGGCTAGATGGCGGGTTAACTGACTCTATGAATAGGCCAGTGGCAATTCCGTTTACGCTAAACCCAGGGGAAAGTGAGTCATTCCGTTTGCATCTAGGGTACGTACCAGAACAAAAAGTAGAGGATATTCTTCGCAATCTATTTGAAAAAATTGGGCCAGTCGAATATCAGTCAGCATTCCATACATTAGCAAAGCAAGGGTTGACATTTTATGGGGGCGACGCAGTTTACCGAGAATTCGAAGACGGAAATACACTAATAAGTATAGAGTCTTTTGATAAAGATCCTGTGTATCAAGTTTCGTTTGGTACCGGTCGGGGTAACTCTTTTGCCATTGTTACTTCAACGAATCCTGCTTACTAAGAATCTGTTAACGCCTCGGTTAGCAGTATAGGAAAATTTGTGCAATTTGATCGAATTACTGAAAATCAAGCCTATGAAAATGTAGTTAAAGCAACGAAGAAGCTTTGGGAGCAAGGTATAGGTTCTCCTATTTTTGAAGATCACCTTGAATTTAAAAAACTAAACCTAAAATATAAGCGCTGTACTACTGGCGGCTTTGGGGTCTGTGGTGAAGGAGAATACAGTGGCCTCATTGTTACAGATGGAGACAATGGGTACAGAGTTATATCTATATTTGTAGATGCATTATGCCCCGAAGACACTGAGTTTAAAGACGTCACGGAGAGTTTAGGTAAAAATGATCCTACGCATAATCAGTGCGATATTCGCAATACTATAACAATGGCTATATTGTATTATCTGGAACTATTTGATGAGTTACCCCAAAAATATAAAAAATACTGCTAACAAGAGACTATGGCGTCAATAGTTAATTTACCGACTTTGGCGCTTCCCACAAGACACCATCTCGCAACATCGAATTTAAGATTAAAACAATGCAGGCCACCCATAACTTTGCTCGAACGTCAGCGAAAATAGAATCAAGTCAAAGACCCTGAGGGGTTAGGCTTGCCAATTGCCTAGTATCTGGGTAAAACTATAGAGATAGACGATCAAAAAGAGTCTTCTTAGCCTGATTTAAGGACAAGAGCACTCGAAAACACACCGCAAAGACACAGGGAGGTCGCATCATGAAAAAAGCAAATTCCCTATATAAAGACGCGGCAGTTCAACAGGCGGTTATAACTGCGGCTGCGCCGCCGTATAACCCTTAATTGTTAGAGTAAAAAATGAAGTTCAGTAAATATCATGCATTGGGTAATGATTACATTGTAATTGATCCAAAAAATCTATCAGGAGAATTATCGGAAACCGATATTAGGGCGATTTGTAATCGTCATTTTGGTGTTGGTTCTGATGGTATTCTCTGTGGCCCCAACGAAAGTGATAGCTGTGACTTCTCTCTGAAAATATTCAACCCTGATGCAAGTGAAGCCGAAAAAAGTGGCAATGGCCTCCGAATTTTCTCTAGGTACCTCTGGGATCAATCTCTAGTTTCTTATGATGAATTTACGATTGAAACTAAAGGTGGGGTAGTTAATTCAATTGTAGGTAAAGATGGCCTCACGGTATCGGTGGGTATGGGGAAGGTTCGTTTTACCCATGAATCGAATTTAGAATCTGAACCTATACCCGAAATCATCAAGATTAAAAATAGAGAATTTACGTATTATCTCGCTAATGTTGGCAACCCTCACTGCGTTATCCTTCTAGATGATGTTACTCCCTCTTTAGCTAAAGAGTACGGTAGTATTATTGAAAACGACACAAGATTTTTAAATAGGACAAATGTGCAATTTGTCAAAGTTATAGATAAGTCCTCTATTCAAATTGAAATATGGGAGCGGGGTGCGGGCTATACGCTTGCCTCTGGTTCGAGTAGTACGGCAGCGGCTTCGGTTGTACACGCTTTAGGGTTGTGTAAATCAACTATAGATGTTCATATGCCGGGAGGTGTAATTGGTATAGAGCTGGATTCAGCGTTCTTCGCAACAATGACTGGGGCGGTTCGTAAAATATGTGAAGGCGAAATTTCTAGCGAAGTGCTAAATTTACTCTAACAAGCGCTTCCAGTCTGACGCCAAAACTTCCGCTTTTTTGTGTCACTTGCTGCGCTCAAACATTAACACAAAACACTCCAGCTTCGGCGCAGTTGAAGCGGGCGTTAAAAGGACACACGGGTTAAGAAGCCAGTAAAATCAAGGTTTTTAGCGAGAGTGTCCTAGAGAGAGCGTGTTGATCTTTGTAGTATAAAAACAAGCAGCAAGAGGAGCCGTTATAATGGTTTCGCCAATAATCAAAGTAACCGCTCCAAATGCTAACAGGTGATAGTTGGACACTGCTATCAAGAATTATGCCCTTAGCGGGACGTGTTTATAACAAACCTGAACATAGGATGACCCTTGAAGGTATTTTATACCGCATGAGAACAGGCAGCCCTTGGCGTGACTTGTCCAAGGAGTTTGGGGTTTGGAACACGATATTTAGGCACTTCAATGCCTAGTCAAAAAAGGTTAATGTGGCTACCTATGTGGGTTGATTGAAATATGTACATAAAAGATCAACACGCCCTAGCAACATCGATAACCTATACCTTGTTCATCACATTTCGTTGATGGCATCGAGGCTTTCCGGCAGGATTTGGCCTCCATCCACTACGATTTGCTGCCCTGTAATGTAACTGGCTTCGTCGGTTGCAAAGAAAAGGGCGGCATTGCCAATGTCTTCTACCGCGCCGAGTCGTTTCATCGGGATTGAGGACGCCATAGCGGTTAAATAGTCTTCACCCAAATCCGCGAGACCTTCTGTCATGATGTTGCCCGGCATGACTGCGTTTATGGTTGTGTTATAGGGCGCCAGTTCCATCGCGGCGGTCTTGATAAAACCGAGCTGACCTGCCTTAGACGCGCCATAGTGAGACCAACCGGGGTAACCTGTAATTGGCCCTGTGATAGAGGAAGTGACTATGACACGACCTTGGCCGCTTTTTTCAAAATAGGGTATGCAGGCTTTTACGGCGAGAAAGGTGCTTTTCAAGTTCGTGGACATGACGGTGTCCCACTCGTCTGGGTTCATGTCCGCCATTTTCTTTTGTGGGAAAATGCCTGCGTTTGCACAGAGGATATCGAGCTTACCGTAGGTGTCGATTGTTTTCGATAATAAGCCTTGTACACCGTCCCAACTGGAGACATCACAAAGGTAATAGTCTGCTTCACCGCCTGAAGAGACGATTTCATCCACCGCTTTTTTAGCGTCGGCTTCACCACGGGCAGCGATCATGATTTTAACGCCTTGGTTGGCAAATACCTTAGCGATGCCTTTGCCTATTCCTTTTGAACCTCCGGTGACGATGGCGACTTTTCCTGCTAAAGATGCAAACATGATTATTGATCCTATCGTTATGTGGATTAACTTCTGTACATAATTCACACAATGTGATTAACATTGCAATAGTCAAAGTGAGACAAATAAAACTATTTGATAAGTAAAATTCATATGTGAACGGTATGTTTGTTGATGAATAAAGGAGAGGGTCGGGCAGTATGGCTTTGTACAATGATAGCTTTGTCGAAAGGATAAAAAGTGGATTAGTCGAGCTTCTTCCTTCATGGGGAATAAGCGAAACCGCTGAGATTCATTTGCTGACAGTATCTGAGAATGCAACGTTTTTGGTTCGAGACTCTAATGTAGCTGCGCCTATTATTCTGAGAGTTCATCGTCCGAGTTACCATACGCCTGACGAAATAGCGTCAGAACTTAAGTGGATCGACGCTTTGCGCCAAAGTAATATCGTTGTCGCACCTGCGCCGTTAGCATTAAGGGATGGTAGTTTCATCGCGTCTTTTACAGATCTGGCGTCGCCAGACGAAGAGCGAGAAAGGTACGTTGTTGCGTTCGAATTTATAAAAGGTCAAGAACCAAAAGCAGACGATAAGTTAACCGAAGGGTTTGAGACGCTTGGCGCGATTTCCGCCAGACTTCACCAGCATGCTGAAAATTGGCCGCTTCCAGAAGGGTTTGTACGCAAGCGTTGGACATACGACACTGCATTGGGCGACAAGCCTCTATGGGGAAGTTGGCGGCAGGCACTAGATTTGACCCAAGAGGATGAAGCGCTTCTTGAGACGTTGTGTGACGTGCTGAGGCGCAAGCTAAATGACTATGGCGAGCATTCCGATCGTTTTGGGTTGATACACGCGGACCTTCGGTTAGCGAATTTATTAGTCGACAATGGCGCTTTGTCAGTGATCGACTTTGACGATTGCGGTTTCAGTTGGTTTATGTACGATTTTGCGGCTGCCATTTCATTTTACGAAGAAGAGCCTTATATCCCAGAGCTTCAATCTGCTTGGTTAAAAGGGTATCGCTCTGTTCGTGCTTTATCTCTTGCCGATGAAAATATGATCCCAATGTTTATTTTGTTTCGACGACTTTTGTTGACCGCATGGGTTGCAAGTCATTCGGAGACAGAAACGGCGCAAGCGGTCGGATTAGGAAAATTTACGAAAGGAACCGTTTCTCTTGCACGGCGATATCTTGCTTCGTTAGAGGAGCAGAGTGTCGATACACCCGCTAAAATCCTAGAAATGAACGCGTTTGATGCTCGTACTTCAATGCTCAGTTCGTCAGTAGAGAGAAGGCTTGATAATTTTGGCGCTTCTTCCGTGTTGTTTTATCGTGCACCTATTGAAATGGTCGAAGCGAAAGGGGCGTGGATGACCGCATCAGACGGCGTCACGTATCTGGATTTTTATAATAATGTGCCCTGCCTTGGACACTGTCATCCCTCCGTTATTGACGCGGTTTCTCAACAAATGGCGAAACTGAACACCCATACCCGATATATTGTTTCCATTGTCGACGACTATATTGACGCGTTAAAACGTACGCTCCCAAACGAATTATCGAATATTGTGCTTACGTGCTCGGGCAGTGAAGCAAATGATCTCGCAATGCGTCTTGCTGGTAAGGTCACCGGAGGCAGTGGTTTTATTGTGACAGAGTGTGCTTATCACGGAAATACCGCGTACGTCACCGAGGTGTCTCCATCTGCGATGAAAAAAGGTGTGCTCCCTCCACATGTGATTGCCATTCCTGAGCCGTCTACTAGCAATTACGGCGTGGACATTGAGGCAGGCTTCGCCCATCGCGTCAAAACGGCGGTTGACGAATTGCGTGAGCGAGGCGTGAAAGTGGCGGCTTTGTTGTTGGATTCTATTTTTTCATCGGACGGTGTGTATTATCAAAAAGGTGGCTTTTTGAGCTCTGCCGTTGATGTTATTCGAAACGCAGGAGGCGTTTACATAGCGGATGAAGTTCAACCTGGATTTGCTCGTACAGGGGAGACATTTTGGGGCTTTGAAGCGCATCATGTGTTTCCAGATATTGTGACGATGGGCAAGCCAATGGGAAACGGTTTTCCCATGGCGGGGGTTGCGACCAAACCGAGTTTCCTAGCGACGTATTGTCAAGACGTTGGGTATTTTAACACGTTCGGCGGAAACCCCGTCGCGGCCGCTGCGGGTCTCGCTGTCTTAAACACGATTGAGTCGCAAGGGTTACAAGATAACGCGTTGAAAATAGGTCGCTATATTAAAGATCGTTTGTTAGACATTGCTGGACAATCGAATATCATTGGTGAGGTAAGAGGGGCAGGGTTATTTTTTGGGATAGACGTTGAGGAAAATGGCGCCCCAAGTGCAACGCTTTCTATACAGTTAATCGATCAATTGCGTGAACAAAGAATACTCGCTGGTGCTGCTGGGAAGCATGGTTCCACGTTAAAACTAAGACCGCCGCTTTGCCTGACGCAGTCGGAAGCGGATTTTTTCATAGAGGGTTTTCAACGAGCTGTACGAGCGTTATGCGATAACCCAAATAGGAAAGGTGATCTTTAATGGATTGCGGTGATTAGACATATTTACTATGACTCGTAATCAGCGAGTCTTATCCCGTTCACCGTGCCTGATATTTGGCTTCAAATCCATATATGAGAGCGTTTCTCGATCCGTTGGCGGTCGACGTGAATATCTGACACAGTGTGTCCCTAAATTGTATTCTGCCTTTTTGATGTAGATTATTCCGCTCGTTTTACGCCCTCAGTAATGTCTAATTCAGTGAGTAACTGATCATAAAAGTGTTTGGCGGCGCCTGATAGAGGGTTAAGGTTGGAGGTAATGACTTCCAAAGGTTCGATAACCGTGGGGTGAAATGGGCGTAATACAATGTTTGGAAAATTGAAAACGTCGCTAAAATGGTGGAAGTTTAGAGCATCAACCAGTGTCGCTCCCATGCCTAAGTTTACAAACGACATCGCGTGAACTGTGGTGTGAACTTCAATTGAACGTGACAACTTTTGATCCATTTGAGCGTACACTTTTTTGAGTGTTTTTGTCGTCGCGTTTTCAGAATCCAGAGTAATCCAATCTAGCCCCACAAGGTTTTTCGGTTCTATGACGTCAAGCTGTGCTGAGTGATGGTTTTTCGGAACAGCACAATAACAGGTTAGATCAAAGGCGGCGGAATCATGTTTAGAAGAGCTTTGTGCTTTGTCTACCAGTCCAATCTGATATTGTCCCGAAGCAACACCTTGTCGAATGGCGGAACACCCCGAATGATGCAAGCTTACATGAGTGTTAGGATGTTCTTCTTTAAATCGTGCAATGAGACTAGGAAGAAATTGATAGGAAGGACCGAATATACTGCAAATTCTCAAACGTCCTGCGTTCTCATTTTTTGCCCGTTTAATGCTGTCCTCTAAGTGATTCACGCCTTGCAATAGGCTGTAAACTTCCTCATGCAAGAAGACGGATTCGTCGGTGGGGGTGAGCTTTCCATTATTTCGAACAAACAATTTATAGCCAATTTCTTCTTCAAAGTTTGCCAGCATTTTACTCGCGGCAGGTTGACTCACATAACAGCGTTCAGCCGCGCGAGTAATGCTGCCAGTTACGAATACTTCATGAAAAATTCGGAGTTTGTTTATGTTCACTAAGCATAACCTTAGGTTATTAACCTATCAAAAATATTCATTGTGATTATTAAAACGCTTAACTTAGTATCGTATAGATAAGCTGTGATCATATCCACAGGCTTGATTATAAGCGTACCTTGGCGCACTCATAGTTGCGCCTCTCAGCATGTTTTTACATGCACCAAATAATATAAAAATGAACTTAAAAATTACAAATATCACAAAAACACAAGGAACCGCGATAGATGAAAAAAGCAACATCATTATTAATACTGGCGTCTTCTATGTTTTCGGCGGCAAGTTATGCTGCCGAAACGGCTTCTACGTTAGACGAAGTGAAAAGCCGAGGTTATATGAACTGTGTCATTGGTAACTCGTTTCCAGGCTTCTATAGCTTAAACAAAGAAGGCGAGTGGCAGGGCATGGATATTGATATGTGTCGTAGTGTTTCCGCGGCTGTTTTTGGTGATTCCAGTAAGGTGAAATTTTTGCCTGTCCAATGGGCGCAAAGCTTTACGTCAATCAAAAGTGGTAAAGGCGATATGTTATCAAAAGGGATGACTTGGACATTATCTCGCGATACACAGCAAGGTTTAGACTTTTTAGATACGTACTTTTATGACGGTCAGGGCTTTATGGTACGCAAAGATTTAGGCGTTGATTCTGTCTATGACCTTGAAGGTGCGACGGTATGCGTTCTGACTGGCACATCAAGTGAGCTTAATATTGCGGATTTCAGTCGTGCGAATAACCTTGATTTAAAAACCGTTGTATTCGATGACTCGTCTGTGCGTAACACGGCTTTCTTCAACGACAACTGTGATGCATTAACCAATGACAAATCTGGACTGGCGGCGCAGCGCTCAGCAGCACAAAATCCAGACGACTATATTGTCCTGCCTGAAACAATATCGAAAGAAGCATTGTCATTCGCGGTGAAGCAGAATGACAGCGAATGGGCCAACGTAGTGAAATGGACGTTTGCGGCCATGGTCGCAGCTGAGGAATATGGCATTACGTCAGATAACGTCGATCAAATGCGATCAGAAAGTAATAGCCCAGTCGTGCGACGCTTGTTAGGTGTCGAGGGTAATTTGAATACGGGCTTAGGGTTGCCGCAAGATTGGGCCTATCAGGTGATTAAAAGCGTGGGTAATTATGGTGAAGTGTACGAGCGCAACGTTGGGCCAAACAGCGTGTTAGGTCTTAAGCGAGAAGGTACGCTAAATGCTTTGTGGAAAGATGGCGGCATGATGTACGCCAAATCCTTCCGTTAATATCTTGACTGTACGGAGGGCGTAACGCTCTCCGGTACGCGTCACCTTTTAATCTATGACGTGGTGATTACATGATTCAATCTACTGCGGCAAAAAAGCCACAGCATGATCGAACTGCTGTCGACTCCGGTTCGGACAGGTTGTCGTCAGTAAAGCCTTTTATGACGCCTTCAAAGGTTCGTCTTTTTGATAACGATGCAACGCGCGGTGTGTTGATTCAGGCACTTGTTTTAGCCGCATTTTTGTTTGGTGCTTGGTACCTTTTTTCAAATGCGGCAAATAACCTTGATCGCCTTGGGATGCACTTTGGCTTCGACTTTCTGCAAGTTACCGCTGGTTTTAATATTAGTTGGAGTGTTATTCCATACGACTCCTCGATGACCTATTGGCGAGTTTTCGCTGTCGGTGTTCTGAATACCTTGGTTTTGTCGGCCCTTGTTATTTTTGTGGGAACCATTCTAGGTACGTTTGTCGGGATTCTAAGGCTGTCCAACAACCCTTTGATATCTCAGTTCGCGCGTTGGTATGTTGAAATAGTTCGTAATGTGCCTTTGCTTATTCAAGTGATCTTTTGGTTTACCGTGGTGTTCTCGACGTTGCCGCCACCTCGAAAAAGTTATTCGATTGCCGATGTTTTTTTCTTAAATAACCGTGGTTTGTACATACCGACGATAGAGTTATCGATCTCATTTTGGTGGGTTTTCGCACTCGTTATTGCACTGGGTGCAGGACTCTGGGCGATTATTCGTCAGTCGAGTCGCAGTGTACATAAAACAGGAAAGCGGACAACAACGTTTTATATTTTAGTTCTTATCTGGTGCGTGATTTTCGCTTTGTCGGCACTTTTATTAGCTCAATGGGGAACGTGGTCTATTCCTGAGTTAAAAGGCTTTAACTTCCGCGATGGCGCGTTTCTTCCGGCGTCTTTGGGAGCTGCTTTTGTTGCCATGACGGTGTACCGCTCCGCTGCCATAGCGGAAACCGTTCGAGCAGGCATGCAATCTATTGATAGAGGCCAATCTGAAGCGGCATTTACCATTGGTTTTTCTCGGTTCCAATCCTTGCGCCTGATCCTAATTCCTCAGGCGGTGAGAGCGATTATTCCCCCAATGACGAACTCTTGGTTGGCCGCGACAAAAGATTCATCGTTAGCGGTTGCGATTGGTTTTCCCGAACTTGTTTCCGTGTTTATGCAAACGTCTATTAACCAGACGGGCAGAGCACTGGAAATTATCTCAATGGTGATGGGCTTTTATATTGTTATCAGTTTGGTGATTTCGTATTTACTTAATAAATACAATGACCTCGTTCAGTACAAGGTGCGCTAAGAATGGCAAAAATACCGTCTAATTCAGAAATGAGTGAGCAAAAGTCATTAAAGGTTTTTGTGCCTTCTCCCGCAAGACCTCCACAGACAAACAGTAACGGGGCTATCGGAAAAATCAGAAATCGTTACTTTAATACTATTGGAAATAGTTTGTTAACCATTGCGTCGTTGATTGTATTATTTTATCTCGCGAAATGGGGGTTGAATTGGGCGCTGTTTGAGGCTGTATTTGATGCCGATACACGACGTCAATGTCTCGATATCAGCCCGAATGGCGCGTGTTGGGCTGGTGTAATGAGTTGGTTCAACGGTTTGATATATGGTCGATTCCCTCTCCAAGAACAGTGGCGTGTGAACTTGGGTGTGATAGTTGGGGCGTTTTGGTTACTGCCACTCTTGTCAAAGCGCATTCCTTTGCGAAATGTGATTCTTTTGTCCTGGGTTGGGTTATTTCCGTTCGCTGCTGCCTATCTTTTTCTAGGAGGGCGATTTGGTCACGAGCTTAGTTGGGGGCATGGCTTGATGACCTGTTTGTCGCTTGGATTCTTGGCACTGATTTATATGAACCTAATCGCGTCCATGTTTTCGTTCAAGGGAGTGCATCTTGCCTTTGTGCCTTTGCTCGAAACGTACTTGAAGCGAAGAGTTGCCTCTGTAAGTCTGATATTGGTTTGGGCCGCCTTGAGTATGTTGGTTGCTTTGGTTATTGGCGGCTTTGATCTTGATCCAGTACCCATTGAGCGTTGGGGGGGATTGTTTTTAACCTTTATCATTGCCGGGTTTTCCATCGCAATGGCGATCCCTGTGGGCGTGCTATTGGCGTTAGGGCGCCGATCTAAATTACCTGTGATTCATTGGCTATCGTTGGTGGTAATCGAGCTGGTTCGTTCAGTTCCATTAATTACCGTGCTTTTTATGGCTGTGACCTTGTTGCCAATCTTTCTACCTTCCGATGTCGAGTTTAATAAACTGTCCCAAGTGTTGGTGGCAGTGTGTCTTTTTGCAGGGGCATACATGGCGGAAAATATTCGTGGTGGTTTACAGGCCATTCCGAAAGGGCAGTTTGAAGCAGCGACGACACTTGGGTTTGGTTACTGGCAAACTATGTTTTTGATTGTCCTTCCGCAAGCGTTGCGCATGATGATTCCAAATATCATGACGTCCTTTATCAGTCTTTTGAAAGATACCACGTTAGTGTCGATCATCGGTTTATTCGACATTATGTTAATGGCACGAAATATCGCCAATGATAAAGATTGGGTGGGATTACATACGGAGCCGCTTGTCCTTATCGCAGTGCTCTTCTTTGTGTTGTGTTACAGCATGTCTCAGTACAGCTTAAATCTTGAAAAACGTTTAAAGGTGGATCGTTAATGTCGAACTCATTGCAAACTAAGGCGCCTCAGTTATCGGTCGCTATTGAAATCGACTCGCTCAATAAGTGGTATGGAGAACACCATGTACTTCGAGATGTGACGCTGGATATCTATGAGGGTGAGATTATGGTGATTTGCGGACCGTCTGGCTCCGGCAAGTCGACTCTTATTCGTTCTCTTAATCATTTGGAACAATATCAGGAAGGGCACGTTTCCATTTTTGGACAAACACTTGCCGACGACCGTCAGAGTGACAAGTTGATTCATGACACGATGGGGATGGTATTTCAAAATTTTAACTTGTTCCCTCACTTAACGGTATTGCAGAACTGCACACTCGGTTTGACTTGGTTAAAGAAAATGCCAGAGCAAGCAGCGGAAAAGTTTGCCATGAGTTTACTTGATCGGGTGGGTATTGCGCATCTGGCGTCGCGCTATCCCGGCCAGATATCGGGTGGTCAGCAGCAGCGTGTTGCGATCTCTAGGTCACTCGCTATGGAACCGAAAATTATGTTGTTTGATGAGCCCACGTCGGCGCTCGACCCCGAAATGGTTAAGGAAGTATTGGATGTCATGATGGACTTGGCAAAAACAGGAATGACGATGATATGTGTTACTCATGAAATGCAATTTGCTCGACAAGTGGCTGACCGAGTCGTGTTTATGGCTGACGGTGAAATTGTCGAAGTGGGGCCGCCAGAGCAAGTGTTGGTTAATCCAGAGTGGGATAGAACAAAGGAATTTTTGCAGCATGTTTTATAGCTATGAACCATACAGTGTGAACCATGGACGGACATCGTAACGTTATGACTTCAAGAAACATTTCAACATACAGTAATCTTCCCTATTGGTTATCAGACTCTTCATTTGTTCAGACGATAAACACAACCCCTCGCTACGCATTGCCGACAAAGGCGGATGCGGTGATAGTTGGCGGCGGATTTACAGGGATGTCTGCCGCGATCACACTTGCCCGTGCGGGGTTGAGTGTCATTTTATTGGAAGGCGGACGTTTGGGGGAAGGCGCGAGCTCTCGCAATGGTGGGTTACTTGGCCCCAGTTTTAGCAAACTGGGTGTGGATGGGCTCGAAAAAACATACGGTCGAGATAAAGTTCATTCCACTATCAAGGAAAGTCTTCATGCGTTTAACTGGCTTGTGGATTTCATCCAACAAGAAAATATAGACTGCGATTTGAGCCTATGTGGTCGCTTTCGTGGCGCGAGTCACCCGAGTCATTATGCAGGATTGGTTGAGCAGGCTGAAGCACTTTTGAAAGTGGTGGATTTCCCTGCGATCGAGGTATCGAAACAAGATCAACATCAAGAAGTGGGCTCGGAAGCCTATTATGGTGGAATGATTTACCCAAAAGACGGCACATTGCAGCCTGCTAAGTTGCTGTCAGGGCTCAGTCAAATTGCCCAGCGAGAAGGTGTTTTCCTCGCAGAGCACTCGATGGTACGTCATGTTCAAAAAGCGGGAAGCCGCTTTACCGTTAAGTTTGATGGTGGTGAGATCAACGCGGCGCATGTACTGATTGCAACCAATGGCTATACAGGGCGCTCATTTCGCCCATTAAAACGCCGGTTAATTCCTATTCGATCGGCGATGGTGGCGACCGAAGAGCTACCCGAATCGGTTGTTAGAGAAATTTCACCCAATCTACGTGGACACGGAGGCACGGAAAGGTTAGTTGCCTATTATCGGCCATCGCCTGATGGTAAACGTATTTTGTTTGGTGGCCGCGCTTTTGGGAGCGGAGATCAACCGCAGTTGTACAGTCGATACCTGCACGACTTTATGACGCGTATTTTTCCGCAACTCTCTCATGTGAAGTTAGATTATGCGTGGTCAGGCATGATCGCCTACACATTTGATCATGTGCCACATATTGGTCAGTTAGACAGTATGAACTACGCAATGGGCTATTGCGGTTCAGGTGTGGGTAGGGCGAATTATTTTGGTTATAAAGCCGCCCAGCAGATACTAAATTTAGAGGAAGGTAAAACATCCTTTGATGAGTTGCCATTCAAAGGCCGACCACTGTATTACGGCAAACCTTGGTTTCTTCCCGCCATCATGAAATGGCACGATTTTGCTGATAGGCGAGGGTGGTAATGGCGGCATTGCCTTTATCAGATTAAGCATATATTTCACAATCGTTCGTGTTCACATCCTAAATCATGGAAACCTCGTATAAGCCTTGATAGATTGTGTGCATCTTCAAACGCTGGGCAGAGCGTTTGCAAGTCGTTTACAGGTGGGAGAATGTTGTGAATTCGAGTCGTCGTACATTTATTAAACGTGGTTTGTTGGGAGCGGCAACCATACCTTTGGTCAATATCAGTTTTTCTGAGGCAAAGGCATCTGGATTGCCGATGCTCGACCCAAACATTATTAATGCAAAAGCATTGGCGTATACCGATGATTACAAAACGGTGCAGTCGAAACCAGAGTATAAGCCTGATAGCACATGCTTAAATTGCTCTTACTTCAACCCAGAAAATGGAGCTTGTCCGATATTCGCAGGGTTTGCGGTGGCGGCCGAGGGTTGGTGTCGAGCGTGGAGGCCGGTTCGTTAACGACGATTTCTGGTCATCGTTTATGTTAAGAGCGTGTTCGAGAAAAAGCGACGATCTTTAAGATTGGTCGCTTTTTTGCTTTTCTAGGGACCTAGTGTCCGTTTTTAGTCAGTCCTTCTTCCTTCATCTCGTTTTCCAATTCAATAATCTATTTGCGACCTTCTTAAGGCGTCGTATTTGGTACTTTGCGAGGCGCTAGTAAGCATAATGCGACAGGGCGTTATCCTTATTATCGAGTTAATTCAGTAGTATCTAGAGGTTCAATGGGCTAAGCCCTTTGCCCGAAGACACTTCCTGTCCTTATCATCCTTAGGGAGCGGAAATCGATGCAGCATTATTCTGGTTTCGGTCTGTTAAAGCACAGTCTTAGCCACCACGAAAACTGGCAACGTATTTGGCGTAATCCAACGCCAAAGAAAAAGTACGATGTAATTATTGTTGGCGGTGGTGGTCATGGTTTAGCAACTGCCTACTATCTAGCGAAGCAATTTGGCGTTACTAACGTAGCGGTCATTGAAAAAGGGTATTTAGGGGGTGGTAACACCGCTCGAAATACAACCATCGTTCGTTCAAATTACCTTTGGGATGAAGCTGCCCATCTTTATGAGCACTCCATGAAATTGTGGGAAGGTCTTTCGCAAGATCTAAACTACAACGTTATGTTTTCTCAACGTGGCTGTCTGAACCTTGGTCATACCTTGCAGGATATGCGCGATATTGAACGTCGAGTTAATGCGAACCGCCTTAACGGAATCGACGGTGAGGTATTGGACGCACAGCAAGTAAAAGAGATTGTCCCTATTTTGGATTGCTCTTCAGACCGACGTTATCCTGTTATGGGTGCTTCTTGGCAGCCTAGAGCGGGTGTAGCTCGACATGATGCTGTTGCGTGGGGATTTGCGCGTGGTGCAGATGCTCATGGTGTTGATCTGATTCAACAAACAGAAGTGGTGGACTTCATCATTGAAGACGGTACGGTCATAGGCGTTAAAACGGATCGTTACGGTGAAATTAGAGCCGACCGTGTGGGTTGTGTGGTTGCGGGTAATTCGAGTGTCTTAGCGGCGAAAGCTGGGTTCGAATTGCCTTTGGAATCTCATCCGCTACAGGCATTGGTTTCTGAGCCGATTAAACCGATCTTAGACACCGTTGTTATGTCTAACCATGTACATGGTTATGCGAGTCAATCTGATAAGGGCGATCTGGTTATCGGTGCAGGCATTGACGGATACACAGGCTATGGTCAACGCGGCTCTTACGGAACGATCGAGCACACATTGCAAGCCATTGTTGAAATGTTCCCAATTTTCAGCCGTGTTCGTATGAACCGTCAATGGGGCGGCATTGTAGATACTTGTCCAGATGCGTGTCCAATCGTCAGTGAAACACCTGTTAAGAATCTATTCTTTAACTGTGGTTGGGGAACAGGTGGATTTAAAGCGACTCCTGGGTCTGGCAACGTGTTTGCGGCATCCCTTGCAAAAGGTGAGATGCATGAGCTTGCTAAGCCGTTCTCGATGTTCCGTTATCACAACGGGGCGTTGGTTGATGAACACGGTGCGGCAGGCGTCGCACACTAATTAAGGCAGCGGAACATGACTATGCTCAAAGGTTTAGCGTTAAAAACCGATTCAAACTGCTCCAATATTGAGAGTGAACTCCGCTTTTTCGTCGCGTCTGGCATTCTACTTTCATCATGCGCGACGTTTTCCGACAGCCTTATGCTAAAGGAGACCTGTTAATGTTACATATTTACTGTCCTCATTGCTGCGAATATCGAGAAGAAGAAGAGTTCCATGCAAAAGGTCAAGCCCACATTGTGCGACCTCTTGATCCCGATGCTTGTACTGATCAGGAATGGGGCGAATTCATGTATTTTCGTAAGAACCCTCGTGGAATCCATCATGAACTTTGGGTTCATGCCGCGGGCTGTCGTAAATTCTTTAACGTGACGAGAAATACGCAGACATACGAAATAAAAGAAGTATACAAAGTCGGCGAAAAACCGACGATTGTTGCAGAGTAGGGGAGCGAATAATGACACAAAAAAACCGTTTAATGTCTGGTGGTCGTATCAATCGCTCCAAGCCTTTGTCGTTCACCTACAATGATAAACAATATTCCGGCTATGAAGGCGACACGCTTGCCTCTGCACTGTTAGCAAATGGTGTAGACATCATTGGCCGAAGCTTTAAATACAGCCGTCCACGAGGCATTGTTGCAGCGGGCGCAGAAGAACCGAATGCGGTGATGCAAATCGGTGCAACTGAAGCGACTCAAACTCCGAATGTCCGTGCGACCCAGCAAGAGCTTTATCCTGGCTTGGTTTGTGGTGCGACAAACGGTTGGCCGAACGTAGACAATGATTTGATGGGGTTGGTAGGTAAAATTGGTGGTAAAGCGATGCCACCAGGTTTTTACTACAAAACCTTTATGTATCCTAAATCAATGTGGGAAACATACGAATCGTACATCCGCAAAGCGGCTGGACTTGGCCGTTCTCCAAACGAATACGACGTTGATATATACGACAAAATGAACCAGCACTGCGATGTGTTGGTAGTTGGAGCGGGGCCTGCGGGTTTGTCAGCGGCTCTTGTTGCTGCAAAAGCAGGCGCACGAGTGATCCTTGCGGATGAACAAAATGAATTTGGCGGCAGTTTATTAAGCAGCCGAGAAACTCTTGATGGTAAACCTGCGACAGAATGGGTGAGCAGTGTAGTAGAAGAGTTGTCGACGTTTGAGAATGTTGCTCTGATGCCTCGTTCAACTGTAAACGGGTACCACGATCATAACTTCCTTACCATTCATGAGCGTTGCACTGATCATATTGCAGATCGTGCGCCAAATGGTCAGGTCCGCCAACGTTACCATCGCGTTCGTGCAAAATGGGTTGTGTTGGCAACGGGTGCTCACGAGCGTCCTTTGGTTTATGGCAATAACGATGTACCGGGTTGTATGCAAGCGAGTGCGGTATCGACTTACATAAATCGTTATGGCGTCGTGCCGGGGAATGAGTTGGTACTTATGACAACCAATGACAATGCATACCATACAGCATTGGATTGGCACGATGCGGGCCGCAAAGTGATGGCCATCGTTGATACGCGTAAGAATCCATCAGGCGCTTTAGTTGAGGCAGCACGTAGCCGAGGTATCAATGTTATGGTGGGCTCGGGTGTCATTGAAGTGCATGGTAGCAAGCGCGTTACCAGTGTAAGCGTTGCACCGCTTAATGAAGATGGCTCACGTGTAACGGGTTCCGTTATGAAAATCGGCACGGACACCGTTGCGTCATCCGGTGGTTGGAGCCCCGTCGTTCATCTTTCTTGTCATACAGGATCTCGTCCAGTTTGGAATGATGAAGCTCTAGGTTTTGTACCGGGCTCAACGGTTCAAAATCAATTCACCGCTGGTGCAATTAATGGTGAATATTCGACCGAAGGTGCATTAGGGCAAGGCGTAGAGTCTGCGAATGACGTTCTAAAAGCATTGGGGTTAGAAGCTGTATCCATTGCGTTGCCAGAAACTGATGAGTCTGAGCAAAGCGAATCCATGGCTTTGTACCATGTTCCTCATACTAAACCGACGTCACAGGCTCCAAAACAATTTGTCGATTATCAAAATGATGTAACGGCAGCGGGTATAGAGTTGGCATGTCGAGAAGGTTTTGAATCGATTGAACATGTTAAACGTTACACTGCAATGGGCTTTGGTACTGATCAGGGTAAGTTGGGTAACATAAACGGCATGGCGATTGCTGCAAAAATGCTCAATCAATCCATTCCTGAAACGGGAACGACGATCTTTCGTCCGAACTACACCCCCGTTACCTTTGGTGCAATTGTTGGTCGCGATTGTGGTGAGCTGTTTGATCCAATGCGTTACACGGCGATGCATGCATGGCATGAGGAACGTGGTGCCGAGTATGAAGATGTTGGGCAATGGAAACGCCCTTGGTATTTCCCTCTAAAAGGCGAAAGTATGCAAGATGCTCTAAATCGTGAGTGTTTAGCAACGCGTGAATCAGTGGGTATATTGGATGCATCAACCCTAGGTAAGATTGATATTCAAGGTAAAGATGCACGTGAATTCTTAGGGCGCGTTTATACCAATGCGTGGGCTAAATTGGCGGTTGGTAAGTGTCGTTACGGTCTTATGTGTGGTGAAGATGGAATGGTATTCGACGACGGGGTTACCTCTTGTCTAGGCGAAAATCATTTCTTAATGACAACAACATCAGGCGGTGCAGCCCATGTGTTGGAATGGCTAGAGCTTTACCATCAAACAGAGTGGCCAGAAATGGAAGTGTACTTTACTTCTGTGACTGATCACTGGGCTACTATGACAATTGCGGGTCCGAACAGTCGGAAATTGCTTGAAGAATTGACGGATTATGACGTCTCTTCCGAGAATTTTGGCTACATGGATTGGAAGAAAATGACGATTGCTGGAGTGCCTGCACGCGTTTTCCGAATTTCATTTACAGGTGAATTGTCTTACGAAATCAATGTGCAAGCGAACTACGGTTTGCATGTATGGAAAGCCTTGTTTGAACACGAAGACAAGTACAACTTAACACCGTACGGCACAGAAACAATGCACATTTTACGTGCTGAGAAAGGTTTCATTATCGCAGGTCAAGACACAGATGGATCGGTTCATCCATTTGACCTAGGTATGCCTTGGGCGGTTTCTATGAAAAAACCGTTTAGTTTCATCGGTAAGCGCGGTATGCAGCGTGAAGACTGTGTTCGCCCAGATCGTAAACAGTTAGTAGGTCTTAAAACTACAGATCCAAATATTGTTTTACCTGAAGGCGCACAGGGTGTATTCGACCCTAATGCTCCTATCCCAATGCCAATGGTCGGCCATGTAACGTCGAGCTATTGGAGTGCGAACTTGAATCGCTCAGTCGCGATGGGGTTTGTAAAAGGTGGGTCGGAAAGAATGGGTGAAAAAGTCTATTACCCGTTGGTTGATGGCCGAACAGTAGAAGCTGAAATCTGTAGTCCAGTATTTTTAGATCCAAAAGGGGAGCGTCAACATGTCTGATACCGCAGTTGAAACACCAAACGTGATGGTAATGAATCAGCTTCCTTCATCGGAGATCGTAGGCGAATCGCCATTGCATCATGCTGATTTGGCAAGTGCAGCCGCAGCAAAAAACGAAGGTGGTGTTCACCTTCGCGAAAACGCGTTGCAAGGCTTTTTAACGTTACGGTTGAACCCTGAAAACAAAGATCTACTGGCGTCAGCGAATGCTGTGTTGGGTCTTGAGCTGCCGACTAAACCGCTTAGCTCCGTAACCCAAGGGACAACAACCGCTCGTTGGATGAGTCCGGATGAATGGTTGATCTCAGTGCCAGGTGAAGCTGCATTTGATCTAGAGGCGGCGTTCCAAGAAAAAGTGGATGGCCATTTTTCTCTGGTGAACTCCAGCGGAGGCGTGACGACTTTAGTCGTGTCTGGTGAGCATGTTGTCGAGATGCTGAAAAAATCTGTGCCTTATGATTTTCATATTAGCGAGTTTCCAGCGGGTAAAGTGGTCTCCACGCTGTTTGCAAAGAGCAGTGCGGTGATTCGTCGTTTGGATGAGCAAGCATTCGAATTGATTATTCGCCGTAGTTTTGCGGATTATATTTGGCTTTGGATTCAAGATGCTAGCCGTGAATATGGCTTGGTCATTAAGAACGACTAAGTATCACGTTCCGTACCTGGAAAACCTTTAGAAAAAGCCAGCCAACTTTGGCTGGCTTTTTTAGTCATGACTAACTTCACGCTATTTTTGAAAGAGAATACCTATGAAATCGACAAAAAAACCATGGATTTTTACCGCCAAATGCCCAAGTATTCTTGGAACGGTTGATGTGGTAACCCGCTATATGGCGGAATCAGGAAACTACGTTTCAGAGATCCATTCGTTTGATGATTACGAATCAGACCAATTTTTTATCCGTATTGAATTTATTCCAAATGGTGACGCTTTTAGCGAAGACGTGTTTGCAGCGGATTTTCAGGCTAGAGCAGATGAATTTAACATGGAGTGGGCGTTAACACCTCCAGATCATAAGCCTCGTGTCGCGATTCTGGTATCGAAATACGACCATTGTTTAAATGACTTGTTGTACCGATACCGTACTGGTCAGTTGAATATTGAAGTGCCCGTGATTATCTCAAACCACCCTGACCTCAAGGATTTAGCTGATTGGCATGGTATTCCTTATTATCATTTGCCTATTAGCGCAGAAACAAAGCCTCAACAAGAAGCTCAAGTAAAAGAGCTGATCGAAAAGTACGACGCTGAGCTGGTTGTGCTTGCGCGTTATATGCAAGTTTTGTCTCCCGATATGTGCCAGTACCTAGATGGTAAAGCCATTAATATTCATCACTCACTATTGCCAGGTTTTAAAGGTGCTAGGCCGTACCATCAAGCGTGGGAAAAGGGTGTGAAAATGGTTGGTGCGACGGCTCACTACGTGAATAACGACTTGGATGAGGGGCCAATTATCGCTCAAGGAATACAAACGGTAGATCACGCACATTATCCGGAAGATTTGGTCGCCAAAGGGCAAGATGTGGAACGCGTAACCTTGTTTAATGCAGTTAAGTATCATGTTGAAAAGCGTGTGTTTTTAAATGGCAGTCGTACCGTAGTATTCGGTCGATAACTAAGTAAGGCATCTAAGGTTGAGTAATGTTAGATGCCTTGTATAGACAATTTTTTAGAGAGTTGTCTAAACTTTAACTACTTGAAGCTATTATAATTTCTATGCTATTCAACCTAACTAATTTAATTGACATAGGTTAATTGTTGTATTCCAGACACTTTGCTCTAGAATACACAAAATTTTGTATGTTCTGGAGGCAAAATGTCCATCAGTGTTTTTGACTTGTTTAAAATTGGTATTGGTCCGTCAAGCTCGCATACTGTGGGGCCGATGCAAGCAGCGGCAGACTTTAGAGAAGCGCTATCCGAATCGGATTTGGCAAATGTTGCACGAGTCAAAGTAGAACTGTTTGGCTCTCTGAGCGCGACAGGGAAGGGACATGCGACCGACAGTGCGATTATTCTAGGTTTAATGGGAGAACGTCCCAGCACCATTAATCCCGAGATTGTCGATTCAACCGTCGCTGAATTAAAATCGACAAATCGATTAAAATTTGTGGATCAACGCGCGATCGAATTTATCTGGGATCGCGACATGTGCTTTCTTGAGGAAGTGCTTCCTTATCATCCGAATGCCATGTCTATTTCAGCGTTTGACATAAATGGCACGACACTCCATTCAAATACTTACTATTCAATCGGTGGCGGCTTTGTCATTGATGAAAGCCATGCGCACGAAGACGCCTACGTGGTTCCACAAGTTGCTGTCCCATATGATTTTAGCTCTGCCAAAGAGCTGCTCGCGTTGTGTGAAGAGCATAATATGCGTCTTAGCGAGCTGATGATGGCGAATGAGAAAACATGGCGAACAGAAGCTGAGATTCGTGATGGTCTGATGGATATTTGGGCAGCGATGAAGGAGTGCATTGCAAACGGCCTGCATAAAGAAGGTGTATTGCCGGGTGGTCTAAATGTTAGGCGACGTGCAATGAGCTTGCATAAATCGCTTATCAAAGCGACGCGCCCTAACATAATCAGCTCCACGCTTTCTGCGATGGATTGGGTGAATCTGTATGCATTGGCTGTTAACGAAGAAAATGCAGGTGGCGGTCGTATGGTCACTGCACCAACGAACGGCGCGGCGGGTATTATCCCCGCAGTTCTTATGTATTTTATGGAATTCACCGACAAAGTAGGCGAAGAAGACGTAGTAGACTTTCTTCTCGCTGCTGCCGCAATCGGCGTGCTTTGTAAGAAGAATGCGTCTATTTCCGGTGCAGAAGTAGGTTGTCAGGGCGAAGTTGGCTCTGCCTGTGCCATGGCCGCAGCAGGTTTATGTGATGTGCTTGGGGGTACGCCAATGCAAGTCGAAAACGCCGCAGAAATTGGGCTTGAACATAACTTAGGATTAACCTGTGATCCGGTTGGTGGTTTGGTGCAAGTGCCTTGTATCGAACGCAACGCCATTGCCGCCATGAAAGCCATTAACGCCACGCAAATGGCCTTAAGAGGCGATGGCGATCACTTTATATCCTTAGACAAGGTGATCAAAACCATGCGCGATACGGGACGCGACATGCAAGATAAATACAAAGAAACCTCACGTGGCGGTTTGGCTGTTAACGCGATTGAGTGTTGATCTTGGATTGTGTGTAATTTACGCAAGACGTACTAACTGTAGTAGTTTAACGTACGTCTTACGTAGAAAGTGTTTTATTTATCGTGAGCTTCAATAAAGGGGGTGAGCTTTTCAATTAAAAGGTGTTGTTTAGATTGACCTTCTTTTACACCTATTTGCATCGCGATACCCATAAGCTCGGGGGATTTTTCGGTAAACTTCATTCCCGCAGGAGTGCGATAGAAATCGGTAATAGATATTATTTCTTCTTCTGAGAAAGCTTGCGAGTATATAGATACAAGCTCATTGATTACTTTGGGGCGGTCGATGTCATTCTCAAACCAGTCTAAATAAATCGATAAAAGCTCGCTTTTTTCTTCTTGATTTAATTTTAATTGGATCGACAGTTGATCTATAGCGGGCATCATAGCCTCAAACCCGCCAGTCATCTGCTCTTCCATCTTAATTACCTTAAAAAACTCCTCGACGGATTCTTTACTTGCGGACGCTGCGTTCAAATGTAGTGAATTAACCGCAGTGAAGATTACGAACGCCGTATTTATGAACGTCTTTTTCATTACCACTCCTTGTGCTGTTCATATGTGTTTTTACTTAGCGAGACGAATCATATCAAAGAACAGGAGCTGATAGGGTGCTCTTTTAAGTTTATGCAGTCTTAGTGGCTATATTCACTGCACTTTTTCCTCGTCGGTTTTAGTACGCCTCAAGTCGCTAACAGCCCACTCTTTTTCCCGTCTAAAAATTACACTGAATTCATTGTTCTATGAACCACAAAGGATACGACGATGAATGCAGCTGACTTACATGATGAAGCAATAGTGATCGATGGCTTGATCTGTGCGAAATGGAACCGTGAGCTATTTGAAGATATGGCGAAAGGCAAACTGACGGCGGCAAATTGCACGGTGTCTTTCTGGGAAAACTTCGAAGGTACGGTTCGTAATGTTGTCGAAATGAATCAGCTTATTGAAGCAAATAGTGATTTGTTAACCAAGGTTTATACGACAAAAGACATTTATCGTGCCAAAGAAGAAGGTAAGACGGGTGTCATGATGGGCTTTCAAAATGCTCATGCTTTCGAAGATCAGATCGGTTATGTCCAAATCTTTAAAGACCTTGGCGTTGGAATTGTTCAAATGTGCTACAACACTCAGAACCTAGTTGGGACTGGGTGTTATGAGCGAGATGGCGGTTTATCAGGCTTTGGCCGTGAAATTGTGGCTGAGATGAACCGTGTGGGTATGCTATGTGATTTGTCTCACGTTGGGCCAAACACGGCAAAAGAAGTCATCATTGAATCGAAAAAGCCGGTCGCGTATTCCCATTGTCTTCCTTCTGGTTTGAAAGAACACCCAAGAAACCGCAGTGATGAAGAGCTTAAGTTTATCGCGGATAACGGTGGTTTTGTGGGTGTGACCATGTTCACTCCTTTCCTAAAGGCAGGAATCAACGCCACTATTGACGATTACGTCGAAGCCATTCAATACATTTATAACATCGTGGGTGAGGATGCCATTGGCATTGGTACTGACTTTACGCAGGGACACGGCCACGATTTCTTTGAATATCTAACACATGACAAAGGCTATGCCCGTCGTCTAACCCGTTTCGGTGAAATCATTAACCCTAAAGGCATTCGTACTGTAGGTGAGTTTCCTAATTTGACCGAAGCCTTGTTACGTCACGGTTTTTCTGAACGACAAGTTTGCAAAATTATGGGCGATAACTGGGTCAATCTCTTAAAAGAAGTGTGGGGCGAGTAAGTCTCCCTGCGCTTTATTATCACGTTTTAGACGATATACACATTTATAGAATTAAGGGTCACAACAATGAGTACACATGCACCAGAAATGCCAATTGAAGTAAATGATGAAACCGGTGTTTGGACAACAGATGCATTGCCTATGCTGTATGTTCCTCGCCACTTCTTTGTAAATAACCATATGGGAATTGAAGAAGAAATCGGTGCAGAGCGTTACGCAGATATTTTGTATAAAGCAGGTCATAAATCTGCATTTTACTGGTGTGAGAAAGAAGCAGAGCTGCATGGCTTCAAAGGCGAAGAGATTTGGCACCATTACCTAAAACGCCTTTCTCAGCGCGGCTGGGGGATCTTTGTTACAGAAGAGCTGGATGTCGAAAAAGGGACAGCGAAAGTTCGTTTAGAGAACTCTTGCTTCGTTTATCAGTATGGCAAAGTTAACCGTAAAGTTGACTACATGTTTACTGGCTGGTTTGCAGGTGCATTGGATCAGGTTGCGGGTAACTTAGGTTTCCCTGTACGTACTAAAGCAGTGCAGACGCAAAGTGGTGCCGAAGACGGTTGCGACGTGGGGTATTTTGAGGTGACACCTATTTAGTTAGGTTTTTCAAGACGTAGACCCCCTCCCAACCTCCCCCTTATAAAGGGGGAGGAGAAAAACAGATTGACTCTCCCAGTGCTAAGGGGAGAGAAACAGATAGACCCTCCCACTACTAAGGGGGGGAAATATAGGCAGAAGTATTTCCGTTTCCCTCCCCTTAATAAGGGGAGGGTTAGGGAGGGGTCGTAAGTAATAAGCAACGTCGATTGAGATTATCTTCAAACCAAGATACTCGCCGACTAATAAAGACGAAAGGCTTATCGGGCAGAACAGGCCTTTCTGATAAACCAGATATTTGAATCATTCTAAGTTTAAGTAAGTGGGAGTTCCGTACTATGTCCCAATTTGATGCGCTATTTCAGCCACTCAATATTAATAAACTCACTATTCGTAACCGTATCGTGAGTACAGCACACGCTGAAGTTTATGCAACTGACGGTGGTATGACCACGGACCGCTACGTAAAATACTATGAAGAAAAGGCCAAAGGTGGCTGCGGCTTATGTATCTGTGGTGGATCGAGCGTGGTTTCTATAGACAGCCCTCAAAGTTGGTGGGCGTCTGTCAATCTGTCAACAGATCGAATTATTCCTCATTTCCAAAACCTTGCCGATGCGGTTCATAAGCACGGTGGCAAGATCATGATTCAAATCACCCATATGGGTCGTCGTTCACGCTGGGACGGTGAAAACTGGCCTAACCTAATGTCTCCTTCTGGTATTCGTGAGCCCGTTCACCGTGCGACTTGTAAAACGATTGAAGTAGAAGAAATTTGGCGAGTTATTGGTGATTTCGTTCAGGCTGCGCGCCGTGCGAAAGAAGGTGGGTTAGACGGTGTAGAGTTGTCTGCTGTTCACCAACATATGATTGACCAATTTTGGTCTCCTCGTGTGAACAAACGTACCGATGAGTGGGGCGGCACATTTGAAGGTCGAATGAAGTTTGGTATGGAAGTACTGAAAGCCGTCCGCGAAGAAGTCGGGCCAGATTTTGCTGTTGGTCTGCGTATTACGGGCGATGAGTTCCATCCAGATGGCCTTAATCATGACGACATGAAACAGATTGCTCAATACTACGATGCGACTGGAATGGTTGACTATTTTGGTGTTGTGGGTTCAGGGTGTGATACGCACAATACGCTAGCAAACGTTATTCCGAATATGAGCTATCCGCCAGAGCCGTTCTTACATTTAGCGGCTGGTATTAAAGAAGTCGTAAGTGTTCCTGTTATTCATGCGCAAAACATCAAAGATCCAAATCAGGCTAAGCGTATTGTTGAGGCTGGTTACGTGGATTTTGTTGGGATGACTCGTGCACACATTGCAGACCCACACTTTATTGCAAAAATCAAAATGGATCAGGTTGATCAAATACGCCAATGTGTTGGTGCTAACTATTGTATCGACCGTCAATACCAAGGCTTAGACGTGTTGTGTATTCAAAACGCAGCGACTTCTCGTGAGTATATGGGTCTTCCACATATTATTGAAAAAACGGAAGGGCCAATTCGCAATATCGTTGTAATCGGTGGTGGCCCTGGTGGGATGGAAGCAGCTCGTGTAGCCGCTGAACGAGGTCATAAAGTCACTCTGATTGAAAAAGCCGAAGAATTGGGTGGACAGGTTACGCTTGCATCGAAAGCACCTCAACGAGATCAAATTGCAGGCATCACTCGCTGGTTAGCGATGGAGCTTGATCGTCTGGGTGTGGATGTTCGATTGGGAACGTCTGCCGACGAAGCACTTATTCGTGAGTTCAATCCTGATGTATGTATATTGGCAACGGGTGGAATCCCATTTTTAGAACAGAACCCAGAGTGGGGGGCTGAAGAAGGTCTCGTCGTATCTTCTTGGGATATTCTAAGCGGTGCGGTTGAACCCGGCAAAAATGTACTGATTTACGATACGATCTGTGAATTCTCAGGCATGTCAGCAGCGGATTATTTGGCTGCGAAAGGTTCGCTTGTCGAATTGGTAACGGATGATATCAAACCCGGTGTAGGGATTGGTGGAACGACGTTCCCAACGTATTACCGTTCTTTGTACGAAAAAGAAGTGATCATGACGTCTGACATGATCTTAGACAAAGTGTATCGCGAAGGCGAAAGCTTAGTCGCAGTGCTTGAGAATGAGTACACCGGCCAAAAAGAAGAGCGCGTTGTCGATCAAATTGTGGTTGAAAACGGCACTCGTCCAAACGAAGCGCTCTACTACGCATTGAAAGCAGAGTCTGTAAACAAAGGTCAGATTGATGTTGAAGCGTTATTTGACATCAAGCCACAGCCAATTCTTTCAGAAGCAGCGGATGGCATGATTTTGTGGCGTTTGGGTGATTGTGTTTCTCAACGTAATACCCATGCAGCTATGTACGATGCGTTGAGATTGTGTAAAGACTTATAGCGTTATTCTCCCCCCTCCTGTTTTTAAAGAGAGGGGAGAAAGCGCTTTATGATGCACGATGGCTCGATCTGATGTTCCCTCTCTTTTAACGGCGGGAACACGTACAAAACCTGCTATGTTAATGGGGTAGGAAATGATTTTTGACTGGTTACCTTCTGTTTTAATTGCAATCGTGTTGATGTTGGCAGTCGTAGGGGCGGTACGCAGAATTTCTCTTTGGCGTGCTGGTCAGCCTTCACCCGTGAATATTATCGCGGGTTTAATGGCAATGCCGAAACGTTATTTGCACGACCTCCATCATGTGGTTGAGCGTGACAAATACATGTCCAGAACCCACGTCGCGACAGGTGGCGGTTTTGTTTTAGCGATGGCGCTGGTCATTTTAGTCCACCTATTTGGTGTCGACAGTAAAATACTGGCTTGGGCGCTTTTGGCTGCGTTAGTGATGATGTTCACGGGCGCTATTTTTGTTTTCAAGCGTCGTCGTAACCCGCCGTCTCGTTTGTCTAAAGGCCCTTGGATGCGCCTTCCTAAGAGCTTGATGACGTTTGCCGTTACCTTTTTTGTATTGACACTTCCTGCCGCTGGTATCTTGCCTGATGGCACAGGGAACGTCTTATTGACACTGGTTTTGTCCGCGTTAATTCTTATAAGCCTTGGTGAAATGCTGTTTGGTATGACATGGGGTGGACCTATGAAACACGCATTCGCTGGTGCTTTACATTTAGCATTTCACCGTCGTCAGGAGCGATTTGGTGGCGGGCGATCAACCGGACTAAAACCTGCTGAATTAGGCGTCGAAGTTCACGGTGTTTCTAAACCAACCGATTTTAAATGGAACCAGCTTTTGGGCTTCGATGCCTGCGTTCAATGTGGTCGTTGTGAAGCCATGTGTCCGGCGTTTGCAGCTGGGCAACCGCTTAATCCGAAGAAATTGATTCAGGACATGGTCGTAGGGCTAGCAGGCGGAACAGATGCCAATTACGCAGGTTCACATTACCCAGATCCTCAAGGTAAAGGTCGTGAACCTGGCAGCGCGAAAGGGTCGCCAACCGAAGTAATTACGGCTGGGCTTGTCGATGCCGAAACGCTGTGGTCCTGTACTACGTGTCGTGCTTGTGTCGAAGAGTGTCCAATGATGATTGAGCATGTTGATGCCATTGTCGACATGCGCCGTTTTCTCACGATGGAAAAAGGTGAAACCCCTAATAAGGGTGCAGAAGTGCTCGATAACATCATCGCAACAGACAATCCAAACGGTTATGCGCCGGGCAGCCGTACAAACTGGGCGGCGGATCAAAACCTAAATGTCATGCGAGACGTGAAAAAAGCAGAGGTTCTATTTTGGGTTTCTGATGGCGCGTTCGATATGCGTAGCCAGCGTATATTGCGTTCATTTGTGAAGTTACTGAAAGCCGCGAATGTTGATGTTGCGATTTTGGGAGATGAAGAACGAGACAGTGGTGATGTTGCCCGTAGACTCGGTGATGATGCAACGTTCCAAAACTTAGCGAAACGCAATCTTCAGACCTTGTCTCAGTACGAATTTAAGACGATCGTAACCACCGACCCACACGCATTTCATTGCCTACGCAATGAATACGGGGATTTTGGATCGGATGCGCTTGATAATGTTGAAGTACTGCATCACACCACGTATCTAAATCGTTTGGTGCAAGATGGCAAATTGAAACTGGATACTTTTAAAGGTGGTACGGTTACTTATCACGATCCCTGTTACTTAGGTCGTTACAACGGTGAATATGAAGCGCCGAGAGAGTTGTTACGCTCAATGGGAATTGAGGTTGCCGAAATGGAGCGTTCAGGATTCCGTTCTCGCTGCTGTGGCGGTGGCGGTGGTGCACCCATTACCGATATTCCAGGTGAAAAGCGCATCGCGGACATGCGTGTAGAAGATGCGAAAGAAACACAGGCAGATTTAATTGCAGTAGGGTGCCAACAATGTACTGCAATGCTTGAAGGAGTCGTTGAGCCGAGACCTGAAATTCGCGATATTGCAGAAATACTGGTAGATCAATTGATAGAGGAGGTTCACTGATGAGCGACATTATTCGTCGAGACCCTCGTACGGAGTGGATTGCACGCAATCGTTTACATCCTTTACATGAGTCTGTAATCAATACAAACGCCGGAGAGGTGCGTGGGCCGACTGGATTACTTAGAAAGAACCCTCACAAGGTCGGATTTATTGGACCGAACGGTATCAAACGAATAGATCGACTTAAAGGCAACGGACAAGGTGCTGGCGCCGTTGGCAGAGGAAAATCAAGCGCTAACGAGCCTGTTCTTGCGTTGCATCAGATAGAAACACCTGATTTTTATATCATGGTGGCACCCGATCTAGTGGGTGGCAGATTAACAAGCCATGATAAAGACGTTCTTGGGTTGGCTCATAAGCTATGTAGAACGTATGAAGCGGATGAAAGAGATCAAGGGCGAAGTTCACAGGGTGCCGTTGTCGCTGTGTGTTTTGGCGAGATGAAAGAAGAGTCTTTGGATCTAGCGGGTGTAGACCGTCTGATTCACCTTCAAAATGATGTGTTTGAAGGCTTTGCTCCAGAAGCTCGCCTAGAAGCAGTCGCTCAAATTGAGCAAATGTATCAACCTAAGCATTGGCTATTTCCGGACAGTATCCACGGTGGAGCGGATCTTGGAAGCAGGCTTTCTGCCCGCTTGGGCGAACGTCCAGCCGTGCAAGCTTGGCAAGTAGACACACAAAATACTGTCTGCCGTGGTGCTTCATCTAGTATTGATATCACTCGGGTAACACCGCGTATTTTGCTGTTATTGGAAGAATGCGGTGATGCAATAGATGAAACTCGTCACGAAGCTAAAGCATTGGATGTCGATGCTGTCGAAGTGAGCGCAGTTAACATCGTCGATCACGGTTTAATGGATGTTGATCCAAATGCTATCCCTCTTGCTGAAGCAGAATTTATTCTCTCAGCAGGTAATGGTATTCACAACTGGGAGCAATTTCACGACGCTGCGAAGGCTTTGGGCGCGACTGAAGGCGCGAGCCGGGTCGCGGTTGATGATGGTTATATGCCAAGATTCAGACAGGTTGGTGCAACAGGAACATGGGTTACGGCTCGCGTTTACGTTGCTGTGGGGATTTCTGGCGCTATTCAGCATATGCAAGGCATTGGTCAATGCGACAAAGTCGTTGCGATTAACACAGACTCAGGATGCGACATGGTGAAACGTGCCGCTTTGAGTGTGATTGGTGATAGTGAAGAAATTCTCGAAGAATTAGTAAAAATTGTTCATGCCCATAAGGGGCAAGTCTCTCCTGAGGGAGAAACATTAGAAAAGGGGTCTGAGCATGCAGCCTAATGTAATCAGCCTTGTTTCGATTGGACGTCATCCTCAATCGGGAAGAGCTCGCCGCTCTGAACAGGATGCAAGAGCGTTGGAGCTCGGACTTAAACTGTCTGGCACTAATCTACGCGTTGCTCACGCGGGAAACCCTCAAGACGCTGTGTTGCGACAATACGCGGGAATGGGATTGAAAGAAATGACCGTTCTTAAGCAATCGGTCGAAGTGGATGTGATTCCTAGTCTTCGCCACTATATCGAGTCTCAGTCCGCTCAGATAGCGCTACTGGGTGTTCGCTCAGAAAGTGGCGAGTCGTCAGGGATGGTGCCTTATATCTTGGCGGAATCTCTGGGTTGGCCTATTGTGTCTCGTGTTGCTGATATTGTTTCTGTCGAAAACGGCATAGCGGAGGTATTACTCGCATTACCACGCGGTCAAAGACGTGCCGTATCAGTGAGATTGCCGTTTATTGCGACGGTCGACAATGCCGCTCCGGCTCCGCGTCAAACGGCGTATGGACCCGCTCAACGTGCAAAAATTGATGTCATTGACGTACCTGAAGTACAGGATGAACTTCGTGTTAACTGGAGTGAAGCACCCGCTAAACCTCGTCCAAAACGTTTGAAAGTCGTAAAGGCGAAAACCGCAGCAGAGCGTTTCAAGGCTGCGACGGCTAAAGCGCAAGGCGGTTCGGGTAAAGTGATGAGCGATGAAAGTGCGGAGGAAAAAGCACAAGCGATCTTTGATCTTCTAATAGAAGAAAAAGTAATTCGCTAGGGAAGGTGGCAACAAGTCCGCTGGCGTCAGTGTCTGGACAATTCTTAGTAAGTGATAACTCTTAATAAATGATACTTGTAGAACCGCCTGCTATTTATGCGGAGTAGCTTCTACCCTTACTGAACCGTTATTGTTTATACTAATGATTTATTGCACATACAGTGTGAATGCACAGTGCGAATATTCGATTAGAGAAATAAGATTATGATGATTGTTGATTTAGTCGACGAAGTTGACTTTAAAGAAATGCTAAAAAACAGTGGCGTGCCAATCACTGACGATATGTCGCTTGAGCAGGTACAGCTTGAGACGATCCAGTGGAAAGCGCAGTCTGAGGCGTTTTCCATCAAGTTAAATGCCTTAATCTCAGAGCTTAGCGACGACCAAATTACCGTGCTTCCCGATGTTCAGAATGTCATAGACTATCTCAAAACACATTAAGTTATTCTGTTATGTCTTTTATCTGAAGTTTGGTGCTTGAGTGTATTCAAGTATCAAATTTCGAATCCTTTTTTTACTTTTTTCAACATACTTTCTATTTCTTCACTCTATTTGAGGAAGGTATGAACAAGTCCACTGGCTTCAGCGTGTGGATAACGCTTCTTTATTCGAGGCAAGTGTCTGGAGACAAATGTCGCTGTCCAATATTGAGCATATTGGCAAGAAAGTTAACAAAGAATTAAAGAAAGCTTAGCCCTCGCTCGGCAACTGCTCCTGCGTTGCCCTAATGACCTACATCCATGTAGGCCTCCTTTGGGTCTTTCAGAGAAACAGCCTATCTTCGTTAAGAGTGATTGAAAGGTATTAACATTCCTGCTCACTCTCGCCTTAATAAGCTGTTTCTCTGATAAGACTGAAGCTCATAAGACTTATTCGTACCTTCCTTAATCTTTGTCGTCTCCGAATTTTAAGCAGAATGTCGTCTTTAATACGCCTTTATAGGTCTGCTTTTTCTCACCTATCGTTTCTTTTCGAAAAGCTGACAATAAAGTGTCAATAGTTTTTCAATACGCTTACAGAGTGCGGTCTTGAGCACTTTCCATGCTGGCCGATAATAATAGTATGGATTCATGCGTGTCATACGGGTGTGAATTGACAATCGAGTGTGGCCAGTAGGAGAGATTAATATGACAGTATCATCATTGGGCGTAGGTTCAGGTTTAGACCTACAAACCTTGTTAGAAAACATGGTCAGTGTTCAAAGAGATACTAAAGTGGACGCTTACGAAGACAGAATTAGCGACTATGAATCTCAAGTGTCTGCATACGGGGCGATCAAATCAGCCCTAGAGACGTTTCAAGATTCTGTAGAAACGTTGAATGATGAAGAGCTGTTTACTGGAAGAACGGCCACTACTACGCAGCCAGATTCTGGTGACATTGTTTCGGTGACCGCCGATGAAGATGCATCGAATGGTGCGTATAACATTTCTGTTTCTCAGCTTGCTCAGGGAAGCCGAAGTGTCTCTGCAGATGGACTGTTCTCTTCTAGTGATGATGTTGTATCGTCTACAGGTGGAGATTTGACTTTCACCGCAGGGGACGAAACCTTTACTGTGACAGTGGAAGCAGGGACGACACTTGCTGAATTGAGAGAGCAAATTAATGACGCGGATGAGAATTTTGGTGTATCGGCGAACCTTGTCGATGATGGCAACGGAAACGTTTTCTTAACGCTAAGTTCTGATGTGACCGGCGATGGTAATGATCTTGTCGTTACCAATACCGATGAGTCGTTAGACAGTGTTTCGTCTGTTGCGACAGGTACAGGGAGCGCGGGGTTGTCTATTGCGTCGGGAGAAGGGGCACAAGATGCCATTATCAATGTTGATGGTATTACTATCAATAGCGATACTAATTCGTTCGAAGACGCAGTGTCAGGTCTTACTATTAAGGCGCTGGCTGTCTCAGAGGAAGACTCTGATGGGGAGCTCGAAACCGCTACGTCAGTCATTGATTACGATACAGATTCAGTTCAGGAAACCTTAGAGAGTTTTGTATCATCTTACAACTCGTTAATGTCTACGTTCGATTCTTACACAGATACGGATGCTATTCTAAATGGCAGTAGCTTAGTGCGAGGCCTGGAAAGTCAATTAAATGCGGATTTGATGACGACGTTTTTGGATGCTGGTGACTTAACGTCAATCTTTGATATTGGAATTGAAATGGATGACGATGGTACGTTGTCACTCGACTCGACGGCTTTTAGTGAGGCGATGGAAGACAGCTATGACGATGTCGTCACCTTGTTCACTGGCGACGATGGGCTAGCGAACATCATGGACGAATACTTGGACAGTTATACGGGATCCAGTGGTTTAATGAAGGATTTAAGTGATGCGGCACAAGAGGCAGCAGACGACACAGAGGAAGATTTGGAAAATTTCGAATATCGAATGGATCAATACGAAGAGCAATTAACGGAAAAGTTTTCTAACTTAGATGTGCTGTTAGCAAGCCTAAATAATAGTGGTACTGCGTTGCTTGAAAGCTTAAGTTCATTGAGTTCGTAGTTTTGACTAGCCACCCTAATGTCGACGAAAAAAAGTTAGTAGGTAAAAAAATAGAGTTTGATTCAAACTCTATTGAACGGCTCAATGATGCGTTGCATACAATGATTGAGCAGAGCGACGTTAAATCAATACTTGAATTAGACCAATATATTAGACAGTTTGATTTTCGAGCATTGAGTACTGATCAGTTGAAAGCCAATCATTCGCTTCTGCTTCAGTTTGCCCAAAATATCCGAAGAGCGGAGTCTATTGTTGAATTAGAGCGTCAAAAAGTGAGCGCAGAGCTTTCGGATGCGAAACATAATCGTTCGAAGGTAAAGCACAATATTACGAAAATGAATCAGTATCATAAGGTCAGAGGCTTTGATTAATTTTTTGTGTTCTATGCTCACAAACTAAGGCGCCTTTTCTAAGCGCTCTTTCAAGGCAAAGCTCATACAATCGATTCGAATTTTCTTATTCAAATTAAGTCTTTAAATAACGCCTTAACGGATTTGTATTTGTAGATACAAACTTTTAGTATGCTCCCATTAAAGATGGAGTGTCATTATGATCGATATTGAAAAAGCAAACGCAGAATTAGAAGGTGCAACCCCTCAAGCAATTATTGAGTGGGCACTAGGACAGGCGAACAAGCCGATTGTTACGACAAACTTTGGCCCTCATGAAGCGGTTATCTTGCACATGGCGACTCAAGTTAATCCTAACATCCCAGTTATCTGGATTGATTCGGGCTACAACGTTCGTGATACGTATAAAGTAGCAGAAGAAATTATAGAAAAACTAAACCTGAACCTTGAAGTTTACACGCCAAAGGTGAGTGCAGCTCGACGCGACGCCGCTCTTGGAGGTATCCCAAGTGTTGACGACGAAGCGCATGCTGAGTTTACCGAACAATTTAAACTTGAGCCTTTCCGCCGTGCGATGGCAGATCAAGCGCCTGATATTTGGTTGACGGCGGTTCGCAGTGAGCAAACTGAATTCCGTAAAGACATGAGTGTTGTAGAAACAGGGCCTAATGGTGTTGTTAAAGTTGCGCCAGTCTTGCATTGGAAAGAAGCTGACATGATGACGTATCTAGAAGAAAATGGTCTGCCTACACCAGATCATTATTTTGACCCGACTAAAGCTCAATTTGGTCGCGAATGTGGTCTGCATACTAAGCTTTAACCCTTACCTACCAAGGCTTAAACGAGAATAGACAGTTCGACTCAAAAAGGCGATACATCATTGTATCGCCTTTTTTGTCTGTCTCCGATACATTTCGTGAATTAACGATACCACTATTCGACATACAGACCCTGTCAACGTACAGAGTGCAATGCCGCCTCCATTAGCGTTAACGATACATTCGTCGATGCCAAGTTCCTTGATTACAATTGTAGATTGACCTGCTAATGCTTCGTTAATTTCTGCTAATTCTACTTGTTGAATATTCCAGTCTGCGAGTTTAAGAGCTTTCTTTGTTGCGCTAATTGGACCAAGTCTCATATTCATTGGTTCTAAAGCATAGGACGCATAAGAAGCGATTCGTACAATTGACTCTAATTTTGTGTCTAATGATGCTTGTCTAGTAGCAATTAAAACGGCTTGGTCGACTAAAATACTGGTTTGAAGGAAAGTACAGAACACCATCACAAATCTTATGAAACCACGTCATTGTCTGTGGGAATCATTTTTTAAAGTAATGATATTTTATTGCTAATGCCCTCTAACGAACCAAATATTGACTATGGTAAGTAAGGGATCGGAATTGTTTCCGATGGACGATAGTGGGAAAGAGAGTTGTGATGGAGAGTTTCAAATGAATATTATCGATACACCATGGAATACGTCGGATAAGTTGGCTAAGTTATCTTCGTTAGGTATCACCACCATTATTCGATATTACAATTTTAGTAATTCTAGAACTTTGCCAGAAAAACGGCTTGAACTGGCAGAAGCTCAGCATATTTGTGCGAACGGTATGAAGCTTGCGGTTGTATTTCAACAGCTGCAAAACAAGGTCTCGTGTTTTAGCTTTCAAAAGGGGGTTGCGGCAGGGAAACGTGCGTTCAGCTATGCGAGAGACGATATTGGTCAGCCTGAAGGATCTGCCATCTATTTCGCTGTCGATTTCGACGCAAGTCATGAGGAGATCGAAGCGAATATCATACCGTATTTCAAAGGAATTAAAGAGGGATTTGACACCGTCAGTGGCGATGAGCCTCAGTACAAAATTGGTGTGTATGGTTCAGGGCTCGTCAGTAATAGTCTCACGGAAAAAGGGTTAGTTGAGTTTATTTGGCTGTCTATGTCACGTGGTTTTAGAGGAACCAAGCAAGCGTTTGCCGCTGGAGTGTACAACCTGTGCCAACAAGCGCCAGCTGTCTCTCAATTTGGTTTGAGCTTTGACTATGATGTGGTCAATCCAGAGGTGAGTGATTTTGGAAGTTTTACGATAGAGGACGATGAAAGCCAAGCGTTGGGGGCAGGGAAAAACGAATCGCGCTATCGTGTTATTGCGCGAAGCGGCTTGCGTCTTAGAGAAGGCCCAGGTACTGGTTTCGATATTATTGGAGGGATGAGCCGCGGCCAGATTGTCTATGTAAAAGAGATAAAGGAAGGCTGGGCATCCATTGATTTGGAAGGAGATGGACACTTAGATGGGTTTGCATCTGCCGCATTCTTAGAGCAAACTTGAGGAATGGCGAATCCTGTTTTAAGTCAAAACGTAACTAAAAAAGTAGGTAGCAAAGTAAGTGAAAAATGGAGCAAGAGAGACAGCCAACGTCTTCGGCGGCTCGTTTTAACATCGCAAGGGTTACTGCACACTCAGCCGTTTGGTCGTGGGCTGAGTGGCGCATCCAATGCGATTAATCACCTTGGTTACTTACAAATAGACTCGATCTCCGTTGTAGAACGAGCACATAACCATGTGCTTTTTTCCAGAGTACCGAATTTTAATGCAGAGATGCTTAATCGTTTACTCTCTGAAAACGAAATTTTTGAATACTGGTCACACGCTGCGGCTTTCCTACCCATTGATGATTTTCGTTTTTCACTTCCCTATAAAAACGCAATAAAGAACGGACAAACTCATTGGTATAAACAGCCTGATCGTAAACTGATTGGGGAATTAGTTGAACGAATTCGCCTTGATGGCCCCATTCGTTCCCGTGACATTGAGGCAGATCAGAAGAAAAATGGTGCAGGATGGTGGGACTGGAAACCGGCTAAAAAAGCTCTAGAGCAGCTTTATATGGAAGGCGATTTAATGGTGAGTCGCCGCGATGGCTTTCAAAAAGTGTACGATTTGACAGAAAGAGTTCTTCCCGACTGGGTGGATAAAACGCCACCCAGTGTTGATGAATTTGCCGAACATCTGTTGGATCAACAGCTCAGAAGCCAAGGAATGGCTTCATTGAAGAGTGCGACTTACCTTCGTCGTAACCCCGAATTACGAAAGGCTATGAAGGCGATCATCGAAACGAAAACACACGATAAGACGTTGGAAAAATACGTTTTACCAAATGGCATGGAGTTTGTTGTTGGTGCAGGTGCCTTTGACCAACGAGCACCAAGAGTGCTTGATAGAGTTCAGATACTTTCGCCGTTTGACCCTGTGGTGATTCAACGAGACCGTTTACAAGGCGTTTTTCAATTTGACTATCAAATTGAATGTTATGTTCCAGAGGCGAAGCGCCAATACGGGTACTTCTGTTTGCCGTTATTGTACCAAGACCGCTTCATGGGACGGATGGACTGTAAGGTACATCGAAAGACGAAGCATCTGGAAATTAAAGTCTTGTTTCTAGAGCTGGACGGCATTGATTACGATCGGTTCTTAGCAGCATTCTCGCAGTCTATGATGGACTTCCGTACTTTTCAGCAATGCGACGACGTGTCGGTGAGCAAGGTTTTTCCTAAGCATTTAAAAAGTAAGGTTCATAACGCATTAGTTCATATGAACTAATGCGGCTGATCATTGGCAGAATATTTACAATTAATCTCTTTAACCAACATTTACTTACTTGTTTGGGCATTGGATTTAGTTGAATATTAAAGAAAGTGTCAGCGCGTTAACGGTGTTTTATAAATTACTAAATTGAGCGTCTTTTCGTTGAATGCCGTTCAAAATTCACGAGCGTAAACAGTCTATAAATCTGACTGATGGTTTTGTAAATTGCCCTTGTCTGACCTAAATTGAGCAAAGTGACCGTGATGTTCGTATGCCAAGTGAAAACAATATCATTGCGTTTATAGCGAAGAATGAAAAGAGAAAAGGGAGCATGCTAGGCTATCTCTCTTTTTTGGTTTTTTTCGTATGTTTCGCGTTTATCGTGGTGCATTTCGCTATCATTCGTTACGACTTTCCTGAGCTAGAGAAACATTCAGAGCTTAATTTTGAAAAGCTCGAGCGCTTGGCGTTTCAAGTGAAACGCGGCGCAAAAAAGTTGCAAGATTCCGGTGCTACCCCCTGCACTCGCAGCGAACTGTTTGTGAAAAGCGACATTCTAAAGCAGTATTACTTTATCGGTGATATCGGACGTGTGAGTGAGGGTAAGTTAAACTGCTCACTAATGACAGGAAGGCAACGAGGGTTAGAAGTCCCTGATGTTTTAACGAATGGAACGGACCAAATTCGAGTTAAAACGTTCGATGCGGAAAGAAATAAAGTGCTTTATAGCAATTTTGCTTTTGTGAAAAACGATTTAGTGTTTTTTACATCAAAATCATTTATCCGAGACCTTAGTAGTCAAAATACACTTAAAAACAGCATTGGCTCAATCATTCATAGCAGGGAAGGCGCAGTCTATCTATATTTTGGTGATGTTGATAGGCGAAGCTTTACAGACGAAATAGATCACCAGAATGCTCTGAGCGACTATTTACCGGTTAGGGGGAAAAAGTTGGCCATTTCTCGCTGTAGCGTTTATGTGGATGTATGCCTTACTTCGATCGATACAGACTTAGGTATTTTTCGCGCATCTGAGACCTTTGTCTTATCATTTGGCTCATTTAGCGCTTTATTTGGCTCTCTTCTATTTTACTTTTTTGTCCTTTTACGTTCAGGTGCACGTGGGTTGGCATCTGACATTAAGTGGGCGATAAAGCGAGAAAAAATCTACAATGTTTACCAGCCTTTGTTTCATTTAGACAATGAAGCGTTATCGGGTGTAGAGGTGCTTGCGCGATGGGAGAGTCGCAGGTGCGGGCAAGTTCCACCTGATATTTTTATTCCGTTCTGCGAAACTCAAGAATATATCTTAGACCTCACAAAGGTAGTTGTCTCAAAAGCGTTTATGGAGCTTGAGGATCGTTTGACGTCTGACACGAACTTCACCGTATCAATTAATGTGTCTGCCTCAGTATTAACAGATAAGAGATTTTTAGAGTTTCTAATGTTGGAGGTAAAGAAGTACGAGTTTGGCTATGATCAAGTGATATTAGAGCTAACAGAACGCAGTTCCACACCTGAGCGATCGCTTATCCAGTCGTGTGCGTCGTTTCATGAATTAGGTGTTAAGTTGTCATTAGATGATTTTGGTACAGGCCATTCGAACCTTTCTTGGTTGACGCTATTAAACCCCAACGAAGTTAAAATCGATAAGATGTTTACTCAAGCCAATGGCGATCAATCGCCTAAAGGTTTTGCTTTTGAAGGCATTGTTTCGATGTTGAGTGGGATGCAAAGTGCTCGTGTTGTCTACGAGGGTATAGAGACGGAAGAGCAAAGGGCGCGTTTACTAGGGAAGCTCCCAAATGCGCTTGGTCAAGGGTGGTATTTTGCCAAACCTATGCCGATCTCAGAGTACCGACTTTGGGTTTCGAATAGAGAGTTTGAAAATAAGTGCTAACGATACCAAGTCCAGCAAGACAATAAGTAAGCCAACCCAAATCATAATCGAGTTTTTGAGCTTCGAGATATCACTTTCGTATAAATAACTGCCATAGCCAATAATCCAGCCCCATTTATCGATGAATACAATCGCGTTCACCTTCTGTTCAATGTTTTCCGTGACGGGGTTAATGTTGTCCAGTGTCTCAAAAATAATATCCTTGCCTTCAAGCGCTTTTGTATGACGAATATAGGATCTCTGAAACGAGCCAATTACCTCAGGTTTTACGTGAACTCGGGCAACGGCTAAGTCATCATTTGCCCATACATACAGGTCTTTAAAGTGAGATTTTGATAAATAGTCGATGACTTGATTCTCAAGCTCCATTTGAGGTGTGCCAAGTTGTTCGCCTTCTTCTATTGTTCGTTCAATAAACGCTTTGCTCATGTAGGCGGCATTTTGTGTTTCTTGTTTTTTAAAGTCCAAATACGCTCGTTCTAACGTTTCTGTTATTTGGTCGTTTACAACCAATAAAAGCAGAACATTCACGACGCCTAACATTAGAACTTGAGAGACTTTAAATTTATTAAAAATCATCTTGTCGCCTATTTATATCCATGTGTATATCACTATAAACATTATGGTCATGTTTTTATAGCAAACAGATCGGTTATTGCTGAAATCATAGGCGTGTCCTTGTGTACGCCTACAATGTTCTAAAAGATAGACTATCTAAAGATAGACAGTCTAAAGATAGGTGATTTTAAGAATAGAAGAAAGGTTGCTAGCGAAATCTGAGGTTCGCACGCGTTAGTTGATCCACTGAGGTTTTTCCCATCAGTTTCATATCGCGCTCTAGTTCCGAACGCATGAGCCCCAACGCTCTTTCTACGCCGGGTTGGCCCGCCGCCGCAAGCGGATAAAGATACATCCGGCCAATCCCAACAGCTTTAGCACCCAGCGACAGCGCCTTAAGAACGTGCGTCCCGCGCTGGACGCCACTGTCGAGAATAACGTCTATTTCATCTCCTACTTCGTCAACGATTTCTTCAAGTTGATCAAAAGAGCTTCGAGAGCCGTCTAGTTGACGCCCACCATGATTAGAAATGACGATTCCGGTACAGCCTATATCAACGGCTCGTCGTGCGTCTTCTCGGCTCATTATGCCTTTCAAGCAGAACTGACCATCCCAAAATTTCACCATTTCAGCGACATCATCCCAGTTCATTGAAGGGTCCAGCATGTTGGTAAAGTAATCGCCAATTGAGGTTGCTCCGCCGTCCATATCGATGTGCTCGGCGAGTTGCGGCAGACTAAACTTTTCGTGAGTGACGTAATTGATGCCCCACATTGGTTTTATGGCGAATTGCAGCATGCCATTTAACGTCAGGCGAAATGGAATCGAGAACCCAGTGCGTAAATCGCGCTCTCTATTGCCCCCTGTGATGGAATCGACCGTGAGCATCATTACTTGAATACCAGACGCTTTGGCACGCTCCATCATGACGCGATTTAAGCCTCGGTCTTTGTGAAAGTAGAACTGGTATACCTGAGGGGTGTCCACTTGTTTAGCAATGTCTTCCATGCTGACTGTCCCAAGAGACGACACACCAAACATGGTGCCGTACTTTTCGGCTGCTGCGGCAACCGCGCGTTCGCCTTGATGATGGAAAAGTCGCTGCAACGCCGTGGGTGAGCAATAAACTGGCATATCGAGTTTTTGACCCATAACGGTTACCGACAGATCAACGTCTTTCACTCCTGTCAGCACGTTAGGCACTAAATCACACGTCTCAAACGCACTGGTGTTTCTGCGGTATGTACTTTCGTCATCGGACCCGCCGTCAATATAATTGAAAATAGGGCTGGGTAATCGTTTTTTTGCTAACTCGCGAAAATCCTGAAAATTATGGCAGTCTGTTAGTCTCATTATCATTCCTAGGTCGAAAACCGAGTTGTTTTTCATTTTTCTAGGATAAAAGGGTTTCTAGTCTTAATAAATATGACATAAACTAAAAAACTATTTCCAAAAACGACGTAATAAAATGAATGCTTCAGATTTAACGCTGTTTGCGTATGTTGCCGATACAGGATCGTTTAATAAGGCTGCTGAGGTTGCGGGTATTTCAACACCGTCGCTCAGCAAGAAAATAAGTAAACTGGAGAAAAGTCTAGGCGCTCAACTTATTCACCGGACGACTCGACGTTTGAGTCTGACAGAAGCCGGAGAAAGTCTATATGTGCACGCGAAAAACATCGAAGAGCAGGTAAATGATGCGGTCGCGTCGGTTTCTAACGCCAGCCGCGGGTTGTCGGGGACGATAAAAATGTCGGTGCCTACGATTTCTGGCGAGCTGTTATTGTCTGAAGCGATTGCTGAGTTTTGTCATCAACACCCTGATATTTCAGTTGATATGAGATTAGACAATGGCTTTGCGAACCTGATCGAAGAGGGGCTTGATTTGGCCATTAGGACGGGAATTCTCGAAGACTCTAGCCTCATTGCTAAGCCTCTCATTCAATCCAATTGGATTGTGTGCTGTTCACCAGACTATATAAACAAGTATGGTGAACCTGAGACACCGGATGACCTTAAGACGCATAATTGTCTTGCATACACGTATCAGGCGAAAGGGTCATATGATTGGCGTTTTACCCATCAAGGAGAAGAATTAACCGTTCGAATTTCGGGAAGTATCGCGACGAATAATGCGCAAGCGCTGAGGAAAGCCGCGTTAGCTGGCTTTGGCATTGTTTATGTGCCTCGTTGCTGCGTGTATGAGGATTTGGTCGCAGGGAAATTAACGGCAATTTTAACTGACTACCAGCCCCGACAGCTTGGAGTTTATGCTATTTACCCGTATTCGAAGTACTTACCTCAAAAGTTACGCTTATTGATTGAACACATCAAACAAGCCTATCTTGATAAACAAGATTATTTTTAGAATGCCTGTAATGAGGGCACTGTTGAAAGGTCGATGGCTGCTCCTCATTTTCCTGCTTATAGAAACTCTGCATGATTACTGTGTGCTTCAATAACGCATAAAAGCGGTGTTAGACCTCTGCGTCGGCCTAGCATTTACGTTCATGTAAGTGTCGGCTTCTTTGTCTATTTTTGCCTTATCCTGGCTTCGCTCGTGACGTCGTACCAAGCTCCCTCTTAGAATGAGTATTTATTGAACATGTTTTCGTATTATCTGTTATCTTTACCCTCATCTCTGGTTTAATATACGTCTGATCGATTTGCAGGTTGCTCATACGTCTAGGCGCAAAAGAGCTAGGTATAAAAGAGCTAGGTGTTAAATAATGACATACGAAGAACAACAATCTGAATTAGGGAATAATCAAATATGCTGAACACACCAAAAATCGCTGCTTTTTTGTTGGCGAGTTTCGCTTCACCGTTACTACTTGCTGCTCAACCAAATATAAATGAGATGCAAGGGTGCCAAGGCGTTATTGATTTCGTTGAACATAAGGTCGATGGTGCAGCTGATCTTTATGACGACCAAGACCTGGCAACGGTTAAAAAAGGACTAGTAGCGTACGACCAATTTATTCAAAAAACGGTCGTTTCTCCGGGTTTATTGGCGTTTAACAATGGCGATCAAGGCAAAGCGGACGCAATGCAGAAGCAGGTAGATGCGTATAAAGCGTCACTGGTAAATAACCTCAATAGTCGATACCCCGGTTCAAAGTTGGTAACGGATTACGCTGTTGCAGTTAATGACTGCGCAAAGAAAGCCGTTCCTCAAGGGGATGACCTTGAAGCGCTTAAGCAATCGCTTGAAACCTTAGTAAAGCTCGCTCAACAAGGGTAGGTGTTGCTGAACGTCTTTAATGAGCAGACGGACTTGCTCATTACGACCTTATTTCAAGCTTCACTTGTTACTTGTATATACATATAATGCTCGCCCTTTTTTAACGACACGTTTAGTTTCATAACATGATTTCTGATTTTTCGATTTTATCTGCCGCGCTGCTGTTTTTGTTTGTTATCGACCCTTTTGGCAATATTCCAATATTGCTTTCGGTTATGAAAGGTGTTCCCCAAAAACGCCAAGTACAGATTGTTATTCGAGATGGCTTTGTCGGGTTGGCAATCTTGATGTTTTTTCTGTTTTTCGGCGCTGAGTTTTTAAAACTGCTTCATCTGGAAACAGAATCGATCTCCATTGCAGGCGGTGTTGTGCTCTTCGTGATTGCGCTGAAAATGATTTTTCCAAGCGTTGCTAAACCCGATTCAGGTCCTGCGATGGAACCCTTTATTGTTCCTATTTCCATACCGATGTTAGCGGGACCTTCTACCTTAGCGACGTTATTGGTGATGGTTAAAAGCTATCCTGAAAGTACCAATAATCTATTAATAGCCGTGGTCGCTGCATGGGGTATTTCTGTCGCCATCTTAGCGATGGCTCCTTTGTTAAATCGACTTTTAAAAGAAAAAGGCCTTGCCGCTCTTGAGCGCTTGATGGGAATGTTACTCCTGATGATGGCGGTTCAAATGCTTGTGAATGGCGTAAGGAGCTTATTTACTCATACACTGGCATCGTTGTAGTTACTAGGCTGTTCTCTTGTGCAAATGGGGCGAGCTATCAAGGTTTAATGTCCCGTTTTGAGTCGATTGTTTGTTGATAATCGCAGTAGCTGCGTTACTGTATTACTCTTAAATTTTCGGATTTCTGTTCACTGTAAAATGAGGTGTTGCTCTATGGAATTATTGTCCGTTCAAATAATAGATATATTAGCAGCTTCTGTAACAGGGATGATTTTAGGTGCTTTGTGGTACAGTCCAATAGCATTCGGCCCTAGATGGATGGCCAGCATCGGTAAAACGCCAGAAAATATAGGCAATCAAACTTTACCCATGATAGGCAGTATCGTTGCCTGTATTCTTAGTGCTTTCGGTGTATCTTTTCTTTCTGAAAATCTCGACATTTCAAGTGTGACAGAGGCAGTAATTTTAGGTTTTGTGTTGGTTTTTCTGATTATTTTTCCCGCGTTGCTTTCGGATAATTTGTTTTGTGGCTGGGGGAAGGCGCTGTTACTCATCCAAGCGGGCTACCGTCTTGTGACAATCATGCTCATGTCCATCGTAATCTACCTTGTGTAAACTGATGCTTAACATTGGGCGATTATTCTTTGTCTTATTCTTGAGGAGATAAACACCGTGGCCACTCGACGCACAGTCATTAAATCACTTAGCTTTTTAGCAGCATCCACTGTACTTGGAGGAGCGAAAGGGGCTTTTGCTGTGTCCAAGGGTGAAGAAATTTGGGTTATGCCAGATGAAAGTGATCCGCACCTGCGTACATGGATGGCTTTTGGAGCGAGTCGAGATATTTGGGGCCACGAGCTTTTGTTTGAGGTTCAACGTAACTTGGCGACCATTGCTTTGAGCATTGCTCAGTATGAGCCTGTCTCAATGTTGGTTCGTCAATCAGACTTGGCACTGGCTCGACGATTAATGGGGAACAAGGTTGATCTCATCGTTAGTCCTCTTGATGATTTATGGATTCGTGATTCAGGGCCTGTTTTCGTCGTCACAAAGAGTGGCGACAAGGCCGCCGTTGATTTTAATTTTAACGGCTGGGGCGATAAGCAAGATTATGAACATGACGCAAAGGTCGCTGCGTTTGTTGCGAGAAACGCTGATGTGCCTCGTATCCTGACGGATTTAGTTCTTGAAGGCGGCGGGATTGAGGTCGATGGACACGGAACGGCCATCATAACAGAGAGTTGTGTGCTCAATGAAAATCGCAACCCCGGTGTAAGCAAGCGTGAATGCGAACAAGAACTGAAGCGTTTACTTGGATTGAACAAGATCATTTGGTTGCCCGGCATTAAAGGCAAAGACATTACTGATGGGCACACTGATTTTTATGCTCGTTTCGCTCGTCCTGGGGTGGTTGTGGTGGGATACGATCCAGATCCTTATTCGTTTGATCACGCTGTTACCAAGCGGCATTTGGAAATCCTACGTAAAGCGACGGATGCAAAAGGTCGCAAACTGGAGATTATTACATTAGAAGCACCGACAAGGATCCGTGAAGAGTATGCTAGTGACGATTTTGCTGCAGGTTACATCAATTACTACGTTTGTAATGGTGCGGTGATTGCTCCTGAATTTGGTGATCCACGAACGGATGCCGCAGCAAAACGCCAACTTCAAAAAGCGTTTCCTGAACGAGATGTTATCCAGATCAACATCGACGCTATAGCGGCGGGAGGCGGAGGCATTCATTGTACGACTCAACAAGAGCCAAGGGTTTGATGGCCGCTCCGTTAAGAGTGTGGTTTTCAATAAAATAAAAAGGCTTCGATTGGCTCTGCCAACAGTGAGGTTGTCACAATTATGGCAAATAGTTACTATTTCTATATAGACATTGAGGAGGGACTGCGATGAAAGGTCATGGTAAATGCATGTGTGGTTTGGTTGCTTTAGAAGTTGAGTACGCCAGTAGCGAAGTTGCTGCATGCCACTGTAGCATGTGTCGCAACTGGGGAGGCGGACCAATGCTAGCGATTGACTGTGCCGATTCTGTAAAAATATCAGACGAGAGCAGTGTCACTCGTTATGCATCATCAGAATGGGCTGAGAGAGGCTTTTGTAGCAAATGTGGAACTCACCTATTTTACTTCCTTAAACCCGCCAATCAGTACCATCTTCCTATTGGTTTACTGCAAACGGATAACAAATTTACTTTTACTCATCAAATATTCATTGACGAGAAGCCTGAGTATTACGAGTTCAAAAACGAAACTCATAATATGACGGGTGCAGAAGTCTTCGCTTATTTTGAAGCAGAAGATTGAACCACCAATAGACGAATTTAGATCAAGCTCAATCGGAAATTTACATCACAATGAAGTAAGTGTGTGATGTAAATTCTTTTAGTAAAATCCTCGAATTGATACAAGTAACTCACTCTAAGCTTATTAATCGTGATCACGGTTTACCTGCGAATTGCCGTGAAGTGATAGAGACAACAAGACAGCCGTGTTACTGTATAACATAATGAAAGAGCGCTTGTATTGAGGCGTCAAATAGATTCGTTCATGTCACATTTCATTTCTTGATTCTTATTTTCGTAATTCCAGAGGTAGAAGAGATGCTTAGGCTGATAACAGAGCAAGATTTCAAAGAATTTTGGCCGGTTTTTCAATCCATTGTTGCCGCTCAGGAAACCTATGCGTTTGATCCCGAGATGCGTTTCGAGGATGGGTATTCGCTGTGGTGTGTTTCACCTATTAAGACATTTGTGTTTGAGGGTGAAGACGGCTCGATTTTGGGTTCTTACTATATAAAAGCAAACGCAATGGGGCCAAGTAACCACATTTGTAATTGCGGGTACATGGTTAGCGAAAATGCTCGAGGGCAAGGTCTAGCGCGAAAAATGTGTGAACATTCGCAAAATATCGCGTTAGAGCTTGGGTTCGAGGCCATGCAATTTAACTCTGTGGTTTCGACAAATGAGGTAGCAGTGAAGCTTTGGCAAAAGATGGGATTCGAGATTATTGGAACGATTCCAAAAGCCTATCGGCATAAGCGTCTAGGTTATGTCGACAGCTATGTGATGCATAAGCCTTTGGCTCGATAGTACTTGAAAGTACGTTAAAGGTCATGAAATTACTAGAGTGTTCAATTTAGATATATATTTTTACATTTGGTCAACTTTAACTGTAAGAGAGTTCTGTTAAGGTGTGGTCTCTTAAAGCAATATTCGTATTAAAGCGATATTCGTGATGGTAAGAATGTAGGACTAAGTAAATACAAAAAGGGTAAAGACATGAAGGATCTTATGGAAGGGGTAGATATAAACCAATATTTGCCAACTGCGATTGATTGGGCTACGAACGTATTGCTTGCGATCGTCATATTATTGGTGGGTATGTGGATTGCCGGCAGAGTCAATGCGCTTGTAGTCGGCGTGAGTAAGAAACACGATAAGCTTGACGATACGTTATTTCGCTTTTTAGGCAGTGTTGCGCGTTATGTTGTTATGGCGTTTGTTCTTATCGCTGTATTGAATCGATTTGGCGTGCAAACGGCGTCGATCGTCGCGCTGTTAGGTGCAGCAAGTTTAGCCGTTGGCTTAGCATTGCAGGGCGCGATGTCGAATTTGGCTGCGGGTGTTATGCTGTTGATTTTTAGACCTTATAAAGTCGGTGATTTTATCGATGCAGCGGGTAGATTCGGTAAAGTGACTGAAATCGACCTGTTTACCACCGTGCTTCAGACGTTTGATAATCAGCAAATTATTGTGCCGAACAGTCAAATTTGGGGCGACCAGATTATCAATCACTCGCATCACCCTGTGCGTGGTGTGGATATGCGATTTGGTGTGGCGTATGGCGAGAATACCGATGCGGCGCGTGCGGTGATCGAGGAAGTGTTGTCTTCTCATCCGCATATCTTAAAAGATCCAAAGCCATTTGTAGAAGTTGAAACCTTAAATGACAGCTCAGTCGATTTTCTTGTACGACCGTTCTGTAAGGGAGAGTATTACTTCGATATTCTCTACACAGTGCCAGAACAAATTAAGAAAGCATTGGATGACAATAATATCGAAATCCCATTCCCGCATCGTAAAGTAATCGTCGTGAATGAGAATGCGTAGATAGACATTTTTCTATTCTAATGTCTATTTTAATAGCCACATGACGCGACGATTGGCGTAGCAATACTTGATCAGATCTGCGAGTGCAGTCAGTATTCCTTCGTCTAATCATCGCTTTTCTCTATTTCGCCAGGGTTAAGCAGAACGCCTTCTATACTGGTATCGAAAAGCAACACCCTGTTGAAATCGACGGTCAGAGAAATGTGGTCATGTCGTTGATTGTTTGAACGAAGATCCAGCCGAGCTTTTGCGTCCTCCCCACCCAGTTTAAAGAGAATCTCTTTATCGAATCCTAGATTTTCGACTAAATCAATGTGGATGTTGTCGAATTCAAATACGTTGTCGCTCGGCGTGGTCAGCGAGCTGTCTTCAAAAAAGTCGGGGCGAATGCCGACAAGCACTGATTCGTGTTTTGCGAGCGTTTCGAGGTCAATGTTTGCTACTTTGGAGGCGGGAATCCGGTATTGGTCAATGAGCAGATCGCTTCCCTTTACTGAGGCCTCTATCAAGTTCATGGCTGGCGAACCGATGAACGTCGCGACGAAGGTATTGGTGGGTTGTAAGTAGATTTCCATAGGAGAGCCTACTTGCTCAACAATGCCGTCCCGCATGACAACCACACGATCCCCCAGCGTCATTGCTTCAATTTGATCGTGCGTGACATAAATGGCTGTCATGTTGTATAGATGTTGAATTCGCGCGATTTCCGTTCGCATATGATGTCTAAGTTTTGCATCGAGATTGGACAATGGCTCGTCGAATAGATACACATCTGCGTCTCTAGCAAGCGCTCGACCCATGGCGACGCGTTGTCGCTGTCCGCCTGATAAATCGGCAGGCTTTCTGTCTAAATAGGGCTCAAGCTTCAGCATTTCCGATACATCGGCAAGCTTGTTTTGGATGGTTTGCGCATCTGCCCCCGATTTCTTTAATCCAAATACGATGTTTTCTCTCACAGACATGTGTGGGTATAGTGCGTAGTTTTGGAACACCATCGCAATATTGCGTTTGTGTGGCGGTAAGTCGTTTACGGGCCGACCGCCGACATGAATATCACCTTGGGTGATGTCTTCAAGCCCCGCCACCATTCTTAGAGTCGTGCTTTTCCCGCAACCGCTAGGACCGACGAGTACGACAAATTCACCGTCTTGAACTTCCAAATTGAGGCTCTTAACAATCGGCAAGGTACCGTAGGATTTATTCACGTTTCTTAAAATAACCGAACTCATAGTGTTTCCCTTTTTATTATCATGGTTAGCCCTTCACGCCGCCTTCTGTTAACCCACCCGACAAATGTCGATTTGCCAGCATAAAACAAATAATGACGGGCAAGAGTGTTAGCATGGAGGCGGCCATAATGCGGTCCCAAATTGCATTTTTCGAGGTAAACAAGGTCTGCAAGGCGAGTGGTAAGGTATGAAAGTCCTGATATTGCTTAAGAAAGACGGAGGCAAACAAGTACTCATTCCAAGCAATAACAAAACAGTAGATAAATACGGTAAACAGCATTGGTTTTGAAAGCGGCATAATGATGCGCCAAAATGCTTCCACGCGTGAACAACCGTCCATCATGGCCGCTTCCTCTAATGAAAAGGGAATGGTTCGGAAGTAGTTTCCGAGCATGTACATCGCGACTGGAAGTGTTTGTATTAAATAAATAAGGAATAAGCTTAAGAGAGTTCCTCCAACACTCGAGGCTAAGCCGACGCTAACGCTCATTTGATAGAGGGGCACCATGAGTAAGACACCACCGACCATGTAAACAAATAGAACGCCGTTCGCCATGACCGATTGTCCGGGAAACCTGAGTCGCGCAATGGCATAGGCTGCTAATGATGCTAGAAAGGTTGCACACACGCCGGTAACAAGAGAGATAACGAAGGTGTTGAGCATATAGCGACCAAATGAAAAGACATCACCACCGGAAGTAAATTTTGCAAGAAGCGCCTGCCTTTTCGTTTCTGACAAAGCAGGGTTATCGAGAAGCCGCTGAATACTGGCTGGGACCTCTATTTCTTTGGGAGGCATAAGACCTAGCAGTTCTTTATAAGCATCAAGGTGTAGAACTTTAGGAATAAGCGATGGGTTTCCCCAATCGATAGGGTGTTTCAAAGACGTCGACAATATTTGTAGAAAGGGAAAGATGCAAAAGACCACTAAAAAAATGACAAGGGCATAGAGAATAAAGGATTGCAGTTTTGTTCGTTTGTTCATCATAACTTCACCACTTCAAAACTTTGCGAACATACAGCCAAATAAGACCGACGAGCACGAGCAGTTGAATAACGGATATCGCGGCGGCAATGCCTTGATCGACGAGTCCAGCGAACGCTTGGTAATAGGTGAAAATGGGCAATGTTTCGACGTTTGGAGCCAGTAAATACACATCTTCAAAGCGATTTAAGTTCCAGATGACGCGCAGTAATACGACGGTCGCAATCACGAATCTAAGTTCAGGAAGTGTTACGTGCCAGAAACGTCCCCATGCGTTTTGCCCATCAATGGCTGCGGCCTCATACAGGTCTTTTGGAACACTTTGTAACTTCGCAAGGAATAAGAGGTAGGCAATCGGGAAGTGTTTCCATATGTCAAAGACGATGACAACAAAGAGCGCAGAGTCGGGGTTACCAATGAGATTATCACGAGTGTCGGTTAGTCCAAGAACATCGACAACCATATGATTGTATATCCCGTTGACCGGATCAAAGATAAACTGCCATCCGAATACAACACTGATAACGGGGGCGAAGTAGGGCAGTAAAATTAACCCTCGTGCGAGGTTTCTAAACCGAAAGTCTTGATTCATCAAGATAGCAGCGGCTAAACCAAGGATGGTTGTTCCGATCACCGTGCCAATTAGATAGACAATGGAAATACCAACAGAGTGATAATATCTTGGGTTGCTCAATAGGTTTGTGTAGTTATCAAGACCAACGAAGGTTCGGTTACCATTTAGCTGGACATCAAAAAAGCTTAAATACACGTTAAAGGCAATTGGGTATATGACAAGTAAGGCAATAATCCCAACCGCTGGTGCCACTAGTTTTAAGCCAAGTTGCGATTCACTTTTTTTCAACAACGACGACATGTCCGTTTCCTAAAACAAGCTAGAGATCAATAAGTGACGGCGCTTTTGGTTTCAGACGCGCTTCGTGCCAAGTGCTCTTGACAAGAAAACAGCTCGCCGTCACTTTCACTAAATGAATGCGGGGGTGGTTTAACCTTTTGGTTATTTCGCTATGATCGCTTTCATTTCTTGCTCCGCTTCATCCAATGCTGCTTGCGGTGCTTCGTTTTCGATGGCGACGCTATACAGCATTCTTGGGATAACAGATTTAGCAAAAATTTCGCCGGATTCTGGGAAGGTTTTGCCTTTGACCACGGAGAATGAGCGTATGTCGTCAAACCCAGAAACGATTTTTTTCATCTTGTCTGCGCCGTACAGTTTGAAAACGCCATTAGGGTCATCCAAATACGCTGGATCTTCTGCTATACCTTTTAGCATGGGGTTCATACCGCCCGGAGCCATATGTAAAAAGGTGATATAACTCGCGGGATCATACATAAACTCGATGAAATCTTTGGTTGCATCGGATTGCGTCATGTCCGAGGTTTTTAATGCGACGAGCCCGGATAACGTTCCGTAAGATGCGGCGCTTTTATGGCTGATGATGGGCGCGAAAGCAGTATTTTTAACAAGGTTGGGGTCAAAGGTACCGCCACTGAGTTCCTTGAAATTTTCAGAGGTGAGTGAGCCTTTTGCCACTTCGGCAAGTGCAAGATCATCCATTATGTAGGTTGAATAGAAGAACATGCCCATTTTGCCTTGTAGATAATAATCTCTAGCTCGCCAGTTCTGAGGCCCTGGTGGGTTGTATTGGGATAACGTCTTATAGAATTCGATCGTTTCTAACGTCGCTGGGCTGTTAAAGATAAGGCTTCCTTTTTCATCAAATTCAGCGGCATTATTTGAAAGCGCTAATTGTGTGAAGACTTGTTCAGTATAGCTGTCCTGCTTAGTACCAATTAAAATACCGTACTGGTTGTTTGCTTTGTCGGTTAATGCTTTTGCAGCTGCTTCGATGTTTTCCCAACTGTTCGGCGCGGCTAGGCCTTTTTCATCAAACCAGTCTTTACGATACCAAATGCCTTGAATCCAGCCATGGTATGGAAGCCCGTAATACTGATCATCAGGGGAGGTTAGTGTGGTTAAAGCACCTTTATGAAAGCGTTCTTTACCAATATCTGCTACGACGGAATCATGGACTTTAGTATTGACGATACCTTCTTCGCCCAATGCCATGATGATTTCAGAGTTCACTTCGACCAGTTGGGGCGTGGTGCCTGCAGCGACTGCGGCGGCCATTTGAGTTGCCATCTCGTTCTCATCGACTGGCACTATGTTTACCGTAACCCCGTCGTTTAGCGCCTCAAAAGTGCTCGCGAGCAATTCGATCGTTTGCATTCTGTCGGTTTGAGTTTGAGCGGTCCAAAACTCCACCGTCGTTGCGTTAGCAAGCTGACTAAACAACAAGCCACCTGAAATGATGAGAGCTGTTTGATTCTTCATTTTGTCTTCCCCGTCCTATTTTTTGTTTTTAATGGGTTTCCATGACTTTCAAAAAGGGCGCTAACGATCATTACCCTAATACGACTTAAAAGGGCTAGAAAACCCTGAGGCCACAACACCAGGAGTAAGTGTCTCCTGAAGTTCTTCAATTGCAACACCCTTGATGCGAGACACCATCATGGTTGCCAACTTTTCTCCTATTTGAGCCGGAGGTGCTGGCTGTATGCTGGTAATACCCATGCTGGAGGTCAGCTCATCAATTGGCGTATCGCAACCTATAATCGCTATTTTTCGACCGACAGTTTGCAGCCTCATCACCGCTAATGCTGCCGCTTTTGCCGCTGTACTCGTTAAGCAAATAAGCGCCGTGATTGTGGGTTTGCGTATCAACAGCTCTGCGCATGCGAGATAATTTTCTTCTTCGTCGAAACTGACTTCTATTAAATCTTGCTTTGTTAGATTGAGATTCTTTTCAGCGGCAAGCTCGAATATTCCTCGTAATCTTTCTTTTGCAAAAAAGTATCGCTCGTTAACCGAAACAATGCCGATGCATGCACGTTGGTTTTCGTTTAGTGTTTCGACACTCATTCTACCGACGGCATAATTATCGAGATCTAACCAAGCAAAGCGCTTGTTGTTTTCTATCCGCCCGTAGCAAACAAACGGAATGTCCAATTTTAATAATCGGTGAACCTTGGCATCGTTTACCTTGGTACGAAGCAAAATAAAGCCGTCTTGGTCACCGGTTTTTATCAAACGTTCGAACTCACTCAACTCCAATCGACCAGAATCAATGACGACAATCTTGAGAATATAATCTTGTTCCTCAAGAATTCGTCGTGTGCCGGATAACACTTTTGACAGTGTTGCATCAATATACTGTGCATCCTGACTCGGCAATACGGCGGTAATGATGCGTTTTGCTTGAACCCAATGGGCTGAATCAGCACCTTTGAGTTTATATCCTTGTTTGGCCGCCTCTTTTAGTACGCGCCTTTTTGTCCGTGGACTGATATCTGGGTAGTCGTTCAGTGCACGCGACACCGTCGATACAGACAGATCCAGCTGAGTTGCTATCTCTTTAATAGACATCGTGTCTTGTTATTACACTCTTAACATTATTATTCTTATCACTGTCTATCATTTGAGCGTATTTTTAAAGCTCAATCTGTGTATTTATTGATCATTGTCTATCGACGTTAGAGCCGAAAAAGTTTCGATGCAACTTTTTTTTATTGCGCTTTTTTAGGGCGTTTTCGATGTGGGTTTTAAGTCTGTTTTTCAGTCTAGTAGACGAGAAAGTAGGCTTCGAGAGTCGAAGCAGTGATTAAGAGAAGAAAGTTAGGATATCAAAGAAGGCTGATATCCTTTTGAAGACGATAAGCCAAGCGGCTTTTGACGCAGCGAGCAATATTTGGAATGAACGCCTAGATTAAAAGCGGCGATGGGCGCAATCGCGTTATGATTCGATTGTTTCAGTAGAAGACGTGTCGATTGTTGTCGTTTCCGTCGCTTGATCGTCAAGCGCCGCACGATCCGCCTTTGATATGTATTTTGGCTTTGCTTTTTTCGGGTTGGCCTTAAGGTTGGCACGTTTGGCTTTCTTAGTAAGAATGCCTTTGATTTTTTTACGACGGTTCATAGATATCCAACTGGTAGTTTGAATGTCTATTATATAACTGATTGCGGTAAGGTTGTAGCGCGCTAAGCACCTACTTTAATTAGATTTTAAGCCTTAATCTTGAAATCAGCATTCATGAAAGCCTGAACGGGTTGTTCAGGCTTTCATGAATGCTGATTTTGCTCTCTACGTTAGCGAGCTTTTAAATAGTTTAAAACAGTGTCAGCATCCGATACTTCAAATGGGTCTTCAGGAGCATTATCTTGATACCCAGCTTCTGAGAACATTTTTTTGATCTCGCCGTTCTCAACGTGCATGGCATAACGCCAGCTGCGCATACCGAATCCTAAATTGTCTTTCTTAACTAACATACCCATTTGGCGAGTGAAGTCACCGTTTCCATCGGGTAGTAAGAAGACATTTTGTGCGTTTTGACTTTTGCCCCACTGAAACATCACGAATGCGTCATTGACCGAAATACAAATAACGGCGTCGATACCTTGGCCTTTGAACTCTTCGTATAATTCTTCGTAACGTGGTAGGTGCGACGTTGAGCAAGTTGGTGTAAAGGCACCTGGTAAAGAGAAAACAACCACATTTTTATCTTTGAATAAATCGTCAGTCGTTACGTCTTTCCACTCAAATGGGTTTGGGCCACCTAAAGCTTCATTACGAATACGTGTTTTAAACACGACATGTGGTACGTTGGTAATCATTTTGTATCCCTTATACTAAGATGAGATCTTTGCGCGACCACTGTGCTCTCCAAGACAGTGTTAAAAAGACTCAAAGTGGTCATTTACAACTCATAAACGCGGCTTTGTCGTCTATTTCTGCCTCGTCTTGACTCGCGATTTCGTGCAAAGCTCTCAAGATGAATCATTTTTTGTTCAGCAGCGTTTTTGCATTCCGCGCTTCGCAAAGATTAGCATAGCATTTAAATCAATTGTGATGTGATTTGCTCGCAATCTCTCCCCATAATGTTTTTATCCGGCTGTCTCTTCCGCAACTCGAACGATAGAAGCGATATCGCAAAGGGTTTTTCGTGTAATAATCTTGATGGTAATCCTCTGCGAGATAAAAAGTACTAGCAGGTAGTAATTGTGTGACGATTTCATCTGCGAAGGGTTTTGTTTTATTTATGTGTGCCAAAGAGGCTTCAAATAAGCTTTTTTGTTGGGTATTTTGATAAAACATCGCGGTCTTGTATGGGCTGCCTTTATCGCAAAACTGCCCATGAGGGTCGGTCGGATCAATGGTCTTCCAGAAGTAGTTTGAGAGCGTTTCGAGTGACACAACGGAATCCTCAAAGGTGATCTTTACGGCTTCAAAGTGGCCTGTTTTTTTTGCCGCGACTTGTCTGTAGCTGGGGGACTCTGTGTGTCCGCCGGTATAACCTGATACCACGTCCAGTACGCCGTTTACTTTCTCAAAATCGGATTCGACACACCAAAAGCAGCCTCCAGCGACGATCATGGACTGAACATCCGCGTTTGCGGGAACCGATAAAAGTGAGGCACTTGCTATCGTGCCCAATAACAAGGTGGCGTTGATCTTATTTTTCAGTTTCATGTTGGATCCTAAATTATGCAAAAAAGGCGAATCTCGGTACGATTTCCGAACAACGCTTGTTAAGTTCGATAGTCGTCCCATATAACTATTTATACGAACTATCTATACGAACTATCTATAAATGCTATCTATAGGAAATAAGACGTAACATGATCGAGATTTGTTACGATCAAATTTAAATTTGAGGGTGCAACATGAGCCGTGATTCCAATACAGAAGTTAAAAACGACGACTATGTACCGCCTAAAGTGTGGACGTGGGAGGCTGAGAGCGGTGGGAAATTTGCAAGTACGAATCGACCCACAGCAGGCGCGACGCATGAAAAAACGCTACCCGCCGGAGTGCACCCATTTCAGTTGCACTCGCTAGCGACGCCGAATGGGCAAAAAGTCACCATAATGCTTGAAGAGTTACTTGCCGCGGGCGTATCAGAAGCAGAATACGATGCGTACTTGATCAATATAGGGGAAGGTGATCAGTTTTCTTCTGGTTTTGTTGAAATCAATCCGAATTCTAAAATCCCTGCAATGTTAGATACAACCACGACGCCGGCCACGCGCTTGTTTGAATCCGCCTCCATCCTTCAGTACTTGTCAGAAAAGTTTGGCCTGTTGGAGCCAAAAGACCCCGCTGGAAAAGCGGAGTGTCGCAATTGGTTGTTCTGGCAAATGGGGTCTGCGCCATACTTAGGAGGTGGCTTTGGTCATTTTTATGCGTATGCGCCAACTAAGCAGCAGTACCCGATAGATCGTTTTACGATGGAAACGAAGCGCCAGTTAGACGTTCTGGATAAGCACTTGGCCGAGAATAACTATATGGCTGGCGATGACTATTCCATTGCTGATATTGCTATTTGGCCTTGGTACGGAAACCTTGTACTTGGCAACTTATACGATGCGGCGGAGTTTCTGAATGTCGAAAGCTATATGCACGTGATGCGTTGGGCGAAGGAAATTGAACAACGTCCAGCGGTTCAGCGTGGACGTATTGTTAACCGACCGTTTGGCGAAGCTTGGGAGCAAGTGATTGAGCGTCATTCGGCCGAAGACATTGATAAAGTCATGGCCCTTAAGCCAGAGTGATAAGCATTATGAGGCCCCGCGAGACGGTCTCATTAGGTATTTCAAAGTACAAAAGGGCACGTTTATCCGACCAACGTGCCCTTTCTATTTCTAAGTATTTTCTATTCAAAGTAATTTTTCTTCTAAATATTTTCGATTTTAAATATAGGTCCATCCTATGAGTAGCATCAGTGCGGATAGGGTGCAGGCTAGGGTTCTGACTAGGTTCCATTTTCCCCAGTCTGATTGATACGTCCGCCAATAGTGTTTTAGTTGTTCCTCGTCATCCTTATATGACAGCAACCGGTTATTGAGCGGTACGTTAAAGATAGCTGTGCAGACAAACATACCTATTAGGTAAGCCATATTTGCGGTGATTAAGAGCGCACTAGGCATTGCTGGTGGTGCTAAACTCATCCATAAGGCCAATAAAGTATGACCGAGTGTCGAGCCGAAAAATAGCGGCATAAATGCGGATTTCAAGACAACTTCGTTGATGCGAATCATAGCCTTCGCTCCCTCAAGGGGAGAGAGGGAGCGAAGAGAGCGCATTATAAAACTCGAAAACGCAAAATAAACGCCGGCCATGATGCCCGTTATTATGGTTAGGACGATGAGGTAATAGTGAAGCATACGTAGTGACCTATTAGTTCCAGACACCGGATTTGGCTGTGTTCACTACATAGTCCTTGAAAGAAGAGGGTTTTCGTTTAAGTACTCTTTCCACTCCGTTCGTAGTGTGTACATTTCGACCGTCTAATACTTCAGTGAAGAGTTCTTTTAATAGCCAAAGCATTCCCTCGGGCATCCCTTGCTCAGACGCGCCTTTTAGATAGGAGTCAATGTCGACGGGAATGTATTGAATCGATGTATTTATTGTTTTATTTATTTCATCAACACACTCTTGAAATGAGATTGCGGTTGGCCCCGTGACTTCTATTAGTTGGTTACGAAACGCGGTGGTAGTCATTAATTCGAAAACAACATCTGCGATATCGTCAACGTCAATGAAGGGCTCGGGTACCTCTGTTTTAGGCAAAACGAGCTGTCCAGATAAGACTCCATCGAGCATAAAGCTTTCGCTAAAGTTTTGCATAAACCAGCTAGCTCGAACGATGTTCCAAGAAAGCCCCGAAGACTGAACAATCTTTTCCGCTTTTTCTGCGCCTTCTTCACCACGCCCTGACAACAGAATGAGATGTTTTATTCCCTCATGTTTGGCGACATCAACCAGTTGCTCGATACACGTGTCTGCACCTGGTATGGCTAGGTCTGGTTGAAACGTAATGTAGAGCGCATCGACTCCTTCTAGAGCTTGATTCCATGTACTACTAGGTTGTGTCCAGTCAAATGGAATATCAGTATTTCTAGACAGCGCTCTTGCTATGTATCCAGCTTGATGTAAACGTTGGTTTACGCGTACACCTGTTTTCCCACTTGCTCCAATGATGGCGTATTGATGTTGTTTCATGTTGTGTCTCCACTGATTGTTTGTTTAATGTATGTACAGTGTGACGGATTAAATTCGTTCGTTTAATGCCTATTTGTCTTATATACTTTGCAGATTATCTAAATTGTGCTTATTTTAGAATCAGAGTATTTGGGAATATGTCGTTATGATGAGTTCAGCTACTAATGGTTTTTCGTCCTCGAATCGCCTTCATATAAAGTCAGAACATAAGAGTCGCAGTATACCTGCGTCGACTGATTTGTTGGGCGAAGCTCTCTATCAACTGCGACTCGATGGCAGTTTGTATTGCCAGTCTGAGTTAACCGCACCTTGGGGGATTCAAATGCCTGAGTTTGAGGGCAACATGATGTTCCATATCGTTACCCATGGCGAATGTTTGCTTAAGGTGGAAGGCGCTGCAGAAGTCTTACTCAAAGCGGGTAGTTTTGTCTTGCTACCACACGGAAAAGGGCATTGCATTCTATCACCTGACGCGTCTGAGGTTGTTCCCTTGTTTGACATTGAGGTCGAGCAACTTAATGAACGTTATGAAATTATGAAACATGGTGAAGGAGGGGCGTTAACACGATTGACCTGTGGTGTGGTAAGTTTTAACCATGTTATCGGTGCTCGGTTGTTGTCTCAATTACCGTCTATTATTCATTTGGAAGAGATGAGTTTGGCGCAAAACGTTTGGTTGCAGAGTACGCTTTCTTTTATTGCGGCTGAGGCTGAGCAGGCAAAGGTGGGAGGCGAAACGATTATGTCTCATTTAGCCGATATTCTTGTTATTCAGGCGATCAGACATTGGATCATAGGATCTAAAGAGGCCGAACAAGGCTGGTTAGGAGCACTACGTGACCCAAAAATTGGTAAAGCACTTAAGGCTGTACATCGATCTCCCGCTGAGCCTTGGTCTGTCGAATCTTTAGCGAGTGAGGCTGGGATGTCTCGTTCGGGCTTTTCCGCTCGATTTACTCAGGTTGTCGGTGTGTCGGTAAAGCAATATCTCACTGAGTGGCGAATGAATATTGCAAAATCAAAGTTAAAGAACACCGCGATCACATTAGGGGAGCTATCTGAGTCGTTGGGTTATCAGTCTGAAGCGGCGTTTTCTCGTGCTTATAAGCGTATTATGGGCGTATCTCCGATACGACATAATCACTAGTGAAGGCTCTTTCTCCTAAATTCAGATAATAAGTGCGACACTGCAAGACAGGTGTAGAAGAAGCCAACTGCTGAAGTTGGTACACTTCTTTTCACCACAAAAACAAGCAGTACAAACATGAATTATCAGCAGTTGACCGAAGGGAAACGATACCAGATTTCCGCTCTTTTAGAACAAAAAATGTCAGTGCCCAATATAGCCAATGCCATTAAGTGTCATAAAGCCACGGTTTATCGTGAATTAAAGCGTAACAGGCAAGCAAAACGCTATTGCCCTAAGGAAGCACACACTCTTTGTCTAACAAGACGAAAGAGGTCTGCAAAGTATCGAATACCAACAAAAACGATCAATTATATACGGACTCTTATTGAGTTTGACTGGAGTCCAGAGCAAGTCTTTAATGTATTGAGGCTATGTGGCGTTCCAGTCAGTCATGAGTGGATTTATCAGTACATTCATGATGATAAAAGGCTCAAAGGAACACTTTACCGACACTTAAGACAGGGTCATAAGCGCTATCGGAAAGGCAAACGAACAAAAGATGACGTCATAAAGAACGCTGTATCCATAGAAGAGCGTCCTGATATTGTCGATACGCGAAAACGTTTTGGGGATTGGGAGATAGACACGGTTTTAGGTAAAAGTGGAACAGGCTTGATTGTCACTCTACTTGAGCGAACGACGCATTTTTACTTGATAAAGAAAGTGAATTCAAAATCTGCCATAGATGTTACCCAAGCGACAATAGAGTTGTTAATGCCCTTTAAAGATCACGTGCATACGATTACAGCAGATAACGGTAGAGAGTTTGCTCATCATGCGACGATTGAAGAAGCGCTGGATACAAAAGTCTATTTTGCCCACCCTTATAGTTCTTGGGAGCGTGGCGCGAACGAAAACAGTAACGGCCTTTTAAGGCAATATGTGCGGAAAGGAACAGATTTAAGAGAGATTGAAGATGGCGTCATTCACTGGGCGATGACACGTATCAATTATCGTCCAAGAAAGTGTTTAGAGTTCAAGCAGCCAGCAGTCGTATTTAAAGAGATGTGCTTAGCGGCTTGAAATGAAAAGTGTCGCACTTCGAACTTGAATTCAGGCTGATGTTTTATTATCGTCTCTAATGAGTAATAGATCGCTTTTCTAAACGGAAGTAAACTATGTTAAATCTAAAAATTCCACCCGTGGTTGTGTTACTGTTTTTATTGAGTTTTATGTATCTCGCCAATCAAAATCTTATTAATCAAGCAAATGATGTCACCCGTGGGGCAGGTGCGGTTATACTTTTGCTGAGTGTTGTAGTAGCCGCAAGTGCTGTAATGACATTTAGGCGTCATAAAACAACCGTTAATCCACATAAAATTGAAAATGCGAGCGCACTGGTTACTTCTGGTGTGTTTAAGTTTTCTCGTAATCCTATGTATCTGGCAATGGCGCTTGTTTTATTTGGCATCAGTGTGTGTTTTGGTGTGCTGGTGGTTGGTGTGGTGACGACCGCAGTATTTATTTTGTATATAACTCAATTTCAAATAAAACCAGAAGAACGAATGCTCCAGAGAAAGTTCGGAAGCGAGTATAAAGACTATTGCAATACAGTAAGACGGTGGATCTAATTCCGTCTTACTGTATTGCAAGGCTGCCTTATAAGGCTATTTTAATCGTTTAGCGCTCCGAGACTTCTCAGGGTCTTTTCGACCGCAATTTCAATGGGAGTGTGAGGTTCTTCTCCTAATTTCTTTCTAAGTTTGTTATTTTCCATTTTGATTGGTTGCGCCCATAAGTATTTCATTTCCAAGAGTTCTTTTGCCGTGGTGTTAAAGAGAGCTGCTAACCAAACAAGCCACCATGGAAAAGGTGCAATTTTTGGTTTTTTTCCTGATTTTTCATGAATAATTTTTTGAATTGTATTAACCATAAGTGTGCCATCTGGATCCCAAATACCTTTCATGTGATAGACGGCATATGGCTCAAGTTCATGTCGCTTTTTGATCATAGATATCATTGTTTGAGCGACATCTGGCAAGTAGGCCCATTGATGACCCACATTTTTACTGCTGGGATTGTAAATGGATTTAACGGCTTTATTGGGATTGATCAGTCCTTGTGAAAACCAGTTATTTTTGGCATAAGGGCCATAAAAATCGCCCGCTCGGATTAGGATGACGCTTCCGCCGTCATTTGCAAAGCGTTTTAATTCCTGTTCCATCTCTGCTCTAAGCGATCCTTTTTTTGTTATCGGATGTTGAGGTGTTGATTCAGAAATATTGGGCAACACATCATTGGGTAACACATCCGGACCGTAGTTGTATATTGAGCCAGGAAATACGACGGTGGCTCGCTGTTTTTTGGCCGCATTTATACTGTTTTTTATCATAGGAATGACGAATTTTTCCCACTTTTTATAACCCGGTGGATTGACTGCATGGACGATAACACAACATCCTTCTGCGGCTCTTAAAACATCTTCAGAATTCATTGCATCGCCTTTAATCCAGATGATGTGTTTTGTTTTGAGATTTATTTCTTTAGAAACGAGTTCTGGTGAACGGTGTAGCGCGATTACGTTCCAGTTTTGCTCTAATAATTGCCGAGCGACTTCGCTTCCGATGCCGCCTGTTATACCTAGTATAAGTACTTGGTTTTTTATGTTGGTCATATTGCCTCCAGAGAATATGTGTTTGGGTCTGAAGGAATGTTAGAGACTAACGGTGTTGTTTTAAATTGTTTAATATGATGTTGCTACTATACATAAACGTATAGGTATATTCGCTTTAAGCCGATTAACAGGGTTGAAGTTTGTTAATTAAATGATCAACTGTATTAAACGGGACAGAAGTTAATGAAGAAACGAATCGGTTGGGAGTTGTATCGTTCATTTTTGGCTGTTTTGCAGGAGGGCTCACTGTCTGCTGCGGCGCGTGCAACTGGATCAACCCAGCCCACTTTAGGGCGACATATTGATGAGCTAGAAACCCATGTAGGTTATTCGTTGTTTATTCGTACGCAAAGTGGATTAGTACCTACTGAGCGTGCTGTTTCTCTTGAAAAACTTGCTTTGGATATGTCGCACCTCGCACAGACCTTCGAGCGAGTAGCGCTATCAAATGAAGACGGTATTATAAACGGTACGGTGAGGCTAACAACCTCCGATATTGTAGGTGTTGAAGTATTACCTGCTGTATTAAGTGAGTTTCAAAAAGATAACCCTAAAATAGAGATTGAACTCGTGTTGTCTGATATGCCACAAGATTTATTGAATCGGGAAGCAGACATCGCGGTAAGGATGTTTAGACCAAAACAAAGCCAACTGATTGCACGAAAGGTCGGCACATGTAAGTTTGGTTTTTGTGCGAGCAAACGATATATTGAAAACCACGCGCTACCAAAAACGGCTGAAGAACTACGGCAGCATCCATTAATTGGTTATGACAAAGAAACAGACTTTATCCGACGCAATACACGTGACCTTGGTTTTGATGTCGACCGCAGTGTGTTCAATTATCGAGCTGACAGTAATATTGTTCAGCTTGCTTTAATAAGGGCTGGGCTTGGTATAGGGATTTGTCAGCTTGCCGTTATTAAATACGATAACAATTTAATACCTATACTGGAGGGGGCCATCAAATTAGAGCTTGATGTCTGGGTAACCATGCATGAAGACTTGAGGAATAACCCATTGTATAAGGCAGTGTTTGATGCCTTGGTGCTTAATCTGAAAAAGGTGTATCCAGATTAAGCACCACCTTGGCGAGGTTTGCTTAAATTGATTTTGTGCTTAGCTGACGATGTCGCTTGTTTCCTTGGTCGTTCGTTTAGTGATTTTTATCCAAACTAAATGAATATCCTCTTGAATAAGAAGCAGAACTGGAATTAAAACAAGCGTGATGAAGGTGGCGAACATAATGCCATAACCTAACGACACGGCCGCTGGGATTAAGGCTTGTGCTTGTCGTGAGGTTTCCCAAAGAATCGGGATAAGGCCAGCGAACGTTGTGAAAGAGGTTAGCAACACCGCTCTTAAACGACCTTGGCAGGCTAGAATGATGGCTTTCTTCACATGCATTGTTTCTTTTCGAAGCGTATTAAACCTCGAAACTAACAATAAGCTATCGTTAACGACGACGCCGCTTAACGCAATAATGCCGTTAAGTGAAAAAATGCTGATCGAAAGGTCATTCATCCAATGGCCCAATAGCGCGCCGATGATACCAAACGGAATCGCCATCATGATGATAGCAGGCTGCGTATAGGATTTAAGTGGAATGGCGAGAAGCGCATAAATGATGAGAAGCGCTAGAAGGAACATATCAAGTAAAGAAGATTCCGTTTCCGCTTGCTCTTCTGCTTCTCCACCAAAGTCGAACGTCACGCTGGAAAACTGTTTCTCAATATTCGGCATGATATTTTTCTGAAGAAACTCCACGACTTCCGTAGACGAAAGAATGTCTTTATCGACTTCGGCAGACAGATAATAAGAGCGCTTTCCATCGATTCGAATAATGTTTGTCTTTACTTCTGTTTTAGCGAAGGACGCCACTGTTTCTAAGGGGATATTCGTTCCACTATCGAGGGTGATTTGTGTGCTTAATATATCGTTGGCAGTCGATTGTTGATTGTTTACATAGCCTAGTTTGACTTTTATTTCGTCATTGTCTCTTTGATACTTTTGCACCGTATCGCCATCAAAATTGGTGGTGATTTGGGTTGCAAGGTTTTGGGTTGATAGCCCGAGTAATCTTCCTTGCTCGTTAAGTTCGAGTGCTAATCTGTCTTCAAGGGGGGCATCAAACTTTTCGATTCCGGTGACGGCTGGTAGTTGATTGAGTGCCGAGATTAACGTGTCCATTGCACCATCGAGTGCGGATGAATCACTGCTGGTTATTTCGATATACAGCGCATCGACGGTTTCCGCTGCGCTTCGTATACGCAGACTTTTCACGCCTTCTGGCGTTCCTGCTAATTGTTGCCACTTCGCCGAAAATTGTCGTGGGGTATAGGGCGCATCGCTGCGTAACTCGATGCGGAAGTCGCCATCTTGATCCCCTTTGGCTCTGGTTTCTATGTTCTTTATACCAGATTTTTCAGGTTGACCTTTACCCGAAGAGATAAGCAAAGCGTCTGCTTCATACGCTTTGTGTTCGATTTCTAACAGTGCTTTTTGTGTCTGACCATAGCTTACATCACTGTACATAGTGAGTGATGCTCGTACCGTATCCCCCGGAATTCTTGGGAAAAAGCTGGTTCGAATTTCGCCCGTAAACGGCATCGACATAACAAGAGAGAAGATTGAAATGAACCCAATCAGCATGGCGTATCTGTGTGTTAAGGCAAATTGTATTGTTGGTCGATACACAACATTACTAAAGAAGGAGAGTCCAGAGTTCGCACCATGTTGGATGTAATGCCACACTTTCGAAAGAATATTCTTAGGTGCACTTTTACGAGTGTTGATGTGTGAAAGGTGCGCTGGCAGAATAATTTTGGACTCAACCACCGACAAAATGAGACAAATGGCGACGACAATCGCAAATTGTGAATAAATTTGGCCCAAACGTCCGTCAATATTCGATAATGCCCAAAATGCAGCAACGGTAGTAAACACGCCAAATAGCGTAGGCACAGCGACGTTCATCGTTCCTTTAATCGTATTGCCCAGCGTATCACCGTCTTTGGAACGAACATCGTAGATGCTCTCACCAACGACAACAGCATCATCGACGACAATGCCAAGCGCTAGAATGAAGCCAAATGTGGTTATCAAGTTTAAACTGAGACCGGTTAACTCGCTTCCCATTGCGAATAAGGTGCCGAAGAAAATAAACGGCAATCCCATTGCGACCCAAAATGCGACCGTAATATTTAAGAAGACAGCCAAAAGAACAAAGACTAGAAATACGCCTGTTAACGCGTTCTTTACCATCAGTTCGAGTCGTTGGTTAATGGAAGTGCTTCGGTCATTCCACGTGACTAACTCGACACTCGGCGGCAAACGATTTGAGTTTTGCCATTTATCGACGACTTTTTTGGTTGCTTCAACCGTGTTTATGATGTCGTCTTGACCTATGGTATTGATCCGCAATGCAAGGCTGTTTTTTTGATTAAAGCGAGATAATACGAAGTCGCTGTCGTCAAACGTGTCTTTTATCGACGCTATCTCTCCTAGTAAAAGCTGTCCACCGTTGGAAAAGGATTTTATGGGAATGGAGGCAAATTGGCTTTTGAAGTAATCTTGTTCTGATGCACTTATTGTCAGGTAAATGTCTTTATTGCTCAGTGTGGCTACTTTAGCGGTGGAAGATTCGGCGTTAATCGCGGTGCTGACTTCCGTCAGTGTTAACCCATAGGCGTCTAATTTGTTTTTATCGACACTTATTGCCATGATGAGGTCGAGTGCACCCGATATCGAAACGGAATTGATTTCTTGATCGGTCAGTAAATCCGTTTTTAAATCATACGCCAGCTTTTGTAATGTGCGTCGGTCAGTGTCGCCAAACATTTGGATGATAATGGCAAGTTCTGAGCGCGTGTCTTTGGTAATGCTCGCGGGATCGGCCTCACTTGGGAAGGTCATTTCTCCAATTTCTTCTTTTATACTGGTGTAAACCTCGTCTAAGTCATAGCCGTCTTTGACTTCTATATTGACGCCTGCACCGCTTGCGCTGGAGGAAGACATGGTGTTTTTAATGCCTTCTACACCTTGCAGTTTTTGCTCTATCGGTATCGCAATACTTTCTTCGCTTGCCTTAGCGGAACCGCTGTCGTAGCTAACGGAAACGTCGATGCCGTTAGGAGGAAGAGTCGGGAAGCTCTTTTTGTTGAGGCTTCCTACACTGATGGCGCCCAATGCAATAACGAGCAGCATTAACAGGTTTGCCGCAACAGGGTTGCCAGCAAACCAAGGGATAATGCCTCTGTGTTGTGGGTCGCTCGACATTATTCATTTACCTCAGCTGGCTTAGCAAGCATACCCTTTAGGTAACTGCTAAACGGTTTGACAAGTACATGGTACGGCTGCTCTAGAAATGCAATGGGTACGGGAATATAGATCGAGTCAGAGTCGGAGAATAAGGGCGTGACTTCAAACGCGTTAAGGCGGTTTTCATCGTCTAAATACCAAATTTCGCTTTGTTGGCTTAATGCCGTTGAAGGCAGTTTCCAGAGTTGATCAATTTGCTTTCCTTTAAGGCTCACGGAAACAAAGGCTCCGGGGAGAAGCGGTTGTGCTTGGTCTAGTGGAGACATTAGACCGATGGTTAGGCTGCGCATTCGTGTTGAGGTGTCGATATGCTGGCTGGCCGCAATCACACTGCCGTCCCAACGTATATCGGAATCAATGCTGGTTATTAGGGCTAGCCAATTTGATCCTAATAGTGTTTTCGTCTCTGGAAGTTTGGCCCAATCGGAGCTTGAAAGATTTAACGATATTTCCGCTCGATCAGTGCTGTACAGTGTTGCTAGCTCACCATTTGCACTGATATTGGCGCCTGGGGTGACATCTTGCGACACAATCAACGCATCGAACGGTGCGGTGATCTTCGTGTGTTTTAGGTCGTCTATTGCCTCAGATAGAGAGGCTTTGGCTGCGTTGACAGTGGCTTTCGCATCGGCGAGTTGAGGTTTTCTTAAAACTAAGTCTGAATCAGGCTTTCCTGCAAAGCCTGCCGCCTTCCATTCTGCTTGTGCTTGTTCTCCTTGGCGCTCTTCTTCTTTTAGGGCTAATTCTGCGCTTGCGAGCGTTTTTCGAGCATCGGCAACAGCAGAGTTAAGCTCTTTATTGGACAGTCGGATCAGTTCGTCGCCTTTTTTAACGCGTTTCCCTAACTCAAATTGCGAGGAAATGTGAGTGACTTCACCGCTCACTTTACTGGTCAATGTGAGGTCATACCTTGGTTTTACTAGACCCGTTGCGTTAATCGTCGGCGCATAAGAGGAGGGTGATACTGTTACGACGCTAATAACAATGGCTTTTTCGGATTCTTGCTCGTTTGCTCTGACAGACTGTTGTTTACCTGTTTGTGCTGATTCCCCTCTGCGAGATCCACCGCCGGTTTCGCCTTTTGGACCTCCCGGGCCTTTGCCTGGTCGCGGTCCACCGCCTTCACCTAAAAACGCAGTACTTCCAGACTCGTCTTGTAATGCGTCGTTAATGTACCAATAGCTTCCGGCCGCGATAACCAGGGCAAGGCAGAGCACTGCCCATTGGGTAATATATTTCATTGTTCTGCGACTCCTAGCCCTAATGCCAGTCCTAACGTCACCCTGTTTGCAAGGTGGTTGTAAATAAGCTCATCGAGTTGAGCTTCAAGGTCAAAGGTTGTTTTTTGCACTGTTATTAGCTCGCTTAATTCAATCAGCCCTGATCGATACTTTTTTTGATATTGATCTAAATTACTCTGCGAGCTCTTGAGTGCGGCTGAAATGTGTTGAACCTGTTGTTGCAAGACTTTTTCTTGCCCTAATGCATTTTCAACTTCATTTACTGCGGTGAGTAGTGTGTCCCTATAGGCCTGATAAGCTTGCGCTGTATTGAGCTTAGCAACTTCAGCCGCTGCTTTGAGTTGTCCGCCTTTATAAAGCGGTTGAGTTAACTGTGCGGCGAGAGACCAAATTGGTGCTGTGAATAAAGCCGAGCTTGGTGAGTCTGCTGAGTCGTTGAGAGCAGCGCTTAGGCTAAAAGAGGGCAGCATATCTTTGTAGGCGACGGACGTATTAAGATCCGCCGCTTGAATATCTAAGAAGGCAGACTTCAAGTCCGGGCGGCGTTGGAGTCGTTGTGTATGTAGGTTGTTAAATGTCAGATCCACATTAGGATAATGATTGTTAATGGGGATCAGTATTGCTTCATCGCTTCCGAGTAAGATCTCTAGTTCTCTTTTTTTGATCGCTAGATTCTCTTGATACTCTAGTAAACTGGCGCGTGATTGTGATGAAGAGGTACGCGCCTCATCCAGCTTTTCTAAGTTGTCCAAGCCATTTTTGAATCGCTTTACGATTAATGCTTCATTAGATTCGAGCAGTGCTAAGCGTTTTTCTTCTATTGCGATCGCATGTTGTTTTGCTGTCAGTGCGAGCCATGTCTTCATTACATTGGCGACAAGCGCATCTTTGCTCGCTTGATATAGCGCGGCTTCACTGGCTAAGCTTTTCGCTGTGGCTTTTTCTGAATCTGCTAACTTTTGCCATAAATCAAGCTCCCAGCTAACACTGATCTTGGCTGAATAGTTAGTGTCACTGGATTTACTTCTGTCAGCTCCTAGACCCGCTTCCACAGAAGGGAGGTGCTCGCCTTGATTGCTTTTTAGTTTCCACTGGCTGGCTTTTAGAGTAAGTGCTGTTTTTTGCAAGCTAGGGTTGGCATTCAATGCTTGTTGAATGACTTTATTTAGAGTGCTGTCTTGGATCAGGTCCGTGAGGTAGTTATTTTGAGTGGCGGTGTCTAACGCTTGCCACTCAATAGATCGACTCTCTTCTACGTTCGTTAGGTCTTGTTGCGCTTTTTCCGCAAAGTTTTCTCTACTATTTTCTTCAGTGCCTAACGTACTGCAGGCTAAAAGCGGTAAGCAGATTGCAAGTGTCCCTAATTTTTTTATGGCATTAACTGTCATTTTCCTGCCCTAGTTGCGCTGGCGCATACCATTATTACAACGTATGTAAGTGCATTGAGCTGTGAATACTACCGATTACTCTGTTTTTCGTGTAACGAAGTGAAATAGCCAAGTGTTGAAATGTCTGAAAACATACTTAACGCGACTGCTATAGCCGCTCGCTTGAGATTAAATCACTTTGTAACAAGGAGTTATTAACCTCGCTAGGCATTTTGCCACAGTGATACCTGGTTGCACTCAAAATTTGCACTAATTTACATACGGAAAATTAGAGAAAAAAAGGTGAAAAATTGTTTGAGTATTGTAATTAAATCTTTAAGATGTTTAGAAATTTGTAAGTTGCAATGATCTATATCAATAAATATAACTAATTATCAGATAGTTATGTGTCCATTTGGTGAAAGTAGTTAGGAGTTTCCCTATGAAGTTTTTTAAGGACCGCCCGATTGGCCAAAAAATAGGCGCCATTGTTAGTGTGTTGATTGCACTGTTGGTTATTACGTCCGCATTCGCTATTAGTCGTGTAACTTCGATAGGGTATGAGATGAATACTGTTCATAAAGAAGATATTCCTCTTACTGCGCTTGTGTCCGACATTACAGTAAAGCAGCTTGAGAAATCGATATTGCTCGAACGTGCGCTGCGTATTGCAGGGTTGCACACGGCTCACGAAACAGTTGATGAGTTATCTGTTTCGATAAAAAGCCTTGCAGGCGAGATTGATAAAGAGATTAAGCAAGGGGAGGGTATTCTACGTATCGCCAAAAGTCATGCTATTTCAAGTGAGTTGGAAAGAGAGTTGGGGCGTTTGGAAGGTAACCTTTTTGCTATTGAAAAAGAGCATGCCGCTTTTGAAATGAAGGTGGAGAAAATATTAACTAAATTGGCTTCTCGCTCTCCGGTCCACGACGAAGAAATTTTGCAGCTTGAAGAAGCAGAGCATGAGATTAATCAGCATTTGGAAACGCTACTCGTTGATATTGGAAAAATGACATCACATGCAATGGAGACGGCTTTGCATCATGAAGAGTCAGCCTTAATAGAAATGATAGCGATGTGTGCATTATCCATTGTTATTGGTGTGGCTTTAGGTGTGGTGATGACAAAATTAATTACAAAGCCGATCAAGCAGGCAGCCAGTATCGCAAATCAGTTAGCTCAAGGTGATCTAACGCCTAAAATAGAAAGTTACTCTAATGATGAGGCGGGCCAGTTGCTTTATGCAATGAAAGTGATGATTGAACGTCTGCATGACATGATTCATCAAATTGCGTCTGCATCAGAGCAATTAACAGGTGCCACGAATGAAGTAACGGCGGTAACCAGTCAATCAGCGAGCAATTTAAATATTCAAGCTGATAATCTTAATGAAGTGGTCGCGGCGATGAATGAAATGACTGCTTCCATCCAGGATGTTGCGACGAATGCCTACAAAACCGCTGAGATAACTAGCGACGCTGAGGTGAACGTGCAACAGGGAAATGAGGCTGTTTTGGCTGTTAATGGTTCTATTAACGATCTTGCGCAAGAATTTCATTCAACGCAAAAAACAGTGAGTAAGCTGGACATAGAAACTGAAAACGTTAGCGCAATCTTGGATGTTATTACCAATATTGCTGAACAAACTAACTTGTTGGCCTTGAATGCGGCGATTGAAGCGGCAAGAGCTGGGGAGCAAGGAAGGGGTTTTGCTGTAGTGGCTGATGAAGTTCGAACTCTGGCGAGTCGTACTCAGGAATCGATTGATGAAATTCAAAAAATGACGGTTCGCTTGAAGACTGAAACAAGCTCTTCAGTTAGTGCAATGAAGCAAGGACACTTGAAAACCCAAAAAACAGTGGAAGTATCGAGTCAGGCGCAACGAGCTCTAAGTGGTCTTTCGAAGACCGTGACAGAGGTTAATAATATGAACTTGCAGATTGCTAGTGCCGCTGAGGAGCAAAGTGCAGTTTCAGAACAAGTCAATGTTTCTATTAATAAAGTCAGCGAGACGGCCAAGGAAAACTCAGATGGCGCGAAGTTGGTTGCGCAAGCCGCTGAAGAGATTTCTGTGTTGTCAGAAAATCTAAAAACAATGATTGGTCAATTTAAAGTTATATAACACGCGGATCTATCTATAATGCTTAAGGGAGGTGTGACCAAGTTCATTGAGCCTGTAATTTAAATTGTGTATCTGCTTATAATTAAGCCAGTCATGGCTAAGGATAAGCAATATGGCTAAGAAAGCTTTAGAAGCCTTCGCTCGCGAAGCCGCTAAGTCAATTAAGACGCCTTCGGATCTTGATGACTTCAGGAAAATGTTAACCAAGGTGACGGTTGAGACAGCTTTAAATGCTGAACTTGATGATCACCTTGGCTACGAAAAACACTCACCGACCAACGATAGTAACAGTCGAAATGGCTACTCATCTAAACGCCTAATTACTGACGATGGTGAGATCCAGTTAGAAATCCCCCGTGACCGTGACGCGTCCTTTGAACCCAAGATCGTTCGTAAGCATCAAACTCGATTCCAATCGATGGACGACAAGACCTTAAGCTTATATGCCAAAGGAATGACTACCCGAGAAATCGTCGCAACCTTCAAAGAAATGTACGATGCTGATATCTCCGCCAGTCTAATATCTAAAGTCACTGATGCTGTTTTAGAACAAGTTGTTGAGTGGCAAGCTTGCCCTCTCGATTCGGTTTATCCTATCGTTTACCTGGACTGCATTGTTGTGAAGGTGCGCCAAAATAAGCAAGTCATCAACAAAGCTATTTACCTTGCTCTCGGCGTCAATATGGAAGGTCAGAAAGAGCTTCTTGGGATGTGGATGTCCGAAACTGAAGGGGCGAAGTTCTGGCTCAGTGTACTCACCGAGCTTCAACATCGAGGTGTGAATGATATCCTCATCGCTTGTGTTGATGGCCTTAAGGGCTTTCCTGATGCCATCAATGCAGTTTATCCAAAAACTCAAATCCAGCTCTGTATCGTACACATGGTACGAAACTCACTGAAATACGTTCCGTGGAAAGATTACAAGACCATTACCGCAGACCTAAAGGAAATCTATCAAGCTACGACTGAAGATGAAGCTCTGTTGGCGCTAGAGAACTTTGGTGATAAATGGGATGAGAAGTACCCTCAAATCAGTCGCTCGTGGACGGCTCATTGGGATAATCTCAATACTCTGTTCAGCTACCCTCAAGATATCCGTAGAGCTATCTATACAACGAATGCGATTGAATCTGTGAACAGCGTGATCAGAAAAGCGACCAAAAAACGTAAACTGTTCCCGACAGATGAATCGGCTAGAAAAGTGGTGTACCTAGCGATAATGGATGCTTCCAAGAGGTGGACAATGCCGATCCATCACTGGAAGCAAGCTCTAAACCGTTTTATAATTATGTTCGAAGATCAGACTATCTGAATACTTGTAACCAAGAGCAGTTACACAGAATTATTTACAGGGTCAGTAAGTAAGCTTGGCGCCTCCTTTTAAGTATGCACCCCTAAATTTGTATTTTTCTCAAGTCATTCGCTGCACTACTAACTTCGTTGAAATGGTTGTTTTTGTATATTTCTAGTTTTTTCTTTGTGTAAGCCATACTTCCGTTCGTATTTCTAAATCCATATATTTTTTCCTTTTTCTTGCATTTTTAAGGAACTTTTCTTTCTCTTTTTTTGTTTGCGTTTTCCTTAGATTTTGACTGCTATTTCTTTTTTCTTCTCATTATTTAAATTTAAAGTAAGTTATGTATAGCTTTGTCGGCTGACTTGATTGGTGTGCAGAAAGTGTTAGAGCCTTTTTCTTCATGATTGAAGTCACAATTGATCGTTATGGTCTAATAATTGATCGCACCCTAATTGTAAATATATGTATCTTGATGTTACGCTTTATAATTTATAATTTACAATTTTTTTACATAAAATATTCTTTTTTTAACAAAAAAAAACCTTGGGTCGCCTGTGTATCTTTTGGTCGGTGTATCATAGATGTATATAAAACGCGCTTTCTCGCTGTTTTTCTGTATACCATTTGCGATGATTGCTCTTAACGTTGTTCTCTTTGAGAAAAGGACTGAAAAATGTCAACGGTTTTACCCAACAACAATATGAGAATAAAATTAAGAGTAGTACTGATTCCTATTTTTCTATTTACATTGTTTTACTTGGGCTTTGTTTATATGACCAAGCCTGTGGAAACAGCATACAGTCAGCTGATTGGGTTTACATTTAAAGGTCTTGAGAATCATCATTATCCGAATGGGGATCGTTTTCGTTTGGAAGATGTGATCTCTAAAAGTGTTGTTGAAGCGGCACTTGAAGAGTTAGGGTTAAGTCATAAATACGATGACTTAACTGCTCTAGAGACGCGCTTTTCAATATTTCCCTACTCCCCTCAGCGTGATGTATTAATTGACAAATACAATTCTATTTTGGCGGACGGACGCGTTATTGCTGCGGACATTGACGATGCTCGTCAAACGTTAACTAAGGAGCTTAGTCAGGCTGCTCAAGTCGCAGCAGTGATTCGGTTAGATACTTCGAGCTTCATGATGACCGAAGACGACGCGCTAAGATTAATTAATGCCATCCCTAAACAATGGGTCGAACAGGCGGTTTCTGTTCGCGGTGTGTCGTCTAATGGTTTTTCTTCTTTATCTACCCATGTCATAAAAGACAGTGATGCGAAAAGTTCTTTGTCGTCGTTACGTCAACTTTGGTCTTATTATATGGCTCTGAAAGGTGAGGTGTCAGTGCTATTAGCTCAGTCAGAGGGGGCAGGGGCGCTCGATGTCGAGACAGGGTTGAGTCTAGTTGACGTGAATTCCTTAATGAGTGATCTAGAACAGAAGCTAATTTATGCGCCGATTTACTGGTCTCGTAATCCAGATAATTTGTTGGTTATTGATGAAGCAATGTATTCGTCAAGATTGTTTCAATTAGACTTAGTAAAAAATCTAGATTATTTGATTCTGATTGATGTCATTTCAGATCGAATTGATTTGGTTAAGCAGAATGTCAATAAATTGATTTCGACTGAGTATGGTGGTGTCATAACAGACCCTCTAACAGGTATGGCCTTGGACGATTTGGTGCGTTTGTTGGACGATATGAAAGCGTACGATATTGATCAGTTGAGAGCGCCCTTATTACAATTGGGCATTAGTAAAGATAGCTCTAAAGTGCCCTTATACTATCGAACTCGTATTAAAGAGCTTGAGCGCGAGCGAGAGTCGCTGGGTTTGCGAGTTGCTTCGTTGCAGAATGCAGAAGATCGCTACCTTCATGCTTTGGGTAATCAAGGAAATGGGGAGTCGTCTGCAAACCCGATGGGTGCTGCATTCCTTGATAAAATTGTTTCAATGAGTAATAAATCGACTGACACAACCTACCGGCAAGCATTGAGTGCTGACACCATTCAAATAGAAAAGCAATCTATCGAGGTTAATAAAGAGATACAGCGCTTAGAAGGATTTCTTGCTCTGTTTTCCCAAGCGATTGTCAATAAGACGAAACAAGGTCTTAAGCAGGAGTATACGTCGCAAGTCGACAGGGTAATTCCTCAACTTTTTAAGCGTTTAGAAGAATATGCTTCAGTTACTCAACGTATATCAAATCGTCTTCGTTATGCTGCGGACATTCAGGGGGTATACGGTGATTCCGCTTTTCTATTGCCTTTAGATGCTTACTTGCAGGATACCACTACCACATTGTCGAGTGCTTCTCCTTTAATACCTTTAAAAGATGAGCTTTTAAGGTATTCAGAAACCGTAGAAAGAATCATTTCAAGTCTAAATAATGAACGTTACGGCTTAGTTAATACGCTTTATAGGCAACTTGGTGAGCCGACTAAAATAGAGCAGGGCTTTTTATCCAAGCAGCAGAAGGTGGTATTGTTTCTTGGAAATGTGTCACTAAGCTGCTTTGCGCTGTTTTTAATAATTGCTGTCAATCTAAAGCGTAGAAATGTGACTTCTTCTAGTCGAGATATCGCCACTGCTAGTGGTGTATCAAGTACGTTTTCGAGTGATACATTGTTTACTAAGCCCTCTGCGAGTGGTTTGCAATCCCTTCATCATACAGAGTGACGCTACTTTCAAAACACTATTAATTTAGAAGCCATCTTTCGGTAGAAGATGGCTTTTTTTTGCTATTTTTTTGTTTTTTTGAAAAAAAATGGTTTCTTATCGGGTGTTTTCAAAAAATTATATTCGTAATATTTTAATTTATTAGAATAATGTCTCGAATTATGAGAAATTGGTTGATGAAACTGGAATATTTTTCCTTATTTTGTCTTTTATGGAGAATAAATTGGACTTGGATTTGATTGATTTAGATATACTTGCTCTTATTCAGCGTGATGTTAGTATTTCCACAGAATTTATTTCCCAGCACGTTGGAATTTCGAAAACACCTTGTTGGCGTCGAATTCAGCGTCTTGAAAAGCTCGGCTACATAAAGAAAAAAGTAGCTTTGTTAGATGCCAATAAATTGGAGGTTGGTGTCTCCGTGTTTGTACAGATTAAAACAAACCGGCATGACGCTGATTGGGCGGACGAACTGACTCATTTAATTGAGGGGTTTCCAGAGGTAGTAGAGTTCTATCGAATGGCTGGGGAATACGATTATTTGCTTCGAGTATTGGTGAAAGATATCGGAGCCTATGATGAGTTTTATAAGAAGCTCATTCGTTCGACGTCTTTAACGGATGTCACTTCAAACTTTGCGATGGAGCAAATTAAGTATACAACGGAGGTGCCTTTGGTGACTCCAAAAACGTAGGAAAATACCATGTTTAATAAAGTCTCTTTGGTTGAAAAAATTCAACGCTCAATGGATAAATTGTCACCCATAATAGATGCGCCATTTGGTCAGAGAAAGATTACGTACGCTGATTATACCGCATCGGGTCGAGCGCTGGATTTCATCGAAGAGGCTATCCAAGAGCATATTTTGCCTTTCTACGCCAATACGCACACTGAAGCCAATGCGACAGGCAGTCAAACGACGGCTTATAGAGAAGAGGCTCGTAATGCCATAAGAGCATTGGCCAATGCAAACGAAGATGACCTTATTCTCTTTTGCGGTAGCGGTACGACAGCTGCTGTAAATGTGCTGATTTCACAATTAAATCTACATAATTTAAGTCAAAGTGAGAAAGACGGTACCGTTATTATCCTAGGACCTTACGAACATCATTCCAATGAACTTCCATGGCGCTCGCTCGATATCGAGCTATTGCGTGTGCCAATCGGCGAAAACGGCACCTTGTGCATGCGGTCTCTTGAAGGGCTTTTAAGGCTTAATCAAGGAAAACGGATTATCGCGAGCTTTAGTGCGGCGTCTAATGTTTCTGGAGTTAGAACAGATGATTATGCTGTCACGACACTATTGAACAAATATGGCGCAATTTCTGTTTGGGACTATGCCGCAGCAGCGCCGTATGTCGATGTGAATATGAACCCTGCCAGCCAAAGAGTAGGTGATTGTGCGCAAAAAAGCGCATTATTTTTTTCAATGCATAAGTTTGTCGGAGGTCCTGGTACACCGGGAATTTTGGTGGTAAAAAAAGCGGTTATCGTCAATCATGAGCCCAGTATTATTGGAGGAGGGACCGTATCTTTTGTTACGCCAGAAAATCACACTTTTTTACCTATAGGTGAAAGAAGGGAAGAGGGCGGTACCCCTGATATTGTGGGCAGTATCAGGGCTGGCTTAGTGGCTCAACTTAAGCTCGCTGTAGGTTCTGAATGGATTGAACAACGGGAGCATGAGTTGAACCTGAAAATTCAAGAAACAATAGGAAATGACCCTCATATAGATCTACTTGGTGAAACTCAGCGCGATAGGTTAACGATTACGTCTTATCGGGTCAAAACCAAAGCGGGTCGATATATTCACCATGGGTTAATTGTGGCACTTTTGAATGATTTATTTGGCATTCAGGTTCGAGGAGGTTGCTCTTGCGCCGGCCCTTATGGTCATTATTTGCTTGAATTAGACTCTGATATTTCTGATTTAATTCAATCTGAACTTGAGAGTGGGAACAAATTCGTTAAACCTGGTTGGGTTCGCTTTAATCTTAACTATTTTATTTCAGATAACGAAGCGGACTACATCTTATCTGCGATCCAGTTTACGGCTGAACATGCAGAAAAACTGTCTGTATTATATCAATATGATGAGTCTCAGGATACGTGGAATCACATTGAGTTTGTTCGCTCTAGTGCAAGTTTGGCTCACGTTTTTAATAGCTCTATAGAAAAAGAGACGTTAAAAGAAGGGCAAAGTGATTTTAATCCTTCTTTAACTGTTAACCTTTTGAGGCAATATTTTGTTGAAGCGCATCAAATCATTAACTCTAAGGCTGGTGAGAGTTCTGGTAGTGCCCATGTTAAGAAAAGATTTGTTGTCGAATAGTGTTGATTGCTTACTAGAGGTCAATATACTTCGTTAAGTAAATTTTAAGTGTAATTAATCTCATTTGCATTTTTTTCAATCCGTTTCTAGAATAATACCTAGAAAAAATGGCTTGGCCATCCATGGATGGCGCTTTATTGTGGAAGATACTCTTAATATTGTCTGAAGGAATCAGTGGTCAATTGGGTTCGATAAGAAGTTAGGTGGTGCGCTTTATGCTGCATTTCTTATTGAATTGACAATGGGTTACTTTTAAAAAAGACAGTTTAATGTATCAGTCACAAATTAGTTCTTTATTGGAAAGCTATGAAGATACGACTCTTAAGGCTAAGAGGGCGTATATGGACGGCTTTATTGAAGAGGCAAGTGCCTACTACAAAGAGGCCTGTGAGATTAGTACTCGCTTGCTTTCTTTTCCTACCATCTCTAATGAAACATTAAAGCGTTGCGTCGATGCGTGTGCCAATTGTTTTGATTTTTGCAATAACCCAGAAGATGATGAGCAGAATGAATACTTGGATTCTGTGTCATCAATGCTGACTGAAATTGTTGCTGGTCATCATGAAAGTACGATGAGAATGGCGGCATTGGAAGCCTATGCAGATATTGCTCGCCTGTCTTACTTAGTTGCTAAATGTTGTCGATCAGAGAAAGCAAAATCGGTCATTTCTGACTTTTATCAATGCTGGAATCGATACTCACCATCGTTAGTGTGTTTTCACTAAATTTTTGTTGCTCTAACGGCAGAAACTCTCGCATAGGCACGTTCTAATAGACACGTTCTATTTGAGAGTTTCTATGTAAGGCGATAGTTTTATGTCTATCTCCTTAGCTATGCAGGATTTTAGCTGTAAAGGGGGCTACGCTAAATTGCTTTTGATTGTCTCGCTATACCATTCTAAGAAGTTGATGACACCGAACTCATAGGTTTCAGAGTAAGGTCCAGGTTGATAGCCCACCGAATTAATACCTAATTGGTTTTGTTCCCCAAGTACTCTGTCTTGATCATTAGTTGCATCCCACACTTTTCTTAAGCGCTCTACGTCGTAATCTACCCCTTCGACAGCGTCTTTATGTACAAACCATTTGGTTGTGACCATTGTTTCCTGTGCGGAGATTGGCAGTACTCGGAAGACAATAAAGTGGTCAGATTGCATGTGATTCCATGAATTGGGTAAATGCAAAATCCGCATAGATCCGAGTTGTGGATTTTTGACACGCCCCAGCATTTTTTTACAGCCCTCTTGGCCGTCAATGGTCATGACCTTTGTGCCTTTTTTTAATGGCATACGCACAATGCGATTTCTTAAGCCGGGCCCATAGCTTTTGTGTTCGTGTGGAATGCCTTCAGCATCCCATTGTTGGGCTTGAGTGTTGTAGTGATCTATGAATTCTTTAGAAGCGCGAGGGTCATTAATGTCATCCCACTCTAATAGGGTGTTTAACAGCTCTGGGTGGCTGCCTGAACAGTGATAGCATTCTCGATTGTTTTCCAACACCAGCTTCCAGTTAGCCTTTTCATACATATTCGACTCAACTGCAAGCTTGGTGTTTTCTACATCATAGGGTTCCATGTATTCTTCAAGTGTTTGAAGAAATTCGTCGAAATCTCCAACTGGTTCTTTGTCTGCAAGGCTTATAAAAATAAAGCCACCTGCTGTTTTACAAAATGCTTTTTTGAGGCCGTGTTGCTTTAGATCGAACTCACCTCCCATTTCAGTGCCAGCAAACAGCAGGTTGCCTTTTAGGTCGTACGTCCACTGATGATAAGGACAGACTAAGTTTGCAACTTTACCGCGGTGTTCTGTGCAAATTCGAGAGCCTCTATGTCGGCATGTATTGTGGAATGCATTAACAGAACCATCTGCGTCACGAACGATCAAAACAGGATTCTGTCCAATTTCAACCGTAAAATAGTCTCCGCGCTTTGGAATTTCACTTGTCATGCCGACAAATAACCATTCCTTTTGAAATACTTCTTCCATATCGACGCGAAACATGTGCGGATCATTATAAAGTGCTGCATCTAATGAATAGTTGTGCTGGCGTGTTTCTAGTAGGGTCTTCATTTCCGCTTTTGCTTCTTGGAGCGTGGCATGGCGTATGTTTAGTAAATCATTCTGATTCATCGCAGTATTCCCAAATGACGTAAAAATAGAAGGTTTTATCTCTCGTCGAGCGTGATATTTGTATTTCTTAGATTTCGCTATGCTCGCTCAATGTTGCTCGGTCGGAATGCCTATTTACGACACGAGTAAGCATCTATATCGACTTCTAATGAAGGTCTTCGCCTTGGTGGCAGAGGGATTGGCTGCTTCGAGCAATAAAATGTCGCCTATGGTTAAATTGAGAAGCCTAGGTGCGAACAAAATGAGCTCAAATAGGTGCTTTTAAAAATACTAAGCGAGGATCAAATGACGCAACCTACAAATGATGTGACAGGATCGGATTATTTAGCCCCCATTAATACTCAGACTTGGGTAAATGGTCGTCACAATGTCCGTTGTGTGAATGTGGTTCAAGAATCATGGGATGTTCGCACTTTTTGTTTCATGGCAGAGCAGCCTGTCATGTTCTTTTTTAAGCCTGGGCAGTTCGTCACATTGGAGCTAGAGATAAACGGAGAGCAAGTCATGCGCTCCTATACTATTTCTAGTTCTCCATCATTGCCATACAGTTTTTCCATAACGGTTAAGCGAGTCTCTAGCGGGTTGGTGTCTAACTGGTTGCACGACAATATGGTTGTCGGCTCGGAGCTTGCGGTGCATGGACCGGTTGGTAACTTTAATTGCATCGATTTTCCAGCGGAGAAGGTGTTGTTACTGAGCGGTGGTGTAGGTATTACGCCTGTTATGTCAATGGCGCGCTGGTGGTTCGACACTAATGCGAGCGTTGATACGGTGTTTATTCACAGCGCTCGAACCCCTCGTGACCTTGTTTACCCTCGAGAGCTAGATCATATGGCGTCTCGGGTTGAGCAGTTCAAGCTTAATCTTATTGTTGAAAAGATGGAAAACGGCCTACCTTGGAATGGTTATCGAGGTTTTCTTGATTTGCCTAAGCTGGAGATGATGGCACCTGATTTTAAAGAACGAGAAGTCTTCTGCTGTGGTCCGGCCCCTTATATGGCCGCCGTCCGTGCGATGTTGAAAGAGAGCGGCTTTGATATGGCTCGTTACCACGAAGAGTCTTTTGGAGAGACGCCAGAGTCTGTTGTGGAGGATGCCATTGAGAATGCCGAGGCTGCAGTCATTGAGGCAGATGCAATAGAGCGCGAAGATTTGCTTCGAGTGGACTTTGAGAGTCAGGGCAAGAGTATTCAGTTGGCGCCTAATGAAACATTGCATACGGCCGCGGCGAAACTGGATCTTCATATACCAAAGGCGTGTGGTATGGGGATCTGTGGTACTTGTAAAGTCAAAGTGATTAAAGGAGAGACAAACATGGAACACAACGGCGGTATTACGGATGAAGACATCGATGACGGCTATGTGCTGTCTTGCTGTACGACGCCACAGTCGGATGTTGTTATTGACTTTTAAATACAACCTTAGCTTTCACAGAGGAGCTTCTCGCGAAAGATAAAGTCTTAGGTGACCTCATTTTGGTTTTCCTAGTTGCTCATCAAGCTATCCAGAAATAGCGTGCGTTATTGAATTCCTAAAAGCCAATCACTAAGTTTCATGAGTGATTGGCTTTTTTTTCTTGTAAAAAGTGCCATATTGGTTTTTATTAAATGAGTGTTCAATAAAAGTGCGTTATAAGGTTATATCTGATCTTCTAAGGTGCTTCAGTATATGAATAGAGACTCTGGCATTTTTTAATTGGTGGATGTTATCTGTTTTTCTGCTGAACGAGTTTTCCTAAAACAATAATAAATAAGTGTTTTTTTCGATTTTAGATGCTTTTAGTGAATTTTTTATTGATTTGTCGATCTTTGGTTCGCTTTTTGCTTTATTGGAAATAATACCTATAAGAGGGCATAAACAATGGTCGCAGCAAATGATTCTGTTTCGTTCTTGGGAGCGAAGCAATCCACAACACGTGTAGGTTTTTTATTATTAGATCAATTCACTATGATTGCTTTAGCGTCTTCAATTGGTCCGTTGAGAATGGCAAATCAACTATCGGGTGAAGAGCTCTATACTTGGGATGTGATATCGGAAACGGGTGAGCCAGTTGAAGCGAGTGATGGATTAAGTCTGGCTGCAGACTATGGTTTTTCAAATTGCCCTGACTTTGACATGATTATTGTCGCGGGTGGGTTGAATATCACTCGGTCTTATACAAAAGCGCAAGTGCGATGGATTCAGCAGAAAGCCAAGAAGGGTATTGTTGTCGGTGGTATATGCACAGGGGCGTATATGTTGTCTCATGCAGGTTTACTTGATGGTTACAGCTGTAGCGTTCATTGGGAGTGCATGACAGCACTTCAAGAGAACTACCCTAAAGTAAACTGTAACAATCGTCTGTTTTCTATTGAGAATAAGCGCGTGACGTCTTCTGGCGGCAATGCCCCGTTAGATATGTTTTTAAACATCATTGCTCGAGCGCACGGGGCGAAGTTGTCTAGTGCCGTATCGGATATGCTTATTTGCGATCGAATTCGCTCTGACCAAGAGCAACAACGAGTTCCGTTACGTCAGTATGGCAACGGGGGGAACTTTAAGCCCAAGCTCGTTGATGTTATTGAACTTATGGAAAACAATTTAGAAGAGCCGATCGAGCTCGACGAATTGGCTAGTTTTGTCAGTGTTTCTCGGCGTCAACTAGAAAGAATGTTCCACAAATATTTAGATTGCTCGCCGTCTAAGTACTACCTTAAGTTGCGTCTTAACCGAGCTCGCCAATTGCTGAAACAGTCCAATATGTCTATTGTCGAAATATCAGCAGCGTGTGGATTTATATCGACGCCTCACTTTAGTCGCTGTTACAGAAAGCACCTAGGAAGCTCGCCTCGTGACGAGAGAAAAATGGCATGGAGTATTGGCGCGGCAAGCAGTATAGGTACCACTCCTGAGTCAACAGTAGTGTATGCCGCGCATGCAACCTCTGCGCTGTGTAATGCTCAAGCGGAGCCAAGTTATGGCTCGGTTGCCATTTAAGCTTTCTAGGTGCCGTTAAGCTGCTGAGGTGTAAGGAAGATTAAAAGCATATTTAATATGATTTTGATCTTTCGAATCTTAATAGCAGTTTGCGACCTTTCCTTGGGCTTTTAAATCGTTGTAAACATTGAGTGGCCCACTCATCGCCGTGTTTAAATCATTTATACGCGTGTTATTTGATGGGTGAGTCGACAGCAGTTCTGGGGTCTTACTTGAGCCCGCTTTGCTCATGTTTTGCCAAAGTGACACGCTCTCGCGTGGATCGAATCCTGCTTTTGCCATTAACTGAAGTCCAATCAAGTCGGCTTCAGATTCGTGTGTTCTGCTAAATGGAAGAATTATACCGACCTGAGCGCCAATGCCTAAACCTTGAAAAATAGCCTTTTTCTCTGGTGTGTCTTCACCACTAACCTGATACCCGATGGCGAGCGCTTGGCTGGTTGCCAATTGGGTGGAAACACGTTCGTTGCCATGTCGTGCTAGGACGTGTCCGACCTCATGCCCCATGACAGCTGCGAGTTGAGACTGATTTTGTGCAACATTTAGCAGTCCAGTATAAACACCGATTTTATTTCCGGGCAGCGCAAAGGCGTTAACCTGATCGCTTTCAAATACTCTTACTTCCCACTCTTGGTTGCGATATTGATCTGGCAGTACGGCAATAATTCGATCTGCGATACACTGGACGCTTCGTGATGTCTCTTCGTTCTGAGTGGCTGGTATTTCTTCCTTCATCTGGTTGAAGGAGGCAACCCCCATTTCATTTAATTTTGAATCAGGGAGTAGGACGAATTGTTTTCGTCCAGTTGGAGAGGTGCTGCATGCTGAAATCAACGTCGATGCGGCAAGTGCAAGCGTAAGTGCCTTGATGCCTTTCATGATGTTTCCTGTTGTTCTATTTTCCTGAATTTGCGCCATTACGTTTAGATATTTTTCACGCAAGAGTCAGAATGAATCAATGTCATTGTTTAAGCTAATTCGCTAAGAAGCTCCGCTGCACTAACCGTAATGCATTCGCCCGCCAAATTAGGACAAACACCCACTTTATACTGGTCGTTAGCCATGCCGGGTAGCCATTTCTCAAGCCAGGCTTGAGCTTCTATTTCGAGTGCAGAAAAGCCTTCGTATTCTTCCGTTAGCCAATGTTCAGCCTGCTCTTTTGTTAACCAGATCGGAAGAATATTCTCTCCTGATATGGGGATAATTAAACAGCCGTCTGTATCAGCGAGGGCGAAAACGCTTTGTGTTGCTTTTAAAGCGTCAACAGTGTGGTTGTAGCGTGTTTGGCTTGGTTGGCCAAAAAAGTCGTTTATGTTCTGGTCAGGCATTATATAACTGCTTTTTCTTGGGTGATTAGGCACATTCAAACAACTCTTTTATTGTTTTCAAGTGTCTTGATTTTTGCTCGCTGCTTAGCCAGCTACCATTGAAAGAATTACAGGCCAGAGTATACAGCTCATTTTTTGAGATACCACTGTCTTTAATTAACGCTTTGTAATTGTCGTTAATATACCCACCAAAATAAGCGGGATCATCTGAATTTACGGTCGCGTTTAGGCCGAATTTTAGCATGCTCTTGATCGGGTGGTTGTCCATATTGGGGACGACGCATAGCTTGAGATTTGAAAGCGGGCAGACAGTTAAAGTTAGCCCTCGCTTTTTGATTTCAGCAATGAGATCTGATTCCTCAAGAGCTCTATTGCCGTGATCGATTCGATTGACCTGAATGGTTTCTATCGCTTCCCATACGTATTCCGGTGGTCCTTCCTCTCCAGCATGAGCGGTAATGGAAAGCCCCAGTTTTTTACACTCGGCAAAAACATTGGCAAACTTTTGAGGAGGGTGGCCCACTTCAGAGCTGTCTAATCCGACTCCATCTATCCAGTCTAAATAGGGCTTAGCAAGTTCTAGGGTTTCGAAGGCGCTACTTTCAGATAAATGGCGCAAAAATGACATAATGAGTTTAAAGGTAATGCCAAGCTGTTGTTCGCCATCTTTCAAGGCGCGATAGATACCATTGATTTGCGTCTCAAACGATATGCCACGAGAAGTGTGCCCCTGAGGATCAAAGAATATTTCTACATGGACGACATTGTCTTGGTGAACGCGTTTAAGATACGCCATGGTTAGATCATAGAAATCTTGCTCTTTTAAGAGAACAGACATGCCTTGGTAATATAGATCGAGAAAGTCCTGAAGGTTTTCAAATTGGTATGCGGATTTCAAAGCATCTACTGAGTCGTATTTGAAGGGGATGTTGTTGCGTTTGGCGATAGCGAACATAAGCTCTGGTTCGAATGTGCCTTCGATGTGAAGGTGAAGCTCGGTTTTTGGCATTTGGTACGCAAGATTGAGAAGCGTGTCGGTGGTCGTCATGAGTTGGCCTCCGTTTGAATGTTAGATAAGTCTTGTTTAGTTGTATCTTTTGATTGTTTAGTGGTGCTTTTCTCTGATCTAAAGGGCACCTTCAAAATGCTAGCGGCTATGGATATCGCTATTTCCCCGGGCTGTTTAGAGATAATATCTGGGTCGCCGACGGGGCATTGCATTGTATTAATTTGTTGATTGCTAAAGCCTTTAGCTTTAAGTCGGTGTTTAAAACGAGCACTTTTGGTTTTGGATCCAATTACGCCCAAAAATTTGGCGTCGTTCCTTTTTAGAATGGTTTCGACCAGTTCTAAATCCAGTTGATGATTGTGCGTTAGAATTAAGAAATAAGTGTCTTTCGGCATGTCTGCTACGGAATCGACGGGAAGGTCATACAGTCTTTTCGTGGTGTTGGTTGGAACCTCTGTAGGGTACTCGTTTTCCCTACTGTCTACCCAGCTGATGCGTGCTGGTATGTTGCCTAGGCAGTGAACAACGGCTTTTCCAACATGGCCAGCACCATAAATGGCGATATGGCGAACGCTATGTATAGCACTCTCATAGAGAACGGTCACAAAACCGCCACAACATTGTCCCAATGTCGCGCCAAGTGGAAAATCTTCGGTTGTGATTCCCTCTATATTGCTTGAAAGTTGCGCTCGCGCATGCTCAATGGCTTTGTATTCAAGGTGCCCACCTCCAATCGTGCCAAATAAACCATGCTGACTCACGAGCATTTTCGCACCAACTTCGCGTGGCGTAGATCCTTTAATATTGAGTACCGATACCATGATGAAGTCGATACCTGATGCTTCAAGTCTTGCTGCCTCTTGAATCCAGTCTGTATTCATCTTAATTCTCAATTTTATTGTTAAAACTGTTTTAGAAAATAGCCGAAACAGAAACGCTATATAGACGATGCTATTTTATAAAAGAGTCTAGTATTTAATTGATGTATAGTAAAAAGCCACCAAAGTGGCTTTTTACTATTTTTTCTGCCTGTCTATTGGGTTGGCGTCTGTGACAGCCAACCCAATGTTAATTAATCGAATAATTACCAAGCAGAATTAACGTGGTACTTCGTCAGCAATACCTTCAACATACCAATTAACTTGAGCTAGCTCGACGTCCGTTAGTGTGTGACCAGCTGGGACGACAAGGTTGCCTTTGTTATCTGTAATTGGGCCTGTGAACGGATGGAATTCGCCAGAATCAATTTTCTCGAATGTTTCGTCGATCTTGGCGCGAACCTCTTTTGGTAGGTTGTCATTGATCGATGCTAGAGACAGCATATCGTCTTGGAATCCACCCCAAAAGTCAGTTGGCTTATACGTTCCGTCCATCACCGCTTTCGTTGTTTTGATGTAGTAAGGAGCCCAATCATCGCGTACGGAGAAGACATGTGCATTTGGTGCAAATGAGCTTTGGTCAGATGCTTGTCCAATGGCGCGGATGCCGCGTTTTTCTGCCGCAATTAATGGGGCGGGACTATCAGTATGTTGCAACATAACGTCGACGCCTTGGTCCATTAGTGCATTTGCCGCATCGGTTTCCTTACCTGGATCATACCAAGAGTTTACCCACACGATCTTGATTTTTACATCAGGATTGACGCTCTTAGCGGCCATATAAGTCGCATCGATGTCACGGATAACTTCGGGAATAGGGAAAGAGCCGATATAGCCGATCGTATTGGTTTTAGTTAGCAATCCTGCAGCGACACCGGATACATAGCGCCCTTCGTACGTGCGTAAAACATAGGTTCCCATGTTTTTAGCGCGCTTGTAACCTGTCGCGTGTTCAAAGGTTGTTTTAGGAAAACGCTTTGCCACTTTTAAGGTCGGGTTCATGTAACCAAATGACGTTGTGAATATTAGGTCGTTCCCAGACTTCGCCAATTGCGTAATAACGCGCTCTGCATCAGCCCCTTCTGGAACATTTTCAACATAGGTGGTTTCAACCTTGCCATCGAAGTATTTTTCCATCTCTTGACGACCACGATCGTGCTCATAGCTCCAACCTAAGTCGCCAACAGGGCCGACGTATACGAATCCGACTTTAAAGGGATCTTCTGCATGTGCGGTTCCTAGTCCAGCTAGTAACCCTACACCCACAAGTAAGCTTTTAAGTTTCATTTTTTACTCCTCTTGTGCCGATTGGCTTTTTACTTTAAATCAATTGTTTAACGTTAATTTCGTGTTTTTATGCCATTTGTCTTGGGTCAAACGGTTTGCCCAACGATCTAGGTGCCAACAGCTTTTCTTTAAACTGATCGGCGCTGATTATGACCATGACTACGACGGTTGCGATGTACGGCAGCATGGCGAGTAGGTTGGGGGATATTGTCCAACCCATTCCTTGTAGAACAAGGTGCATAATGCTTGCCAAACCAAAGAGGTAAGCGCCAAGCATAATGTTTCCGATTCTCCATGAAGCAAACACGACCAAGGCGAGGGCAATCCAACCGCGGCCAGATGTCATATTTTCTACCCACATTGGTGTATAGGATAACGACATGTAAGCACCTGCGAGACCTGCCATCGCACCACCGAACATGATAGCGAGGTAACGTACTCTCAGTACTTTGATGCCGATCGCATTTGCGGCATGAGGATTTTCTCCAACTGCGCGTAGAGTCAGTCCTAAGCGTGTTTTATTTGCTACAAAAGCAAGAACAGCAGCAATAATAAACGAGAGGTAGACCAAAAGATCGTGCGTAAATAGGATCTTTCCTATCACGGGGATATCTGACAAAACAGGAATAATAATAGGCTGAAAGCCTTGAAGTGTTTGGCCTACAACACCTGATCCTATAAATGCACTTAAGCCGGTGCCAAAAATCGTCAACGCCAATCCAGTCGCGACTTGATTGGCGCCTAAATGCAACACTAAGAAGCCGAAAATCAGGCTCATCGCTGCTCCCATTGCCATCGACGCAAAGATGGCGAAGCCAAGGTTTCCGGTTGCTAAGGCGCACATGAAACCAACAACTGCGCCCATGAGCATCATGCCTTCCTGACCTAGGTTTAAAACGCCTGATTTTTCACAGATAACTTCGCCTAACGCGATAAACAACAGTGGCGTGCCTGTTTTGATTGTTGCAAAGAGTATTTGGGTAATTAAGTCGATGTCCATCAGCTTTCCTATGCGTTAGCGTCTTTACTTAGAACAATGCGATAGCGAATAAAGAAATCACACGCAAGCAAAAAGAATAATAAAATGCCCTGAAACATACCTACAACCGCTGTGGGAATAGACATTTCTATCTGAGCGAGATCGCCTCCCATATACAGCACAGCGAGAAAGATGGAGGCGGCTATCGCACCTATTGGGTGCAGCCTACCGAGATACGCGACGATGATAGCTGCGTAGCCATATCCGGGTGATACAACAGGTACAAGCTGGCCAATAGGGCCTATGACCTCAGAGACGCCCGCTAGACCAGCTAATGCGCCTGCAAATAGCATGACAAACCAAGTGATCTTGTTGCTTGAGAACCCCGCGTATTTGGCAGCAGGGGCATCAGAACCAAAGACTCGAATTTGGAACCCTAAATGTGTGCGAGACATGATTAACCAAGCGACGATGCCAGATAGAATGGCAGCAATGACGCCCCAGTGCGCGCGTCCACTTTCAACCAATGTGGGCAGTAATGTCGCATCGGAAAACATCGCCGATTCAGGAAAACCAAATCCATCAGGGTCTCTTAAAGGGCCGTGGACCGCCCATACGAGAAGATATAGACCAATATAGTTAAACATTATGGTTGTGAGGATGAGGTTGGAGTTGAACTTTATTTTTAGGTAGGTTGGTAGCGCTGCCCAAAACATACCAGATAAAATGCCAGCAACTAATGTTATTGGGAGTGCTAGCGAAGAGTCTGAATCAACAAACATCAAACCAACTGCGCTTCCGCCTAATGCGCCTGCTAAAAGTTGTCCTTCAGCCCCAATGTTCCAAAGGTTAGCGCGATAGCAAAGTGACAACCCAACGGCGCACAATAGCAAAGGGCCCATTTTAACGAGCATCTCGCCAACATTGTAAGCGTCGCTTAGCGGCATGATTAGCAATACGTGTAACGCTTGTAGTGGGTCTTTATCTAGCGCAACAAACAGAATTGAACCAAATATAAGAGTTAAGAGTATGGCCAATATTGGTGAAGCAAATTGCATCAAGGTGCTGCTATCGGTTCTGGCTTGAACTTGAATCACGCTGCCGTCTCCTGATGGTTGTTTGACGTTTCTGGCGTAATAAAAGTGCCTGCCATCCATTGTCCAATTTGATCAATGGTTGTTTCTTCGGTTTTAACGACAGGCGATAAGTGGCCGTCACACAGAGCAGCCATGCGATCAGCGAGAAGAAATAACTCATCAATATCTTCTGAAATTAGCAAAATTGCAGCTCCTTGGTCGCGCAATGCTAGGAGGGCCTGATGAATGGCCAGTGCAGCACCGACATCCACTCCCCATGTTGGGTGAGCGCAAATAAGTACTTTTGGTTTTTGTCCTATTTCACGCCCCATGATAAATTTCTGAAGGTTACCGCCGCTGAGGCTTTTTGCTTCCGAAAATTCACCGTGACATTTCACTTTATATTGCTCAATGATGGACTTTGCGTAGTGTTTCACAGCATTCCAACTTACCCAACCGTTTTTGACAAAGCCTTCTTTGTGAGTAAGTAAGGTATTTTCACTTAAACTCATGTCAGGAACAGCGCCTCTTCCGAGACGTTCTTCCGGTACGTACGCCATGCCGCGCTCTCGTCTAGCGGCAGCGCCTAACGTACTGATGTCGTCCCCATCTAGCCATAATGTATTTTTAAGCTTACGGTTGTCTTCTCCGCTCACAGCGGCCATGAGTTCATCCTGCCCGTTGCCTGCGACGCCCGCTATTCCTAAAATTTCACCTTTTTTCAGTTCAAAAGAGATCTGTTTAAGGCTTGTTCCAAAAGGTTGGCTGCTGTCTTGTGACAATGAGCTAACGCTCAATAGGTTCTCGGTCCCCGTCTTTTTCGAATAACCAGCGTCTTGTTCTGCAAGGTCTCCTACCATCATTTTTGCGATGGTGGCAGGTGTCTCTACACGGGGGTCACACGTATCGATGACTTTGCCGCCGCGCAATATGGTCGCGCTGTGGCAAATTTCAGTCACTTCGTGGAGTTTGTGGCTTATGAATAAAATGCAGCAGCCTTGTGATGATAAGGTTCTTAGCACATTAAAAAGCCCTGATACTTCTTGAGGCGTTAGAACAGACGTTGGTTCGTCCAAGATAAGCAACTTAACATCTTGAACCAGGCAGCGCATTATTTCGACACGTTGCCTTTCGCCAATGGAGAGTGTGTGTACTAAGCGCTCTGGGTCGACATTGAGTCCATATGCCGTCGATAATTCCGTTATTTTTTCCGCTAGACTGCCGATCGCTTCCAGTTGTGCCTTACTTAAACAAAGTTCTATGTTTTGACTGACGGTTAGGGTTTCAAATAAAGAGAAATGTTGGAACACCATGCCAATGCCCAACTCTCGTGCGTTGGAAGGGGATTTTATTTCAACCTCTTTCCCGTTCCAGAGGAATTGCCCGGAGTTAGGTGAAACAACACCATAGATGCTTTTAACCAGTGTACTTTTGCCTGCGCCATTTTCACCCAACAATGCGTGAATCTCTCCTGGAGATAGTCGCATTGAGATATCGTCATTTGCGAGACATCCCGGATATTGCTTGGTGATGTTTAGTAGTTCTAAACGTGGTGTTAATGTCTTATTCAATGTAGATCACCGTAGACTAAACTGTGCTCACGACGCCCGATTTACGGGCGCGAGAGTGATTTAAACTGTAGTTAGTGGCACTTTTTTGGTTCGATTCAGGATGCTCTCCGGATCAAATTGGTGCTCGATAGTTGTTATTTTTTTTGACCGATCGGTTAATTAGGTCGTTTTTTCCTGTATTTTCCCGATTAGTATCAAATAGCATGCCAAGCTATTTAAAATTTTGATGCAAGGATACGTAATTTTGAGATATTTGTCTCCTTGGTCAGTATTGAAAATGCATGTTATTGTCTAATGTATTGAGAGTGGGTAACAGAAGTATGTGTTTCAGGAAGACTTATTCGCACCTTCCTTAAGCACTGTTGTAGGTGAAGGTTTGAATCGAAGCGTTTGTGTTGTCGCTGTTAGTCAGAAAAAATGGCAATGGCATCGTGCCCTGTAGACGAAGTAAGTTAGAACTGTCTATGGGAAAAGCGTTGTAAATTAGTTAAAATGCGGGCCTGTATCTCATTAGCATGCATCTTAACGTATCCATGTGATCAAATAACGTCCGAAAACGGAATAAACATTAGTGCTAACAAGAATTCCAACTTATTTAGAACAACTGCTAAGCATTGGAAGCGAGCATGAAACGGGTATCGAGTTAAGTCAACGACAGGCGGTTAATTTAGCGTGTTTGTTGTGTGGATTAGTCTGCTTTGTTTTATTCGTAGCGTTCGCGTGGGTAGGTGTGTCAACTATCGCCTTTTTTAATTTTGTTGGCCTGACTATCTCGTTGCTTGGTCTATGGGTAACCGCTAAGGGTTTGCTTCATATTACCCAATTGGTGCTACCGTTTTTGGCAATGTTTTTCATTGCGTTTTCCTGTTTGTTTTTCTATGGCGCAGATAGCCACTTTCATTGGATGTTGGCGACAGTCGGTGCTTACACGTTTACTGCGTTTCGAAGTGCTCAATGGATGATGCAAATCAGCCTCTTTACACTAGCGGTATTTTTATTCTTTCTGTGTGAAACGCTCGGAGCGCAATTTGGTCCTTATTTGTTGGAAGGCCAGCAACCTTTGTTCTCAATTCTTTCGTTTGTTGTTGCAATTGGTGTGGTTGCTATTGTGACCAATCATGTTGTGGGGCGCTTGAGAACATTAAATAAATCACTTCAAGATTTAGCTGAAAAGGATGAGCTAACTGGTCTGTCTAATCGTCGTAAAGTGTTGGCGGATGCAGTAAATGTTTTTGCAGACTCGATTATAAATTACGAGCCATGCGCTATGGCAATCGCGGATTTAGATCACTTTAAACGAATAAATGATACCTATGGTCACGATGCTGGCGATACGGTGCTAAAGGCCGTCGCAAGTGAAATGCTTCGTCAGCTGCCAAGTGAGGTTAAGGTGGGGCGATATGGTGGTGAGGAATTTATTTTTGTCATGCCTTCGACCAATCTAAATGACGCAACGAGTGAAATGGAGCACCTAAGAGAGGTTATTGAGTCTTTGGAGATATCTACGCCAAATGGCATTGTGATTCCGGTTACCATCAGTATTGGCGTCGCATCGCTTGATTCTGATACCTCTCGGTACGAAGAAATCATCACACAAGCGGACAAGGCGCTGTATCAAGCCAAAGATAATGGTCGGAACCGCGTGGTTGGGCCGTCCGCTTACTTTCACGCCTAAAAAGATCTTTTATGATATCTGTTTTGTACCAGTCTGCCGACTTTTGGGTCGTTGTAAAGCCAGCTAATGAAAGTTTTCATAGTGAATCTGGCATCGGTTTTTTCCAGCGCTTATGTTGCGCTTTCCCTAATGAATCTTTTTTCCCTGTGCATAGGTTGGATAAGTTAACTTCGGGTCTTTTGCTTGTCGCCTGTAATAAAGTGATGGCAGCAAAATTGACGAAGTTGTTCATGGAAACAAAAGTCGAAAAGCGGTATCTGGCTATATCGAATAAAAAACCGAGAAAAAAGCAGGGTACTGTTAAAGGGAAAATGGCTCCGAGTAGAAAAGGTCAATGGAAGCTTTCAGGCGAAGGGAAGATGGCGATTACTCAATTTCATTCTTGTTTTGTTGAAGGGAAACGGCTTTTCTATTTGCGGCCTCTTACAGGTAGAACGCATCAAATTAGAGTCGCTTTAAAAAGTGTTGGCTCGCCTATATTAGGTGATGAGCGATATGGCGGTGGTCGGTCTGATCGTGGTTATTTACATGCATACAAATTAGCGTTTGAACTTGATCAGCTTGCGTATGACTTTTCTGTGTTACCCTCACGTGGCGAGTATTTTAGTGATGCTGTAGTAAACGCAATAACGGATACTTTAAATGAAAGCGAATTGAGTTGGCCAAAAGAAGCAGGCCATAAGCCTAGGGTCCTCTAGCAAATTGTTTTACTCATCGAGTGCGTTGAATGTTTTCGGCGCTCGTAAATTGGATTAAAAACGAAAGAAGACAGCATTAATGAAAAATATACTTGCCTATTGTCGAATAGGATTTGAAAAAGACTGTGCGGCAGAGTTACAAGAGGTTGCTGAAAATGCTGGCGTCTATGGCTATTGTCAGGCTCGCGAGAGTGACGGTTACGTTGTTTTTAATGGAGCAAATCAAGGTGATGCTGAAAAAGTCATCAAATCCCTGTCTTTTAATGAAGTTGTGTTTGCTCGACAGCTTATTGCCGTGACCGACCTTATTGAATTTGCATCCGGTTCTAGGGTGGAGTCGTTTTTAGAGTCTGCAAAATCTTTACCTTTAGCGGAAGAATTGTGGTTAGAAGTTGCAGATACAAATGATGGAAAGGCGCTTTCTGCATTAACAAAAAAAATTGATAAGCCACTAAGGCAAGCTTGGAAAAGAGCGGGGCTGCTGAGAAAAAAAGCAGTAGGGGTTAGGCATCACGCGTTTTTTATGGAGGGCGACAAAGCCTACCTTGGTGTGTCGTTCTCAGAATGTCGCTCTGACTTCCCCATGGGGATTCGCAGGTTACGTTTTCCTTCAGCAGGGCCGAGTCGCTCTACGTTAAAGTTGGAGGAGGCGATGTTGCAGTTTGTTCCTGAAAAAACACTGGACAGAGACTTGAATGAAGGAATGGTGGCGGTTGATTTAGGGGCTGCTCCAGGTGGTTGGAGCTACCAATTTGTTAAACGCGGTATATTTACCATTTCTGTCGACAACGGCCCAATGCAGAAAGAGTTGATGGCAACTGGACTTGTTGATCACCAGAAAGTGGATGGGTTTAAGTTTCAGCCTGAAAAGCCGGTTGATTGGATGGTATGTGATATGGTCGAGAGGCCTATCATGGTGGCGAAGCTAATGTCGAAATGGTTGGTTGAGGGCTGGACAAAACGTGCTATCTTCAACCTTAAGCTGCCGATGAAAAAGAGGCATCAAGAGGTATCGCTTTGTTTGGAAGAGATTTCTAGAACACTTGATGACGCGGGATTGGTGTTTGAGATGCAAGCAAAGCACTTGTACCACGATAGAGAGGAAGTTACTGTCTGTGTCATGGTGCGTGCATAGGTTGCTATCTATGATAGATACCCGCTATACAGTTGTATAACGGGTATCTGATGATAAGTATGTATCAAATAGAGTCTGATGGGCTAAAAGGTGCGTACCCCATTGCTTCTTCCATTAATTTATCCCTTTTATAAACATCATTTCTGAATTCAGGCATCCCGTTGTCATTTGGAACGACGGTGAAATATACCAAGTAAACGGGTAGGTATTGTGGCAAGGTGATCACTTTTGTTTCACCACTGTTCATTGCTTCATTCATCTTATCTTCACTATCAGAACCTTCTAGAAGGAGTTCTGCGAACTCATCTGGATGTTCTAGTCTTACGCAGCCCGAGCTGTAGGCTCTATCGACTTCTTTAAAGAGATGCTTGGCAGGTGTGTCGTGCAAGTAGATGTCGTTCTTGTTTGGGAACATAAACTTGTACAGTCCTAGAGCGTTGCCATCGTCTGCATTTTGTTCGAAGCGGTAGCTTAGTTTTGATTGGTCAATGGCTTTCCAGTTTATGGTTGTTGGGTCTAGTTGTTTGGCGCTAGCGCTCCAGTTCGCAAAAACCTTATAACCATGTTTTGCAAGGTAATCAGGGTTCTCTTTTATTTTGGGGAGTAGGTTTTCGCGAGCAATTCTATGGGGTACGCGCCAAGTGGGGTTGGTGACCATGTAAGTCATTTTGCCATAAAATACAGGGGTCTTACGGGCCGGTTTACCAATGACGACGCGCATTGACTGTGTTTCACCATTTAGGTGTGTGTGTACTTTATAGTCCGTTAAATCAACCCAAATTCGATCTGCTTCCAATCGACTTGGAAGCCATCTCCATCGTTCGAGGTTGTAATTGATCTGTTTGACTCGCTCTTTAAGTGGGATGTTCAGTGTTTGTATTGTTTTTGATCCTGCGGCGCCGTCGGCTGTTAAATGGTGGCGACGTTGGAAATTGATTAAGGCGTCTTTTAATCGTTCATCGAACTGATCTTCATTTACTTTTCTGGTTGAAAATCGAATGTCGCCCAACTGAATGAGCCTTGCTCGAAGTTGGGCAACGCGAGGGCCTTCATCGCCTAATGTTAAAGGAACACCTACATTTACCTTTATGTCGGGCTCTTTATCTGCAAGCTCCTGATAGTAAACCAGCCATTTTTGTAGAATTTGATAGTGAGGGTGGCGAGGTGCCAATAATGGTAGCGAATTCACCATATCGGTTGCTGAGCTTAACCAAAGAATGTTTTTCCAGTCTTCGCTTGGAGCATCTAGCTGCCAGTTCGGGTCAATAAGTAGAGGCTCATATCGTCCATTAGATAGATCGTGCGCGTAGCTCGACAAGGCGATGGTTGCGATAACATCTATCTCGGCAAGTTGTTGTTGTGATGGCGTGTTAATATTTAGATATTCTTTTAGCGTGTCTGCATGATAATGGATTGGGTTTAGGCCATGCGTGTTCGCTTTTTCCAATATATCAATAAGTTTATAGATCGACATGTTGAGTTGGTTGTTTTCGATCCATATTGGATTGAACTCTCGGTCTTTGTAAGCCTCGAAAACGGTGTTGTTCGGCAGTGCTTGACCAGCGATAGGGGTGAATGCCTCTAGCATTATTGCCAATTGATCTTTGACGCTCGCCTCAATTTGATCCTCAGTTGGCGGAACAACGACAAAGTTTTTTGCGGTGCTGGTTTTGGGTTGAGGTGAAGACGAGCAGGCGCTTAATAAGGCGCTGGTAATTGCTATTACTGCAAGCTGCTGAACTCTGGACGTCATTTATAACTCCTTTGAGGCGTATTATTCATTTGATTCTAGACTGTATTTTGGGAATGGGGTGGTTTCATTTTCCAAATCGGTTAGGATGGTTATAGCTTCTTCCCTTGTGTTACCGCATACATATTCTGCAGGTAAGAAGTCACTGCATACTTTTGGTCTCGAAGGGTCGCTAAAAATCGCGCAGCGACGATCGTTCAAGAGATGAATACAAGGCATGCCCGCAGGCTTTCCTTCTGGCATTCCTGGTATTGGGCTTGAGATGGAGGGGGCTGTACAGCATGCTCCACATAGCGGTCTGCAGTTCATCTAGTTTTTGACTTATACCGTAAATAATATAATTTTATATATATCACTATGTTATGTTACTACATGATATCGTGCTACCATTTTGTTTGTTCGAAGGACTGAATGGTGAAAAAGACATTCGACGTATTGATGCTAGTCCAATTTGAGAGCTAATTTATACATGCAATATCGTATACTCGTTGTTGAAGATAGTCCTGTCGTGCTGAAGGTTTTGAAGCACCTTGTTAGTCAATCTCAAGAGTTTGAACCTGTTCTGTGCTCCTGTTACAAAGAAGCAGAGGAGAAACTTGCTGAAGGTGAGTCGTTCTTCGCTTCGATAGTGGATCTAAACCTTCCAGATGCTGAGAATGGTGAAATTGTTGATTTGGTTTTAGAGCAAAAGATTCCTTGTATTGTTCTGACAGGTAACTTCGATGACAGCCTGCGTGTTGGCCTTCTAAATAAAGGTGTTCTTGATTACGTTACCAAAGAGTCTCGCTATTCGTTTAATCATGTGATGAAAGTGGTTAATCGACTCAAAAAAAATCAAGATATAAAAGTGCTCGTCGCCGAAGACTCTTCGACGAGTCGTTTGTTTATTAAAATTTTGTTAGAGCAATACCGTTTTAACGTGATTGAGGCAAACGATGGTCAAGAAGCGCTGGCCAAACTTGAAGCTGACAGTGAAATAAAAATGTTGATAACGGACCATAATATGCCGGTTGTAAATGGCTACGATTTGGTTCGAATGCTTCGACGTAATATACGGTTTCAAGATTTGGTTATTATTGGTCTGTCTGCCGAAGGTGATACGTCTTTATCTGCTAAGTTTATTAAATCGGGTGCCAACGACTTCTTAAAGAAGCCGTTTTACCATGAAGAGTTTCATTGTCGCGTTATTAGTAACCTGGAGTCTCAGGAGATGCTTGAGACCATTCGTGATTTGGCGAACTTAGATCCGTTGACCAAGCTATATAACCGGCGTTATCTGTTTGAAGAGGGTGAAGCTCTCTATCAAAAGGGAGCGGTAGCTGCTGTATTGGATCTGGATTTCTTTAAAAAGGTAAACGACACCTACGGCCATTTTGTCGGAGATGAGCTTTTAAAGGAATTTTCCTCTCTTTTGATCGATGTTTTTAATGATGCATTGATTGCTCGGTTTGGTGGTGAAGAGTTTTGTTTGATATCAGCGTTGTCTGTCGATGAGGTTGTTGGAAAGTTGGATGAATTTATGGATCTTGTTCGAGGGCGTACGTTCACAACTGCTGAGGTCTCTGTTACTTGTAGTATTGGTGTTTGCTCGGAGCAGCAATCCACGTTGGGAGAGGCTGTGAATTTAGCTGATAACTATCTATATGATGCAAAACGTACTGGAAGGGATCGGATTGTTCTTTCAGAAGAGTAGGTTTTTTGAGTTTATTGCTTATTTGGTTTTATTAGACCGCTGCGGTTTTAATAGAAAGCGCACCCAGTTTTAAAGGTGCGCTTTTTTTGTTTTTCTAGTTGTTTAGTAACTTATTTAGGATTGGGGTAACCAGTCCAGGATTGGCTTTGCCTTGAGAAGCTTTCATGACTTGTCCCATAAAGAAACCGATCATTTTTTTCTGCTTGTCAGGTTCTGATGCTTTGAATTGCTCTACTTGAGCTGGGTTTGCATCAATAACGCTTTGAATTAGGGTTTCTATTGCGCCAGTATCTGTTACTTGTTTAAGGCCTTTTTTCTCAATAATTTCATCTGCTGAGCCTTCGCCTTGCCACATGCTTTGGAATACGTCTTTCGCCGTTTTACCGTTGATTGTGTTGTCTTCTATACGGCTCAATAGTTGTCCTAATGCTTGCGCGGAAACTGGGCTCTCTGTAATGTCTAGGTTTTCCTGGTTAAGGAACTTACTCACTTCGCCCATTACCCAGTTGGCTGCCAACTTTGAGTTTTTAGCGGTTTTCGCTGCGTCTTCAAAGTAGTCTGCCATTGCGCGTGAGCTGGATAAAACGCCTGCATCGTATTCGCTAAGTGCGTATTCTGCTTCGAAACGTTTCGCTTTTTGTGTAGGCAGCTCAGGTAAATTGGCTCTAATTTCCTCAACATACTCATCGTCAAGCACGATAGGGAGTAGGTCTGGGCAGGGGAAGTAGCGATAATCGTTAGCGTCTTCCTTGCTTCGCATGCTTCGGGTTTCGTCTTTATCTGGATCGTAGAGGCGCGTTTCTTGTACGATTTTTCCGCCATCTTCGAGAATGTCCATTTGGCGCTCGATTTCGCAGTAAATTGCTTTTTCAATGAAACGGAATGAGTTTACATTTTTGATTTCCGTTCGCGTACCAAACTCTTCTTGTCCTTTGGGACGAAGGGAAAGGTTGACGTCGCAGCGCATAGAGCCCTCCGCCATGTTTCCGTCACAAATCCCAAGGTAAGTAACAATTGAGTGAATCATTTTTACATAGGCGACGGCTTCTTTGGCAGATCTAATGTCTGGCTCTGAGACGATTTCTAGTAACGGTGTGCTTGAGCGGTTGAGGTCGATACCTGTCATGCCGTGGAAATCTTCGTGTAGTGATTTTCCTGCATCTTCTTCTAAGTGGGCGCGTGTGATGCCTACTCGCGTTACTGTTCCGTCTTCAAGTGTTACGTCTAGGTGTCCAGGGCCGACAATAGGATGATCCATTTGGCTTGTCTGGTAGCCTTTCGGCAAGTCTGGGTAGAAGTAGTTTTTACGTGCAAAGACCGATGTCATGCCGATTTCTGCGTCTACAGCATGACCAAACATAACTGCCATGCGTAATGCTTCTTTGTTGAAGACCGGTAGTGCACCAGGCATTCCTAGGTCAACGAGTGTTGTGTTGGTGTTTGGCTCGGCGCCAAAGCTGGTCGCGGCGCCAGAGAATAGTTTCGATTTTGTCGCCAATTGAGCATGAATCTCTAGGCCGATTACGACTTCCCAGTTCATGTTTAGGCTCCTTTTACTAAGCTAGGGGTTTGAGTGTGCCAGTCAGTCGCTTGCTGGAATTTGTGTGCGACGTTAAGTAGTTTGGCTTCGTCAAAATAATTGCCCATGATTTGTAGGCCAACTGGCATGCCGTTGCTGAAGCCTGCAGGAACAGACATGGCTGGGATGCCAGCAAGGTTGACCGATAATGTATAAATATCTTCCAGATACATTGCTACTGGGTCTGTTGTTTTTTCACCTAGGCCAAAGGCGGTCGTTGGTGCTACGGGCCCCATAATAACATCGACTTCTTGATAGGCTTTAACAAAGTCTTCTTTGATAAGTCGGCGTATGCGCTGAGCTTTTACGTAATAGGCGTCGTAGTAACCTTCAGACAGTGCATAGGTGCCAACCATGATGCGCTTTTGTACTTCTTTACCGAACCCTTCGGAGCGAGTGCGCATATACATATCAAGCAGGTCTTTAGGGTCTTCACAGCGGTGCCCGTATCGAACACCGTCGAAGCGGGAAAGGTTTGAAGAGGCTTCAGATGGCGCGATGACGTAGTAAGAAGGAATGCTAAGGTTTAGGTTAGGGAGTGAGATCTCTTGGACGGTAGCGCCCAATTTTTCAAATTCTTTCACTGCATCCATGATGACCTGTGCAACGTCAGAGTCTAAGCCGTCACCGAAATATTCTTTAGGAAGGCCAATTTTTAAGCCTGCTAATGGTGAGTCTATGGACGCAAGATAACCTTCTGTGGCTGTCTCGGAGCTGGTTGAGTCGTTTGTATCGAAACCTGCAAAAGACTGCAATAAGTACGCGCAGTCCTCGGCGCTTCGTGCCATAGGGCCAGCTTGATCAAGACTAGATGCATAGGCAATCATGCCAAAGCGAGAGACTCGGCCGTAAGTGGGTTTTAAGCCGGTGATGCCGCAAAATGACGCAGGTTGGCGAATAGAGCCGCCGGTATCTGTGCCTGTCGCGGCAACACAGAGTCCTGCTGCAACAGCTGCTGCGGAGCCGCCAGAAGAACCTCCGGGAACAGTATTGATATTCCAAGGGTTTTTTACTGCGCCAAAGTAGCTGTTTTCATTGGATGAGCCCATTGCAAACTCGTCCATATTTGTTTTTCCTAGTGCGACGGCGCCAGCTGCTTTAATGCGTGCGGTGACAGTCGACTCATATGGAGGTACAAAATTATGGAGAATTTTTGAGGCGCATGTTGTAAGTACGCCTTCGGTACAAAATAGGTCTTTGTGGGCAACAGGAATGCCAGTCAGCGGAGAGGTCTCTCCGTTTGCAATTGCGTTGTCTGCGGCTTGTGCTTGCGCCAATGCTAGCTCATCGGTGACCGTAATAAAGCTGTTGAACTGCGGATCAATTTCGTTGATGCGTTTTAGGTAGTCTTGCGTTAACTCAACGCTTGAAAGCTCTTTTTTGCGCAGTTTCTGCGCGAGAGATCGGATGTTTTGATCAATCATTTATAGGTACTCTAATTAGTCGATAACTTGCGGTACTAGAAATAAGCCAGACTCAGTCTGAGGGGCGTTGGATAAAAATGCCTCTCGACGATCTTGTTCAGTCACGACGTCTTCACGCAGTCTTTGGGTCGCCTCTAGTGGATTAGAAAGGGGTTCAACTCCATCTGTATCGACTGACTGCATTTGTTCTACTAAATCAAGCACGCTGGATAATGAGTGCTGATATTCTTCTGCATCCTGATCGCTAAGTGATAAGCGCGCCAGATGTGCAATCTTTTGCACGTCTTGTTTCTCTAGGGACATGATCCACCTAATTTATTTTACGTTTGAAAAATACTTTTTATTGTATCCGCATCTGCGTATACGAGAAAGATCTAGTAATGAAAAACTGGTTATTAATCCCAAGAAACAAAAAAAATCGAATAAACAAAGAAATAGAACACATTTATTACGTAATCATAGTGGAATCACCTTGCTCAAATGACCGCTGGTTGGTACATTTTGTCGCTGTTCATATCGTTTTTTTGTTCAGGGTGTAGGAATTCATGTTTAAGAAAATCAGGGGAATGTTCTCAAGCGATTTGTCGATTGATCTAGGAACGGCAAATACCCTTATCTATGTACGCGATCGCGGTATTGTGCTTGACGAACCCTCAGTGGTTGCGATTCGTCACAATGGAAATCAGAAAACGGTAGCCTCAGTAGGTGTAGACGCCAAACGTATGTTGGGTCGTACACCGGGCAATATTACAGCGATTCGCCCTATGAAGGATGGTGTCATCGCAGATTTTCATGTTACCGAAAAAATGTTGCAGTACTTTATTTCTAAAGTGCACGAAAATAGCTTATTAAAACCAAGCCCTCGCGTATTGGTGTGTGTGCCTTGTAAGTCGACTCAGGTTGAACGAAGAGCCATTAAAGAATCCGCGTTGGGTGCAGGTGCAAGGGAAGTGTATATTATTGAAGAGCCAATGGCTGCGGCGATCGGGGCAGGGCTACCTGTTGCTGAAGCGTCTGGCTCAATGGTTATTGATATCGGCGGTGGTACCACGGAAATTGCAATTATCTCTCTTAACGGCATTGTTACTCGCGAGTCTATTCGAGTCGGTGGTGACCGATTTGATGAAGCGATTACAACGTATGTGCGACGTCAGTATGGTAGTTTGATTGGTGATGCTACGGCAGAGCGTATAAAAACTGAGATTGGCATGGCATACCATACGGGAGAGGAGCTTCAAATCGACGTTCGTGGTCGAAATCTTGCCGAAGGTATTCCTCGCTCGTTTACATTGCGAAGCACGGAAATACTGGATGCGCTGCAAGAGCCATTGGCGCAAATTGTTCAAGCGGTCAAAGGTGTGCTTGAACAGTCTCCTCCAGAGCTTGCTGCTGATATTGGTGAAACAGGTCTAGTATTGACCGGTGGTGGTGCGTTGTTACGTGAGATCGATCGTTTAATCAGTGAGGAAACAGGGTTGCCTGTTATTGTTGCTGACGATCCGTTGACTTGTGTCGCCAGAGGCGGTGGTCTTGCAATAGAAATGATGGATAAGCATGCATCTGAGTTATTTACAGCGGATAATGAATAGTCTGTAAATTAGGGGTCTGCTATTAAAAACTCATTTTTCTTCACGGGTAAGGTCTCCGGCGTAAGGTTTTTTATGTTGGCCGCTTTGTCCATTGGCATGATAGTGGCAGATGCTCACTATCATGCTTTTACAACGGTTCGTCCTTATTTTACTTGGTTAGTCACGCCCATACAGCTTGTGGTTAATGCGCCTAAGCAGATGCTAAGTTGGGCAGGCGATCATTTAGAAAGTCGTGAAGACTTGGTGCTGGAAAATCAAGGGCTAAATGAAGAGCTGTTGATATTACGCAGTAAGTTGCAAAAACTTAATGCGCTTCGTGCTGAAAATGTGCGCCTGCGTGAGTTACTTGATGCTTCGCAGCGTGTAGACGAGAAAGTCGTTATGGCGGAAGTAATAGGCTTTGATCAGAACGCCTACAGCCATAAGGTATTAATTGACAAAGGGTTCTCCTCTGGGGCTTATGTTGGACAACCTGTTTTAGATGCAACAGGGGTCTTAGGTCAAGTGGTAGAGACCGCCGCTTATACTAGTCGCGTTCTCTTAATAGCCGACGCTAGTCACTTTGTTCCTGTAGAGCTTGCTCGTACTGGGCTTCGAAGTGTGCTTCGTGGTACGGGTGATCTGAAGCGCATGGAGCTAATGAGTGTGCCGCATACGGCCGATATTAAGAAAGGCGATATACTGACTACGTCAGGGCTCGATAAACGTTTTCCCATTGGTTATCCAGTTGGTGTTGTGCGCTCCGTCAAGCATGTTGCAGGGAATCCTTACTCTGAGATTGATGTTGTTCCATTGGCTCAGCTAGGTCGCAGTCGCCATGTTATGCTAATTGATCGTCCGGAGCTAAAGAGACAATGAAATCTAGCTTTATTTTTCTATTGACCTTTATTGTCGCGTTAATGCTCGAAGCTCTTCCTTTTCCCGATGATCTTGTTTGGTTTCGCCCAGAATGGGCACTACTTGTCGTACTATACTGGGTAATAGCGTTGCCTTATAAAGTAGGTGTAGGAGTGGCGTGGTTTCTTGGGCTGATGGTTGACCTATTGCAAGGTGGTATAATTGGTCAGCACTCTTTAACGTATGTCATCATTGCTTATGCTTGTGCATTGTTTTATCAAAGGCTTCGTATGTACATGCGTTGGCAGCAAGGTGTCTTTATATTTTTGCTTGTTAGTATCAATCAACTGGTTAATTTTTGGTTGGATCACTATGTTGGCAATGCTGAACCGACTCTAATGATATTTATGCCAGCGATTATTACCGGCTTTTTATGGCCTTGGTCTTTCGTGGTGCTGAGAAGTATTCGTCGACTCTATTCTATTAGTTAGGAATTATAATGATTATCCTCGCATCCGCATCCCCTAGGCGCAAAGAGCTACTTGGTACGTTTGTCGGCTCATTTGACGTGATGCCTGCCGATATTGATGAGACGCCATTAGCGCTAGAGCTACCTAAAGAGTATGTTGCAAGAGTAGCAAAAGAGAAGGCCTTTTCAATTGCTGATAAGCTCAACATAGACTCAAATGCCATTATTATTGCATCGGATACGAGTGTCGTAATAGACGGTGAAATTTTAGGGAAACCTGATGATCTTGATGAGTCTAAAAGGATGCTGCGCTTGCTTGCTAATCGCTCTCATGACGTTATGACGTCGTTATGTATTTGCGATTCTCGCTTACAAAGAGTGGTGACAGATGTTGTTACAACGAACGTAGAGTTTAGGAATATCTCCGATGTGGAGATTGAGTTGTATTGGCGTACTGGTGAGCCGATAGATAAAGCGGGCTCATATGCTATTCAAGGTATTGGAGCTAGCTTCGTTAAGTCTATGTCCGGTTCGTATTCCGCTGTTGTTGGTTTGCCGCTTTTCGAAACCGCTAAACGTTTAAATGAATTTGGTGTTCAAATTTTTCAGGAGAATAACGATGAGTGAAGATGTTCTCATTAATGTAACGCCAATGGAGATACGGGTAGCATTAGTCGAAAATGGCGTGTTACAAGAAGTCTATATTGAGCGTTCTAGTCGCAAAGGTATTGTAGGTAACATATATCAAGGTAAAGTTGTCAGAGTTTTACCAGGTATGCAGGCCGCTTTTGTTGATATTGGTTTAGAGCGGGCTGCATTTATACACGTTTCCGAGATTGCTGACCGTGATGCGGTTAATCCCAGTGATCAAATAGGCGACTATTTGCGAGAAGGTCAATCGCTCGTTGTTCAGGTTACGAAGGACCCAATTAGTACCAAAGGTGCTCGTCTAACCACTCACTTGTCTATTCCTTCAAGATATTTGGTGTATATGCCTGACCAAGCACATGTCGGTGTAAGTCAGCGTATTGAAGATGAAAGTGAGAGAGAGCGCCTGAAGTCGCTTGTGTCTAAAGCCTTGACGGATGCAGATGAAACAAGCGGCTATATTCTACGGACCGCTGCAGAGAAGGCTGGAGAAGAAGAGATTCTTTCGGATATTAAGTTTCTCACGCGGTTATGGCAGTCCGTCAAAAAGAGGATGAAGAGCGCTAAAGCTCCGTCGGTTATTTACGAAGATTTACCGCTTCATTTAAGGACAATGCGTGACCTTATTAGCCTGACAACCGAAAAAATCAAGATCGATTCTAAAGAAAATTTTGCCAAACTTAGATCATTTGCTGACGATTTCATTCCAGAACTTTCCAATCATATTGAGTATTATCCTGGTGAGCGCCCGATATTTGATCTTTATAGTGTCGAAGATGAGATTCAAAGGGCTTTAGACCGAAAAGTGTCATTGAAGTCTGGAGGGTATTTGTTAGTCGAACAAACTGAGTCAATGACAACCATCGATGTCAATACTGGGGCGTATGTCGGCACACGAAACTTAGAAGAGACCATTTATAAGACCAACTTAGAGGCAGCGACGGCTATTGGTCGACAGCTTAGGTTACGTAATCTTGGTGGAATTATAATCATCGATTTTATCGACATGGAGGATGAAGAGCATAAGCGTCAGGTTCTTCGCATGTTGGAAAAAATACTTGAAGTGGATCACGCAAAAACGAAAATCACGGGTGTGTCTGAGCTAGGGTTAGTCGAAATGACGCGTAAAAGAACGCGAGAAAGCCTAGGTCAGGTTTTGTGTGAGCCATGTCGAGCTTGCCGTGGTAGTGGCTTGGTAAAGACGCCTGAGACGGTATGTTATGAAGTGTTTAGAGAGATTCTTCGTGCCGATCGTGCATATAACTCTCAAACGTATACTGTGTTGGCTTCGAGTTCGGTCGTTGAGCGTTTCTTAGACGAAGAGAGTGTTGCAGTCGCTGAGTTGGAAGCTTTTATAGGTAAAACAATTCGATTCCAGGTTGACCCTGTTTATACGCAGGATCAATATGATGTCGTATTGAGGTGATCCAGAGGGTAAAGAGGTGAAAAATGTTTCTCGATGGATTGTGAATTTGCTATGGTGGTCGGCCGTCGGCTTTGTCGTCGTGCTCGCTGCCATTGTTGTTAGCGTAAAGCAGCTTTTACCTTTAGCAGATCGTTACCGCCCTCAAATAGAAAGCAATATTAGTCAAATCATTGGGTTGCCCGTTCAAATCGAAACGTTTGGCGGGAGCCTAAATGGTATTGATATATCGATTAACATTTCAAAGTTAGGTATTAGTACCGTAAGCGGCGAAGCAGTTGCTTCTGTTGATCAAGTCGCTCTGTCCTTCGATACCTTTAAGTCCCTGCTTACTCTTTCTCCTCAGTTTCGTAATGTGCGCGTAAATGGGCTTTCCCTTCACCTCAAAGAGTCGCACGGTAAGATCGGTCTTGTTGGCTTTAATTCGAATGCTTCGCCTGATTCCGTGTCTGACCCTGAAGTCGTTGCGGAGCGAGTGATTGATTATTTATCAAGCCAGAAGCAATGGATCATTAATGACTCGAAGATATCGTTAACAAGTGAAAACTTTGATTCTCAAATGCTTCGTATCCCAACATTTGTAATACGTGAATACGCCGATCGTACGATGGGGCAGGCCGAGGTTTTTGTTAATGATCAAATAACGCCAATAAAACTGAAAGCAAGAATTAAGGAGTCTTTTGCTGGGTTTGGTTCCGGAAAAGTGGACGTGTATGCAAGAATTCCAGAGCAAGTGGCATCTTTGGAGTGGATTGAGAGTGAGCGATTTACGTTTCTTGATCAAGTGAAAGTTGGGGGAGAGGCGTGGTTTGCCTATGTGCCTGATTCTTCTTGGTCATTGCGGTTTATACCTAGTCGTTTAGTAGTAAATGGTAACGATGGCTCTTCATTAGGCGTGCAAGGTGACTTTTATACCCAATATCGACGTGCGTCTAATGATCTTCGTATTTCTGTTTCGAACATGGTGCCAAGTTTTACAGGTTTGGAGGTACTTCCTAGAACGAATCTAACATTTGATTATGACCTCGATGAAAAGCGAGCACTATTGTTATTTGATGAGCTGGATGCTCAGTTTGCGAGTGCTGTTGGCGTAAAGTTTTTGCCAGAATCGTGGATGGCCTCAAAGCTTATAAAAGGGTTGGAAGGGCAAGGTTACCTAAAAAATGCTTCGGTAAGAATATGGGGTGATCGGCATCAGCATTTTCAATATATAAGCAATCTTGAAGACGTTGCTGTAGTCGGTTTTAGGGGGATTCCAAAAGTAAATCACCTAAACGCTATATTTAGTCTGACTGAAACGAACGGGTATATCCAATATCAAGCGCTAAATTCCACCCTGCAGTTTAATGAGGTCTATGACATAAGTTGGGAGACTGATGCGCTGGAAGGGCTTGTTGAATGGCGTACGCAAGATAAGAGAACGACGGTCGTCGGCACGGATCTTAGTGTCAGTAGACATGGTGCTGATATCGGTGGTGAATTCCGCTTAGAGGTGCGTCCAAATGACGAGGATTGGATGGTTCTCAATATATCAGGGCGCAACATTCCTACACAAGATAGATTGGATTATATACCTAAGCGGGGTCTTACCTCGGATTTAAAGGAGTGGATAAAGGTCTCTTTGTCGAACGGGAGAGTGTTGGAAACGGGGGTGGTCGTTCAAACTACACTGCAACATGCTGACCCACAGATACGATTAGAATTAGAAACTGAAGGTTTGGATATCAAGTTTGCCAATGACTGGCCAGTGGCTAGAAATACTAAGGCCGTACTAAATATTCAAAATGACTCCGTGAATGTTGATGTTGAATCGGCGAAGTTTGGCGACCTTGATATTTCGGACTTACTCGTTGCTGTGCCTATTTCGTCAGGTAAGGCTCGTTGGATTAATATTAAAGGCAGCGTTAAAGATGATGCTGATAAAGTGCTTACCTCGTTGCGCGCAACACCGTTAAATGATCGTGTATTGAAGGCGTTTGATGATTGGAGTTTGCGCGGTGAGGTGGCGGGACAGTTTTCGGTATCGGTTCCTCTATCTGGGGAGAATGCACCGATTGTGGATGTCGATTTGTCATTCAAAGACAATGATATTTATATTCGTGACCTTAATTTTGAGGGGCGAGTTATAGAGGGGGTGCTTTCCTTTAGTTCAAAAGAGGGTCTTCACGATTCTCACCTTGTTGTTGATAGCTTAGGTGGAAGGACTGACATCGAGTTGTTGTCGGATTACGTTCGCGACGGTGAGCTCGCTATTGCTGGTGAGCTGAAAGGCACCTATAAAGCGAGAGAGTTGGCTCAGTGGAGAGGGTTGTCACAAGCGGTAATAAGTAAAATCGATGGAAATGCGACATACCAAGGTAGTTTTAGTATTAATAAATCGCAATCCAATCAAATCGATTTGGATATCTACTCATCCCTTGATCAATTAGAGTTATCGCTGCCTTCCCCTATGGATAAGGCAAAGGGGAGTGAAGCTTTTGCAAAGGTTGATCTCAAATTTCATCAGGATGATGTCATTATTGATGTTAATTACAATGATTTTGTAACGGCAGAGATGGCTTTATCCAATAATGAGTTGGTTGGGGCAAATATTGGAATAGATCAGTCAGTTGACGACATGGCGTTAAATAAAGGGGTGTATATACAAGGGCGGCTCCACAGTATCAGTGTGCCTGAATGGAGTGATGCCATGTCCGATATAATGCCAGGCTCTGGTACTGATTCCAATGTTGATACACCTATTCAGTTAACGAAGCCAACATGGTTGAAAGGGCTTGATGTGGTGCTCGATCAGGTTATTGTGAATGAACTTAATATATTGAACAATGTTAAGATCGATCATCGTACTGCCTCCGCCGCCGATACTGTCTTTGTGAACTCTGATGAAATGGAGTTGCGTTGGTCTTCAAACCAACATGGTCCTGTTTTTCATTTTGGCTTTTTGAGTTGGAATACGTCAGATAAATCATCTGACACGAGCGCCGAGCAAGGTGCTTTCCTTAGCGCTCGCCAAGTTCCAAATGTGACGCTTATCTTAGATGAGTTTTATCTAAATCAGCAGCCGTTAGGTGATTGGAATTTACAGATCAATCGACTTGGCGGTGGGCGTGTAAAAGTAAGCCCTATAGTCACCCAACTTGATAATGGTAGCGTTGACGGTAGCTTGTATTGGCAGGAAACTGGCGAAGAGAGTAGTGTAGAGCTGTCTTTAAAGTTAACGGGTAATAAGGCTGAGGAAATAACGAGGAAGTTCTCGGATGTTCCTTTTATTAAGTCTGATGACTATCAATTTGATATTGCTTTGGCGTGGCAAGGGACACCGTTTGACTTCGACAGAGAGACGTTATCTGGGCGTATAAAGTTTGACGTTGAAGATGGTAACTTTAATCAAGTTGATCAGCTTCCGCCCTTTTTGAGGGTGTTGGGGATATTTAATATTGATACGTTGGCTAGGCGCTTGACGTTTGATTTTTCAGATCTCTATGCTCCAGGTTTACCTTTCGACTCTTTCAAAGGGTTGTTGACCTTAAATAATGGGCAGTTAAAAACCACGGAGCCAGTTACAGTGAGCGCGCCAACCGCTGAAATTGAGCTAAATGGCAGTGCTAATTTAATTGATGAAACGTTAGATGAGAGATTGACTATTACACTTCCAATTTCAAGCACATTGCCCATCGCTGGTTTTTTACTTGCGACACCTCAAATAGCTGGGCTGCTTTTTATTACGGATAAGCTTATAGGTAAGCAGATATCTAAAGTAACAAGTGTTCAGTATTCGATCGTGGGGCCATTTTCTGATCCCAATGTTGAACCTGTCAAATTCAAACCAAATTGATCGAGGTATAAGTGATGCGTATTGCCGGAATTCAAATGACCAGCACTGCAAATATAGCCTCCAATTTAGAGTATGTTAAAGCAGCAGTAGCAAAAGTTGCGCAGCAAGGTGCGGATCTTGTCGTGTTACCTGAAAATGTTCTGTTGTTCTCTGGTCGGAAGCTTAAAGTGGTTGCTGATGAAGAGCTCGAATTAGGGTTGTTGAGCAGCATCTCTGGTTTAGCGAAGCAATATAGTTTGCCTATTTTAATTGGCTCTCATCCCAAGGCTACGAGATATGACGGCTCCCAAATGCCAAGAGGCAGGGTTCGTCAATCGAGTATTTTATTTGATGACACTGGGGTGCAGTGTGCGCGGTATGACAAAATACATCTGTTCGATGCCGCAGTATCGGATAAAGCGGGTCAATATCGAGAGTCTGATTATATAGAGCCTGGCGATTTAACTTCGGTCGTTGTGAATATTGCTGGAGTGCAGGTGGGCTTATCTATATGTTATGACCTGAGGTTTCCTGAGCTTTTTCGTGAATTGGCTCAAAAAGGTGCTGAGTTGATTGTTGTTCCGGCTGCATTCACTTATCAGACGGGTAAGGCGCATTGGCAAGCGTTATTGCGTGCTAGGGCAATTGAAAATCAGTGCTATATTTTAGGTTTAAATCAATGTGGCTGGCATACTGAAACACGTCAAACCTATGGTCATTCGCAATTGATTGATCCTTGGGGTGAGGTTGTTAGTGAGCTAGGAGAAGAGCCTGGTGAGCTGTTAGAGGTGCTTGATTTAGATGTTTTGAAGGTAGTTAGAGAAAAAATGCCATGTTTGCTTCATAGGCGTATTTAGCGTGTTTCTTTTGTGTAGTGTTTGATGTAGTGGTCTGAAAGTGCAGGTAAAATAGATTAAATACACCTTGAAATGCGTTTTGTGCTGATTCTAGGTGTATTTAAATCTAGTGGCTAGTAATCTATAGATTGAGCTTCTTCTCTTGTATCTCGCGTAATAGTTTGAAAAGCTTTTTCTTACTGGTTGTTTTGTTGCCTTGTTCCGCTTCTTTTTGAGATTGTCTTATAAGTTGACGAAATTGCTGGATGTCGACATCAGGGTTTTCTTCAATGTATTTTTTGAATACTTCTTGACTACTATCTGCATTAATCAATTGATCTCGTGTTGCTTCAAGTTGATGAAATAGCTTGTTATGCAGTGCTGAGGTGGTATCAAAAAGATCAACTCGATGTTGAATCGCTTCATGATCCTCGCTGCGCATCACTTTACCAATATATTGAAGATGGCGGCGTTGCGCTTCTCTCTGTTTGATTCGGTCTGCCTCATCCAGTGCGTCTCGCATGGTTTCGGACATGGGGACTTTTGCTCTTTGTGATTTGCTCAGAGCGACCAGTTGCTTACCGAGGTCCTGAAGCGCTTCCATTTCTCGCTTGATCTGAGTTTTGCTCTTATAGTTTTCGTCGTCAAACTCGTCGTATTGTTCAAATTCTGTCATTGTATTTACACTAAAAATAAAGTTGCTAAACCTAAGAATGATAAGAAGCCGACGACATCGGTCACTGTTGTAAGAATTACGCTTCCCGCAAGTGCTGGGTCAACGCCTAGTTTCTTTAGAATGACGGGGAGCATGGTTCCCGTGATGGCGGCAAATAATAGATTGATAATGATTGCTGCGGCAATGATATAGGCTATCTGGAGATTGTCAAACCAAAGAGCTGTCATTGCTGCGATAACGGTTGCCCATAATATCCCGTTGAGGGCTCCGACCACAATCTCTCGATTGAGTAGCCACCCTGTATTGGTTGCACCGATTTGATTTAGGGCGATTCCTCGAATAACCAAAGTCAAAACCTGTGAACCAGCGATTCCGCCCATGCTGGCTACTATTGGCATTAGAATGGCGAGCGCTACGATTTGATCTAACGTGTCCTGAAACAGTCCTATAACGTAAGAAGCAATGAAAGCGGTGACTAAATTGACTCCGAGCCATACAGCGCGTCGCCGAGTTGTTTTTAAAATGGGAGCGAACGTGTCTTCGTCATCCTCTAAACCTGCCATCGATAGCATAGAGTGCTCAGCTTCGTCTCGAATGACATCAACGACATCATCGATTGTAATTCGTCCCAATAGTTTTTTTGTCTCTGGATCAATCACTGGCGCTGAGACCAAGTCTAATTTTTCGAAAAGCTGAGCTACTTCGCTGGCAGGCATGTCCGAAGTGATTGTGGTCGTTTCCGTTTCCATTATTTCGCGAACAGTAGAAGAGGTGTCTGCGACTAATAGTTTTGTGAGAGGTAAGGTGCCTAGAAATTTGTCCGATCGACTGACGATTAATAGATTATCAGTCATGTCAGGCAGTTCTTGGTGTCGTCGTAAAAAACGAAAAACGATATCGACCGTTATATTGGGTCGGATCGTAATGGTGTCCGTGTTCATGAGTCCGCCTGCGGAGTCTTCAGAATAACTCAGCAGGGTTTCTACACGGGCGCGATTTTGCGCTGTCATTGACGCGAGAACTTCTTTTACAAGAGTCTCAGGTAAATGTTGAAGAATATTGGTTAAATCGTCGTGCTCAAACTGTTCAGATACGGCAACAAGTCGTTCCGTATCCATTGTTTTCATGAACTGAGCACTGATGTCTTCACTTAAATATTGAAGAACCTCACCTTCGTTCTTATCGTCGATTAGGTCCCAAAGCAGCTTACGTTCTTTTGGTGGAGAAGATTCTAGAAGTCTTGCTACATCCTGAGCGGGTAGAGCACCATTGAGCAAATACCGGATTTGCATCGTTGTTCCAGACTCAAGTGATTCATTTACTGTCTGGAGGTGTTCTTGAGTGGTTTGCTCAGTCATGTAGTGGGCTTACTCCGCTTCGCCGAATCGATTAGCAATGACCTCGACGATTGCGTCCATAGCGTCTATTTCATCATCGCCGTTCGCCTTTATTTTTAAATCTGTTCCTTTACTAGCCGCCAGCATCATCATAGCCATGATGCTTTTTCCGTCTACGTTTCGACCATCTTTTTCGATGGTAATATCGCACGAAAAGCGAGTCGTTGTTTCAACCAGTTTACTGGCTGCCCGAGCATGTAAGCCTAGTTTGTTTACAATAGTGACGGTCTTTTCCTGCATGGCAGTCGCCCTTATACTTGTTGTAGAAATGAGGTTATCAATTCTTCGTTTGTTGTAGTATCACGTAGTCTCTTTAATTTATCTGGAGATTGTGCCATTTCTGCAATTTGAGATAACGTCTTAAGATGTCCCTCGCATTCGTTAGGAGGGGCTATCAGTGCAAATATTAAATCAACGGGTTGTCTGTCTATTGAGTCGTAATCAATGGGTTTTTCTAGAGACATAACAACAAGGGCAGCATGATTTGCTTGTTCAAATCTACAGTGCGGAATTGCTATTCCGGCTCCGACGCCAGTACTGCCGAGCTTCTCTCTTGCTAAAAGCGCATCGTAGACTGCTTCTGACTCACAATGCAGCCTCGCCCCAATAGCCTCGGCTAAAAATTCCAGAACTCTTTTTTTGCTGGCAATTGGTTGATTAGCAAAAACCAGCTCACTATTGACTAATTTTTCTAAAGACATTGTTGATATGACCTACCTTAAATAAGGCGCTTTCGTTCATTGGAAGGAGGGATGTTCATCGCCTCGCGATATTTTGCGACGGTACGTCTCGCAACTTGTATTCCTTGCTCGGCAAGTATCGTAGCTAGCTTATTGTCACTAAGAGGCTTTTTAGCCGGTTCTTCTGCAATAAGCTTTTTAATCATGGCACGAATAGCCGTTGAGGAGCATTCTCCGCCAGAGCTTGTATTAACATGACTCGAAAAGAAATATTTGAGCTCAAAGATACCTTTAGGAGTATGCATGTATTTTTGAGTTGTGACACGAGATATTGTTGATTCATGCATTCCGACTTCTTCTGCCACGTTATGGAGTACCATCGGTTTCATTGCCTCTTCGCCATACTCGAAGAATTCGATCTGCCTATTTACGATACAGCTGGCGACCTTTAGTAGGGTTTCATTTCTACTTTGAAGGCTTTTTATAAACCACTTGGCTTCCTGTAGCGAGGTCTTTATGTAGTTTACGTCTTCCGAAGACGCTGACTTGTTTGCCATTGCTGAATAGGTTTCGTTGATCTTTACTGGTGGTAGCGCATCATTGTTTAGTTCAACTTGCCAAATACCATTTTTCTTTTTTACTGAAACATCAGGAATAACATAGTCAGTGTCTGAGGTGTCAATTGTCGAGCCGGGTTTTGGGTTTAGTTGTTGTATAAGCGCGATAACGTCTTTAAGCGCCTCTTCCTTTAAGCGTGTTTTCCTACATAGCTGGGCAAAGTCGCGATTCCCGAGAAGTGGTAAATAGTTATCGATAACGTTATGGGCGGGTTTAAACAATTGGTGATTGTGAAAGCCTTCCAGTTGGACTAATAGACATTCTCTTAGGTCTTGCGACGCAACGCCAACGGGGTCAAATCGTTGGACGCGATGTTGGACAGCGACAACTTCATCGAGCTCTAAGTCTTCAAGTTCAGAGGCAAGGGATTCAAAGACTTCTTGCACGCTGATCGATAGGTAGCCATCGGGTTGAACGCATTCAATTAAAGCATATGCAATTTCAATGTCTCTATCAGAAATATGAGTAAGGTTTAGTTGCCATATTAGATGGTCTTGTATATTTTCGGATTCAGAATTTCTACTGTCTAAGTCGAAATCACCATCAAATAAAGGTGCGTCAGAGGCCGCTGCTGTATTTTGATACGTGTCGTCCCAACTACTGTCGATAGAGAGTTCTTCAGGGATACTTTCCGTCCATTCAGACTCTACTCTTGCTTCTTCTGAGTTAGTGTCGCTCTCTGCTTTTTTTTCGGTTTGATTGCTGGATTCTGATGACGCTGCAGCTGCACTCTCGTCTTCATCTAGTTCAAGAAGTGGGTTAGATTCCAGAAAATCGTGTATTTCCTGTTGCAGGTCAATAGTTGAGAGTTGAAGTAAGCGTATCGCTTGCTGCAACTGTGGAGTCATAGTTAACTGCTGACCGATTTTTAGCTGTAATGACTGCTTCATGGAGCAACTCTTCTTTTATGGAACGCGTTATGCATATTACTCCCTTTTTATTTGAAAAATAAGAGCTTAAAGCTTGAAGTCGTCGCCTAGGTAGACTTTTTTTACTTGTTCATTGTTAATAACGTCATCTGCATTTCCTGAGGCGATGATGTGTCCATTTCCTACAATGTAAGCCTTGTCGCAAATGTCTAGCGTTTCTCTAACATTGTGGTCGGTAATTAAAACACCAATGCCGCTGTCTGTGAGGTGTTTTATGATTTGCTTAATGTCGCCGACCGATATAGGGTCGACACCAGCAAAAGGTTCATCAAGTAAAATGAATTTAGGGTTCATTGCCAGTGCGCGTGCGATTTCTACCCTTCGTCGCTCTCCACCCGAGAGAGCCATGCCTAAATTCTTTCTAATATGAGTAACATGAAATTCTTCAAGCAATTTTTCTAGTAAGTCGCTTCGTTCTTGTTTAGTCAGTGTTTTTCTAGTTTCTATAATGGCTGCAATGTTGTCTTCAACAGACATTTTTCTAAAGATAGATGCTTCTTGAGGGAGATAGCCAATGCCTTTTTGCGCGCGCGCGTGCATCGCATCCTTAGTTACATCCAGGCCATCGATGAATATTCCTCCAGCATCATTTGCTACCATGCCAACAATCATATAGAAACAGGTCGTTTTGCCCGCGCCGTTTGGACCTAACAGGCCAACTGCTTGTCCAGATTCGACGGACAGTGACACATCGAGCACAACTTTTCGTTTTTTGTACGCCTTAGCGAGATGTTTGGCTTCCAATATTGCCATTATTCACTCTTCTCTTGAGCTGGTTGCAAAGTCATTTTTACTCGTCCATTGCCTCTGTTTTCTGCGGTAAAGGTTTCATTTTTCATCATATAGAGGATGAAATCCGCATCTATTTCATCTAACCCTCGCTTTAAATAGCCTTTGCCATTAATTTCTAAGCGTCCATCTGTAATGTAGTCGATCTGATCTCCGCGACTTGTTACTCTGTTTCCGGCCTCGTCTAATTGCTGCGTGAATCTCGCTGGTGTGCCAGTGGCCTGTAAAGAGCTAAAAGTGTTGGTGGCTGGGTCGGTAAACACCTTTAGAAAGTCTGCTTTTATTTCGATCGTGCCTTGTTTTATTAGAACGTCGCCTTTGTAGGTGGCTTCGCCCGCTTTCTGATCGTAAAATGCTTCATCCGCTTGGATTTCAAGAGGTTGGCTAGTGTCGCTTTCTAAAGCGTAGTTTGAGCTAGCACTTAAACAAGCGCTTACTGTTAGAAACAAGGTGACCTTATTGATTTTGAGTAGCTTGTTCATAATGTCCAGATACGTTTCCTTTAAATTGAGCAGTTTCAAGGTCTACGAATGAGCGAATGGTGTCCGCTTTTGTTATGCCTTGCTGTGTAATGAGTTCCGCATTTCCAAGGCTGATCAGCGACTTGTCGACATCATTGTAGTGAATTGAATCTGCATTTAAGCGGTTGGATGTTGTTGTGCTGTCTTTTCGGGTTACGAATGCATTGGAGGTTAGTAATATATCTTTGTTGGCGTCATTTAGTTTTCCAAAGTCTGCCTCAGCGTACCAAGCGATATCATTTGTAACCGTTTCTATTTTTGGTGATATTGCTTCTGTTTGTTTGTTTGAGTTGAAATGACTCAATTTTGATGTCTTGATCGTCTGTTCCAACTTTCCATCAATGGTATATTCTCTTGACGTGACATTTTCTAAAAAATAGTCAGGGGAGTCGGAAAGTTCGTCTGTTGAGACGAGTGTCAGAGTCGGCGACGCCCCATACCAAAAGAATGCCGTTGCAGACGCCGCTATTGCTAAAAGAATAAGGAGCTTTTTTGCCCAGTCTTTAGACGAAAGTATATTCATAATTAATTAGCTATATGCAATTAGAGTATATAAGTAGATTGCATAGCTGCCCAACAAGGGGAAGCCAATCCAGCGAGGAACTTCTTTAGATCTAGTGCGAGAGTATACAAGGACAAGAAGTGTTAATGTAAGGGTAAGTCCTAAAACCCACCAATAATCGCGATTTAACACCTCTTCGTTTAGCAATCCTGGGGCTAGGATCGCTGGCATTGGTAATACGGTTGCCAAATTGAATAGGTTTGATCCTAATACATTGCCAATGGCAATATCATGATGACCTTTTTTAACGCTTGTAATCGAAGCGGCTAATTCAGGCAAGCTTGTGCCGATTGCGACAATGGTCAAGCCTATAACAAGTTCGCTTATTCCCATTAGTGTCGCAATTCCGACCGCTCCCCATACCAATATTTTTGATGAAATAATTAATACTGCGAGACCTAATGTCGCCATAAGCAATGAGTACCAGACACTCTTACCGTCATCTTCAGGTAAATCTTCTGTGAGCTCGTCTTCACCGTCTTTCGTACCCTTAAGTAAGATAATTAAAGCAATAACAAATGAAGCAATCAGTATTAAGCCGTCCACTTTGGAGAGGTGCCCATCGTAAAACAGAGCGCCTGCTATCAGTGTGATGGCGACAACGAGAGGTATCTCCTTTTTTACGAGCGTTCCCGCAATTGGAATGGACGAGAAAAAAAGTGTTGCACCTAATACTAAGGCAACATTGGCTATATTTGATCCTAGGACGTTACCAATCGCTATCCCTGGTGCATTATCTAGTGCGGCGGTGGCCGACACAACCATCTCAGGGGCAGAGGTTCCTAGGGCGACGAGCGTTACACCAATTATAATTGGGCTAACATTTAATTTTTCGGCGACAAGTGCCGCATGTTCGATAAACTTATCTGAGCTTAATACTAATAAAATAAGGCCAGTTACGAGCGCCGCAGCAAACAAAAACATATATCTTTTATTCCATGGATAGCAAAGTGCTCCATTTAATGTGGTTTACCAACTAAATTCAAGACTTGACGTGCGCGATCCTTTATAAAACAAACAACATAATAGTTATAGCGTTTAATTTGGGGAGGGCGAATGCTACTATTTGTACAATAGATTTAAATGGAAGTATAAAAGTCGTGAAAAACGCTTACGTTCAAATTAGCAATCTATCGTTTACTCGTGGAGAGAGAGCGATTTATGAAGGAGTGTCTATTAACATTCCTCGTGGAAAAATAACCGCCGTTATGGGGCCGAGTGGCACAGGGAAAACGACACTGTTGCGTTTAATCGCCGCTCAACTCCATCCAGATCAAGGCTCAGTGTTGGTTGATGGCGTAGATATTCATAAAGCCAATCGTTCTGCTTTGTATGACACACGTAAGAAAATTGGCATGTTGTTTCAAAGTGGGGCGCTGTTTAGTGATATGTCTGTCTATGAAAACGTTGCCTTTCCCTTGGAGGAGCACACGGACCTTCCGGATGACATTATTAAAGATATTGTTTTAATGAAGTTGCAAAGTGTGGGCTTGAGGGGGGCGGTTGATCTAATGCCTTCGGAGTTATCTGGTGGTATGGCACGTCGCGTTGCTCTAGCGCGGGCTATCGCACTCGATCCAGAGCTTGTTATGTATGATGAGCCATTCGCTGGGCAAGATCCAATCTCAAAAGGCGTGCTTGTCGAATTGATCAAAAAACTAAATAAAGCGGTTGGTATAACATCCGTTCTCGTCTCTCATGACGTTGAAGAGTCTCTGTCAATATCTGATCATGTGTGTATTCTGTCGGGTGGTACTGTTGTTGCTCAAGGAACACCTGAAGAAATAAAGGCGTCGGATGATGCACGCGTTATTCAGTTTCTAAATGGCCAAGCAGATGGCCCTGTTCCATTCCATTTTCCAGCGTGCAGCTATGCTGGAGACCTGATAGGGAGTTCAACTTGAAAAAAGTACGAAATGTCGGGCAATCGTTATTTGACCAATTGGAGTCGATTGGGCGCGCAGGAATATTCCTATTTCAAACACTTGCTAGGTTACCTGTTAGGTGGGATGAAAGTTGTCGCTTGCTTGTCAATCAAGTCTATTCCGTTGGTGTTTTGTCCTTAGTGATTGTTATAGTTTCTGGGTGCTTTATCGGCATGGTGCTTGCGCTTCAGGGGTACACCATATTGGCAAAGTTTGGCTCGGAGCAGGCGGTGGGCCAATTGTTGGCATTGAGTTTGTTGCGTGAGTTGGGGCCCGTGGTTACTGCATTGTTGTTCGCGGGTAGAGCAGGGTCTGCGTTAACGGCCGAGATAGGCTTAATGAAGGCGACGGAACAGTTATCCAGTTATGAAATGATGGGAGTTGATCCTCTTCGCCGAGTTATCGCGCCTAGGTTTATCGCTGGTATGATTTGTATGCCGCTACTTTGCTTGATTTTCTCTGCGACAGGTATTTTAGGCGGTATGCTAGTATCAGTTCATTGGTTGGGTATTTATGATGGCTCATTTTGGTCATTGATGCAGCAATCAGTCTATTTTGATATCGATGTGTTTAACGGCATTATAAAATCAATCTTTTTTGCTTGTGCTATTACATGGATAGCCGTTTATCAAGGATTCGAGTGTGACCCTACGTCAGAAGGTATTGGTAAGGCGACAACGCGAACGGTAGTGCTAGGATCTTTAGCTGTCCTATTTCTTGATTTTATTCTAACTGCGGCAATGTTTGGGGATTTTTAGGAATGAGAAATAAACATACGGAACTTTTGGTAGGTGTTTTTATTGTGTTGGGTATTGCTGCGTTCGGATACCTTGCAATACAAGTAAGTGGTCTAGCGTTTTCTGATAAGAAAGATACGTACAATATTGTTGCTCGCTTTGACGATATAGGTGGCTTAACTGAACGTGCTAAAGTTACGATTGCGGGTGTGACGGTTGGTGAAGTCGAGAGTATTTCTTTTGATAAAGAATACTTCATGGGGCTGGTGACAATGTCGGTTCACAGTGATATCGATAATATCCCAACAGACAGTTCAATTGCTATTTTAACCAGTGGTCTGCTAGGAGAAAAATATCTTGGTATAACCATTGGGGCTGAAGAGGAATCGCTAAAAGACGGTGACGAAATTTTCGATACTCAGTCTGCGCTCGTGCTGGAAAACTTAATTGGTCAGTTCTTATTTAAATCAGATGAGGAAGAACAATGAGTCATATGATCAGATTTTTTGCTCTATTCGCTGTTTTTTTTGTGCAAAGTGTAAGTGCTGCGCCAGATGAGGGTGCAAGAGATGCTGTGTTAGCTGTGGTTGATCAGTTTAAAACGAAAATTGTTGATCAGAAAAAAGTGCTTTCGAAAGACCCGCAAAGACTTTATGAAACAGTGTCTGGGGTGTTGGATCCGGTTATTGATTTCAATGACTTTGCTAAGAAAGTAATGGGGAAATATTACCGCCGCTCAAGCGCTGATCAGAGATCGCGTTTTTCGAGCGTGACGAAAGCGACACTCATTAATACATACGGCACTACTTTGTTGGATTTTGATCCGAGTGCGATTGAAGTTAAACCATTGGCGTCAAATCAGCGAGGTAAAGAAACTAAAGTTGATGTTGGTTTTAAAACAGACGATGGCACTGCGATAGATATCGCCTTTTATATGGCGCAAAGTAAATCAGGTAACTGGCAGTTAAGTAATATCATTATAAATGGAATTAATTTTGGGCTTACATTTCGCAAGCAGTTTGGCGTTATGATGCAGAAGAATAAAAACAACTTAGATGATGCGATCTCTGCGTGGGAATCTTCCTTAGCGGCTAAATAAAGAGGATTAATACCATGAAAATGACGATTTCGCCTGATCAGATTGTGTTGTCTGGTATGTATGCATTGGATTCAATCAAGGGCTTTTCTGGACAATTGAGTAAAGAAAAGGAGCTTGCGAACATAGTCGATGTTTCTGCGCTTGTTGGTGCTGGTGCGCCTTTATTTGCGTTGCTTGTTCAAGTTGTAAAAAAGAGTAAGCGCTTAGAGGTGGTTGGCGCAAGCGATGAGCTGGTGGATATGGCAAAGTTGTATGGCGTTGATCAGGTTTTGACATTCAGAACTTAGATTCACTATTTTTGCTCGTGAAGTTCATAAAAGTTAGTTAATCAACGATTACTTATCGTGTAGAATAAATAAAAATCAAAAAAACACTATTTTGGAGTGAAAGTGAACGCAGGTGAAGTGAAAGCGTTGCTAGAAAGCAAGATCGAAGGCTGTCAGGTATACGCTGACGGTGAAGGTTGTAATTTTCAATTGGTCGTTGTTAGCGACCAATTTGAGGGTTTAAATACAGTTAAGCGTCAACAACTCGTCTATTCTCATCTACAAGACGCTATTTCCTCTGGTGCTATTCATGCTGTCACTATGAAGACATACACTTTGGCTCAGTACAGCCAGCTCTAACCAAATTCGCGAGTGAATCAATGGATAAATTACAGATAATCGGCGGTAAAACGCTGAACGGTACAGTGCGCGCTTCTGGAGCCAAGAACGCTGCGTTGCCTATTCTTGCTGCTACTTTGCTGACAAAAGAAGAAATTACAATTCGAAATCTGCCTCACTTGCACGATATTACCACCATGCTTGAGCTACTTGGTTCAATGGGTTGTGGTGTTGTCGTCGATGAGCGTATGAATGTGCAGTTAGATGTGTCCACTCTTAATAACTGTGAAGCGCCTTATGAATTAGTTAAAACAATGAGGGCATCCATACTGGTACTGGGTCCATTGTTGAGTCATTTTGGTAAGGCAATAGTCTCTCTTCCCGGTGGCTGCGCCATTGGTAGTCGACCTGTCGATCTTCATTTGCGTGGCTTAGAAGCCATGGGGGCAAACATCGTTGTCGAAAATGGAAACATTGTTGCGACAGTGACCGATCGCCTTAAAGGTGCGCGTATCTTTTTCGATAAAGTAACGGTGACTGGTACAGAAAACCTATTGATGGCGGCAGCGTTGGCAGACGGCCAAACGATTCTTGAAAACTCTGCCAAAGAACCTGAAGTGGTAGATCTTGCCGAATGCTTGATCAAGATGGGGGCTAAAATCACGGGTCATGGTACGGATACGATTGTTGTCGATGGCGTTGAGACGCTACATGGCACTAATTACTCAGTAATGCCTGATCGCATTGAAACCGGAACGTTTTTGGTAGCCGGAGCGATTACTGGTGGCAAAGTTAAAGTCACGGAGACAAATGTAAAGTCTCTTGAAGCGGTTATAGCGAAGCTTGAAGAAGCTGGTGCTCAGGTGGAAACAGGCGACGATTGGATTGAACTTGATATGCAGGGACAGCGTCCTAAGGCTGTGAATATTAGTACTGCACCTTATCCTGCGTTCCCGACTGATATGCAGGCTCAATTCATGGCTTTGAATTCTGTTGCGACGGGTGTCGGTCGTGTCATTGAAAACATCTTCGAAAACCGTTTTATGCATGTAAATGAAATGGTTCGTATGGGTGCGGATATTGAAGTAAACGGTAATACAGCGATCATCAAAGGTTGTGATGGCCTAAAAGGGGCGCCAGTGATGGCGACAGACTTACGTGCCTCTGCGAGTTTGGTTTTATCTGCTCTTGTGGCACAGGGCGATACTAAGATTGATCGTATCTATCATATTGACCGTGGATACGAATGTATCGAAGAAAAACTCGGGGCTTTGGGTGCACGTATTTCAAGGGTTGTGAACTGATCATGAAAGAAACATTAACGATAGCGCTTTCAAAAGGGCGCATTTTAGATGAAACGTTACCTCTGTTCGAGAAAGCTAATATTATTCCAGCAGAGGATATGAAAAAAAGCAGGAAACTCATTTTTGATACCAATCACCTGAATATCAAATTGGTTTTATTGCGAGCGACGGATGTGCCGACTTATGTAGAGCATGGCGTTGCTGATTTTGGTGTGGCCGGTAAAGATGTATTGATGGAAGCCGGTGCAAAAAACCTGTACGAATTGTTAGACCTAGAAATTTCTAAGTGTCGTTTAATGACGGCTGGTGTAGTGGGGGAGGCGCTTCCTAATCGACGTCTAAAGGTTGCGTCCAAATTCTCTAAAACAGCAAAATCATACTTCGCTGAACAGGGTATTCAAGCGGATGTTATCAAGCTATATGGTGCGATGGAACTTGCACCTATTATGGGTTTAGCAGATTTAATTGTTGATATAGTTGATACAGGTAACACGCTTAGAGCGAATGGTTTAGAAGCCCGTGACCTTATTGCGAATATCAGTACTCGACTTGTGGTCAATAAAGCAGCCTACAAGACAAAGTACGAGCAAATTGAACCAATTATTGAGATGCTGCGTTCTGCTGTTCGTAACGAGGGAGAGTAGAATATGAAACTTGATATAAGATCATTCTCGACGACTCAAGATGACTTTAGGAAAGAGTTAGATGCGCTTTTAGCGTGGGACTCGGTTTCAGATGCTGGTGTACAGTCTAGCGTGGAAAATATTGTCAACGCTGTTCGCTCACGTGGCGACGAGGCTCTCATTGAGTTTACAAATAAGTTTGATCGCCGCACTGTAAGTGTGTCGTCAGAACTGGAATTAAGCCGCGATGATCTAGAAGCAGCAAGTGGTCGAGTTCCTGCTGATGTTCTAGAAGCGCTAGAAAAGGCCGCGGAGCGCGTACGTTCATATCATGAAAAGCAAATGGAAGGTCAGCGATCTTGGCAATATACAGAAGCTGATGGCACCATGCTGGGTCAACAGGTCTCGCCTTTAGATCGAGTGGGTGTCTACGTGCCTGGTGGTAAAGCGGCTTACCCTTCTTCAGTACTTATGAATGTGCTTCCTGCACATGTGTCTGGCGTAAAAGAAATTATCATGGTTGTGCCAACGCCAGATGGTGAAGTCAACGATATTGTAATGGCAGCTGCTTATATCGCAGGTGTTAGTCGTGTCTTTACTGTGGGTGGTGCTCAAGCTGTGGCGGCGTTGGCATATGGGACAGAGACCGTGCCGAAAGTTGATAAGATAGTCGGGCCTGGTAACATCTATGTTGCGACAGCAAAGCGCATGGTGTTTGGCGCGGTAGGGATTGATATGATCGCTGGGCCGTCCGAAATATTGGTTGTTTGTGATGGCAAGACCGATCCAGATTGGATAGCGATGGATTTGTTCTCGCAAGCTGAGCATGATGAAGATGCTCAATCGATTCTAATATCTCCAGATGCTGATTTCATAGGTGCTGTGAAGGCGTCTATGGAATTGCTTATCGAAGATCAGAGTCGAAAAGATATTATAAAGGCTTCTTTGGAAGGGCGCGGAGCGTTTATTCATGTTTCTGATATGAATGAAGCGATTGAGATTGCTAATATCGTCGCAGCAGAGCATTTAGAGCTGTCCGTGGAGTCTCCAGAGGAGTGGCTTCCTAAAATCAGGCATGCTGGTGCAATCTTTATGGGGCGTCACACGCCTGAAGCGCTGGGCGATTATTGTGCGGGGCCGAATCACGTTTTGCCAACCTCCGGTACAGCTCGGTTCTCTTCTCCACTGGGTGTATATGACTTCCAGAAGAGAAGTTCATTGATTTATTGCTCTCCTGAAGGAGCCAGTGAGCTCGGAAAAATTGCGTCGCCATTGGCGAGAGGGGAGTCTTTAGAGGCCCATGCAATGTCTGCTGAATATCGTATTAAAGGCTAATTTTATTTATGCCTGAAGTGCGCCCCGGTAGTTTTTATTATCAGTTGCGAATGGTGATGCGCTATTTAGCCATTGCCATTCTAGTGGTTTTTGTTATTGGTCTGTTCTTGCCTTCGACCTATAAAGTGACTCGCTCTGTGATCATCGACTCTACGCTTGATGATGTAATGGATGTGATTCATTCAGAGCAAGCTTTACAAAAATGGATGTATGTCAAAGAGGGTCGAGTCGTAACTAGTGAGGCGGCGTTAGACGGCCTGTTAGTGGGCAATGAGCTTAAGTCTGGTCTGGCTTTTGATATCTCTTATGATGACCCCAATAAAGTTGGGACATTGCATGTGCTTTCTGTGTCGGGTTCCAGTCTTCATTTTGAGGTGGTGCCACGCCAGAATGCAGCAGTTGTTGATAATCTAATTCAAGCTTCTCAGGTAGATGACGGGATTCAGGTGGTCTGGACTGTAAACGGAGAGCTTAATGCTGGTTTGTTTAGTTCTTATATTGCGATGTTTGCTAATAGAGTAGCGGGTCGAAACTTTGAAATCAGTCTTAAAAATCTAAAAAACTTGGTTGAGCAGTCATAGGTTCTCATTAAGTTTTTATTAAAGCTTGGTACTATCAAGTTATTCCGCGATGATTGTTTCCCTCTTCGTCCATTGCGTCGCCTTATCACTGAAAGTGTGAAATAAGGCTTCGCTCATGACCTTCGTTTAAGGTCTCCAAGATCTTATGTACTATGTGCCTAATGTTGGTTGCTCTTCCAGTTTTATTTTTGTTTGGTAAGACTGAGTGCCGCGAATTCCTATGACTGTTATTTCGTCTTTTGGTTTTAAAGAGCCGACGTAAGATTGTGTAGTCTTGGCCTCGATTGTTTCATTTCCATTGATGTTGATAATGACGTCCCCTACCTCTAGACCTGCTTTCTTCGCTGGGCTGTGAGGAGCAACTTTGGTGATCAGTAACCCTTTTTTGGCTGCCAGATGGAAGGTAGATGCAAGCGCTGAGTTTATCTGCTCGACTTCGATGCCGAGGTAGCCACGAATCACTTTTCCTGATGATATGATTTCATTCATGATTTTGACTGCGTCATTGATTGGCGTAGCGAACCCAATTCCTTGAGATCCACCTGAACTTGAATAAATAGCGGAGCTGATGCCGACGAGCTGGCCTTTCATGTTGATGAGTGCGCCGCCTGAATTTCCCGGGTTGATTGCAGCGTCCGTTTGTAAAAAATTCTCATAGGTATTTAGGCCCACTGTATTTCGTCCTTTTGCACTGATTATGCCTGCGGTAACCGTTTGTCCTATACCAAAAGGGTTGCCTATGGCTAATATCTTATCTCCGATACGCAGTTTATCGCTGTTTCCAAGTGGAATGGTTGGAAGGTCTGAGTTGTCAATGCGGATGACAGCAAGATCGGTGGCAGGGTCGCTTCCAACCAGCTTCCCTAATAGTTGTCTTTTACTGGGGAGGGCTACAATGATATCCGTCGCTCCTTGTACTACATGGTGGTTGGTTAGGATGTAACCATTAGAGCTAATGATGACGCCTGAACCTAAGCTGGAGATGGTTTTTCGTTGTTGGTTTGAAAGTGGCGTGGATCGCGTTCGACTCGTGTATATGTTAACAACCGCTGGGCTTGCTTGTGAGGCTGCATCTGCATAGCTATCAACCTCTGTCGTATGTTTTAATTGCCATAATAAGGTTGCTAGGCCAAAGCAGATGCCTGCTAAAATATAAATAACCCAATGTGAATAATGCTGACGTTTCATTGATAAGGAGTTACCTTGCAGCGAGTTGAATTTGAAAAACGTTTAAAAAGTTTGCTAACCCCGCACTTATTTCGTGATTATGCGCCAAACGGTTTGCAGGTTGAGGGTAAGGATACCATATCAAAAGTCGTTACAGGAGTGACCGCGTCTCAGGCTTTAATTGATAGGGCGATTGAATTAGAGGCTGACGCCTTAGTTGTGCATCACGGTTACTTTTGGAAAGGGGAAGCGCCAGAAATCAAAGGGATGAAGTATCGTAGGATTAGTGCTTTGATTAAAAATGACATTAATTTGTTCGGCTATCATTTGCCTTTGGACGCTCATCCAACTTATGGAAATAATTCAGGTCTCGCAGTGGCGTTGTCCTTAAGTGACTTTTCTTCTCTTGAGCAAGGAAAGCCATTGAATGAATCCATTGGTTTGGTTGGAGAGTTAGCCCAACCTGAGAGTGGTTTGGCTTTTAAGGCGCGTGTAGAGAAGGCCGTTGGTCGTGATGTTTTGTTTGAGCAGACAAGCAATGCCGCCATTAAGCGAGTGGCATTATGCACAGGGGGAGCTCAGGGCTATATTACGAAAGCAGTAGAATGTGATGCGGATGTATTTATAACGGGGGAGGTGTCTGAAAAAACCATACACGAAGCGCGTGAGTTAGGTATACACTTTATTGCAGCGGGACATCATGCTACAGAACGGTTCGGACCTATGGGGTTAGCTGAATTTATTTCAGAGGAGCTAGGGTTGGATGCAGAGTTTGTTGATATTGATAACCCTGCATAGCGAAGAATAGGAGGTGTGCTGTTTAGGGGTTATTGGCGTTTCTAAGATGTATAACTAAAAAAAGAGGCAAAGCCTCTTTTTTTGTGTTTGTGCTAAATGCTTCTGTTTGGTTCGAGTTCTGATGGCTGAGGTTTTAATCCATAGCCTTCAGTTAACATGCCTTCTGCACTGTCTTCTTTGGACGCATAGTCTTTTGGTGGTTGAGCTTCAGCAACTTTTTCCACGTCAGATTCGTCAATAGATGTCGGTTGTGCGCTGATGGTTGCAGTGCTTAAATGCTCAGCTCCTTTTGTTATGCTTTTGCGAAGCTCTGATACGCGCTTCTCAAGCATAATAAGTTGCTCGTTTGTTGCCGTAAAGTAGTCATCAACCATGACCTGTTTACGATCGAGCTCTTGTTGTACTGAATCAATAGTTAACCCTTTGGACGCTGCGCGATTTTGTGCGCCTTTTTGCGAAACGTTTTTAGCTACAATTGCGATGATAAAGCCTAAAACGGCCCCAGTTAAAAATACGATGATATCGAAAACTTCTAAGTTCATGACTTACTCCCAAAAATCATTATGCTGATTATAGCTGAATTGGCCTCTGGGTAGTACAGATAAAGCTTTAGTTTACGTATGATTTTGTTAGAATTTATACCTACATTAAATCAACGATATAGAATAATGACGCCTTTATCTCGCTACAAAGAAGACCTTAACCGCCCCGACTTCAATTATGATCCGGCTCAAGAAGAAGCTGTTGAAGCGCTACAAGAGCTATTTGATCGAATTACAAATAAGCCAAGAGCAAAGCGTGACAAAGGAAATGGATTGTTCGGGCTTTTTAAGAAAAAGCAGCCAGAAATAAGCGTTGAAACAGGGCTTTATTTTTGGGGTGGTGTAGGGCGCGGCAAGACCTACTTAATGGATTCGTTCTTTGAGTGCCTTCCAACTGAGCGCAAACTTCGATTGCATTTCCACCGTTTTATGCAGATGGTACATCAAGAGTTACGTAAGCTCGAAGATACTAAGAATCCATTGGAAATTGTCGGTAAGCAAATATCAGAAAAAGCAGAAGTGCTGTGTTTTGATGAATTTTTCGTTACTGATATTACGGATGCGATGATTCTTGCTGGTTTGCTAGAACAGTTATTTATAAATGGTACAGTGTTGGTTGCAACCTCCAACATTGAACCAGATGGCCTATATAAGAATGGGCTTCAACGTGCACGCTTTTTGCCAGCCATTGATTTAGTTAATAAGCATACACGTGTGATGAATGTAGACGGTGGTGTTGATTATCGATTGCGGACTTTAAAACAGGCTAAGCTCTATCATTTTCCGTTAGACGATGCAGCTAAAACGTCATTAGAAGAGCGTTTTAAAAGTTTGGCACCAAACAGTGCTAGCACAGAAATCGGTGGCGCGATTGAGATAGAAGGTCGCAATATTCCATTGATTAAAAGTTGCGAAGATGTGGCTTGGTTTGATATCAAAGCGCTCTGTGATGGGCCTCGCAGTCAGGTCGACTATATAGAGATAGCGAAGCTGTTTTCAACCATTATTATTTCGGATTTGCCGCAATTTGACACTTCACGTGAAGACATGGCTCGTCGCTTCATCAATTTAGTGGACGAGTTTTATGACCGTCACGTGAAGGTTATCTTTTCAGCTGAGGTGGCGATTCCTGATATTTACCGAGGGACTCGTTTGTCCTTTGAATACGATAGAACCGTTTCTAGGTTGTTGGAGATGCAGTCGGAAGAGTATCTGTCGTTAGAGCATAGGCCTTAATGACGGCGGTTTTGCTTCATCACCGTTACAACTGATCGGTGATGAAGGTGTTTGTCTTTTATTTATTTCTTTTATTTGCTAAAAGGCTTTCTAATAGGTTGTATTTTAAGTATAATTCGCACCGCTTATTTTGAGCACGGTACGTTAGTGGGGCATTCAACCTACTAACCAATAATAATAGGTATTGACATGCTATAAGCATGTAATTGAAAGGGTTTTTTTAATGAAAACTTTTACTGCTAAACCTGCTGAAGTACGTCGCGACTGGTTCGTGGTTGATGCTGATGGCAAAACTCTAGGTCGCTTGGCTACCGAAATCGCTCGCCGTCTACGCGGTAAGCATAAAGCTGAATACACTCCACACGTTGACACTGGCGACTACATCGTCGTTATCAACGCAGAGAAAGTTCGCGTTACTGGTAACAAAGCTGCTGCAAAACAATACTACCGTCACACTGGTTACCCAGGTGGCTTACGTTCAATGAATTTCGAGAAGTTGATTGACCACGCTCCAGAGCGTGTTCTTGAACTTGCCGTTAAAGGTATGTTGCCAAAAGGTCCTCTAGGCCGCGCAATGCACAAGAAAATGAAAGTGTATGCTGGTACTGAGCACCCACACACTGCTCAACAGCCTCAAGAACTTAACATTTAATACGGAAGGTCAATATGTCAGCTACTCAATACTACGGTACTGGTCGTCGTAAAACGTCAACCGCTCGTGTTTTTCTTAAAGCAGGTACTGGTAACCTAGTTATCAATAACCGTACTCTAGACCAATACTTCGGTCGTGAAACTGCTCGCATGGTTGTTCGTCAGCCTCTTGAGCTTGTTGAAGCTACTGAAAAATTCGACGTATACATCACTGTTAAAGGTGGTGGTATCTCTGGTCAAGCAGGTGCTATCCGTCACGGTATCACTCGCGCATTGATGCAATACGACGAAACTCTACGTCGCTCTCTACGTTCTGCCGGTTACGTTACTCGTGACTCTCGTGCAGTTGAGCGTAAGAAAGTTGGTCTTCGTAAAGCACGTCGTCGTCCTCAGTTCTCTAAGCGTTAATATTTTCGCTTTCGGATTTCGAACAAACGCCTGCCATATGCAGGCGTTTTTTTTGCGCTATTTTTAGCACTGCTTTTGCGTAAAGAGTTGTGGATTTAGGTCTGAGGGGGATTTTTGAAGCCCTTTTTAGTGAATATCTGCAATGCATCATAAGAGAGTGTCTTTGGGTTGATCCTTTGCTTTCTTAGTCTGTTTCATCAAGTATATAATCTCCTAACCTTATTCTTTTCATGACGAACGGAGTCCAGTAGTGTCTCGTCATTTGCATCAATCTTCACGTAGACGTTTTTTAGTTGGGGCCACTGGCGCGATGGGAGTGGCGAGTGCAATAGGCGTTGCTACGCCTTTTGTCTGTGCGCTAGCACCCAACGAAAAAGTGAAACAACAGCGCTTACCCGTCCAAGTCGATGTATCTAAAATTGAGCCGGGCGCGATCGTGACAGTGGCTTGGCATGGCCTTCCTGTTTGGGTTTTAAGGAGGGCAAAAACAAGTTTGCTTGCTTTAGAAGAGCATGTTTCTATACTTGCAGATCCAGAATCCAGTCGCTCACAACAGCCAGATAACACCCGAAATACATTCCGTTCTATCCGACCAGAAATTGCTGTTTATGTTGGTCGATGTACGCACTTAGGCTGTACTCCAAACTACCGGCCCTTGATTGCGTCTTCTGCTTCTGAAGGGATGGTTTCTAAAGAATTGGGTGAAGATTGGTATGGTGGCTTCTTCTGCCCGTGCCACGGTTCTAAATTTGACCTAGCGGGAAGGGTTTACAAAAATATGCCTGCGCCCACCAATTTAGAAGTGCCGCCGTATCGCTTTATTAGTGATGATGTGCTCGAAATAGGAATAACAGGAGACGGCGATAATGTCTAAAAACCTGCTAAAGTGGATCGACGAACGCTTGCCGATTTTATCTTCATTACGAAAACATCTTACTCAGTATTACGTCCCCAAAAACCTTAACTTCTTCTATGTATTTGGTGTCTTCGCATTGGTGCTGTGTTTCAATCAGTTGATAACGGGTCTGTGGTTGACCATGAGTTATACAGCGACAGTCGATGATGCGTTTAATTCTATTCAATATATTATGAGGGAGGTCAACTACGGCTGGCTCATTCGCCACATGCACACGACAGGCGCGTCGTTTTTATTCGCGGTTCTTTATGCTCATATGTTCAAGGCGATGTTATATGGGTCGTATAAACAACCGCGGGAGTTGGTCTGGGTATGTGGCTGGATGTTGTTCGTATTGTGTTCAGCGGAGGCGTTTATGGGGTATTTGCTTCCATGGGGACAAATGTCGTATTGGGGTGCGCAAGTTATTACGTCTTTGTTTGAAGTCGTACCTTTTATAGGTGACAGTATTGCTCAGTGGATTCGAGGGGATTATGTCGTATCCGAAGTAACGTTGAAGCGGTTTTTTGCTTTGCATGTCATTGGCGTGCCGCTGCTGATTACTATTCTTGTTTACCTTCATTTAGCTTCCTTGCATCATGTGGGTGCGAATAACCCCAAAGGAATAGACGTAAAATCGTTGATAGGGCGTGATGGTAAACCATTGGATGCGATCCCGTTCCACCCATACTATACGGTGAAAGACCTATTTTACGTCTTGCTCATGTTAACCGCTTTTACAGTGGTTGTGTTTTATGTGCCGGATTTCTGGGGGTACTTTATTGAGCCTGACAATGCTTCTCCAGCGAATACTCTCAGTACGCCAGAGCACATCGCCCCGTTGTGGTATTTTGCGCCGTTCTACGCCATATTGCGGGCAGTAACGTTTCCTTTGTTTGGTGTTGATGCACGCCTATGGGGTGTGTTGTTAATGTTCCTTTCTCTCTTTTTATTAGTGCTTTTACCATGGCTGGATCGCAGTCCAGTAAAAGCGATGCGCTACAAAGGAAAAATAAGTCAGTCTATGTTGGCTGCGTTTGTTGCGAGCTTTTTGGTATTGGGACTATGTGGTGTTATGGTGCCCACAGCCTTAACAACACTGGTTGCTCAGGTATCTGCGGTCGTCTATTTCTCTTATTTTGTGTTTATGCCTTGGTATACAAGGTTTGAGCGTTGTCACGATGTTCCGGACAGGGTCTAGCTAAAATGAAAGCAGCGCAGCATAACGTGATCTCATTTCTATTTCGTCTAACGTTTTTTAGCAGTCTTGCTTTCTGTGGAATATCGTTTTCTTTGTTGAGTTATGCGGCAGAGGAGGGTAAGCGATATGATATTCCTGACTATGTCGTTTCTCACGAGCAAGCCTCGATTAAGCGAGGTTTTGAAACCTACATGCAGTTTTGTGCGAGCTGCCATAAGTCTGAATTCGTTAGGCATAAGCGTATTTCTGATGATTTACACATTTCATGGAAGGAATATAAAGATCAGTGGTTGGGTGGTAGTGAACCAACAAGTGCGTTTCTTACTAACTCTTGGACATTCGAATCAGCAAAAGAAGTGTTTGGTATTGTTCCTCCTGACCTAAGTTTAATTGCTTCTCAAAAAGAGCCCAACTGGGTGTATCGATATCTTCACTCATTTTATAAAGATGATGCTCAATTGTATGGCAGCAACAATGTGTTAGCGCCAAATGTAAAAATGCCAAACGTATTGGCGTTTATGCAAGGCACCCTAGAGAAAGAGTCATGTGGAAGCGATAATCAAAATAAGGTCGAAGCGTGTTTTAATTTAGTAAAAACTGAGCAAGGAACAATGACCGATCAAGAGTTTAATGATTTGATTCAGGATTTAGTGAATTTTTTTGTTTACTTAAGTGAACCTAGTCGATTAGAAGCTGAAATTTTAGCCCCAAAAGTGTTATTATTCCTGCTCGTATTTTGTTTGATTGCCTATTTGCTCAAAAGAGAGTTTTGGAAGGATATTTCGAAGTAGAAACTTCTAAGTATATTTTCATGCTCAAAGGCTTGAATAAATAGTTCTGCGTCCCAATTAATGGGATTCCATTGGTTTTTATATAGGGGTTTTACATGGGTGTGATTGCCAAACGCTCTTCCATGACATTTTTCTCTGACGGGGAAGATCATTACAGCCATCGTGTGCGCATTGTATTAGCTGAAAAAGCGGTAACAGTGGAAATTATTGATGTTGATCCTTTCAACAAACCTGATGAGCTTGTGGAAGTTACCCCATACAACGAACTGCCTGCTTTAGTAGACCGAGATTTGTCTTTGTACGAGCCAAACGTGATGATGGAATACTTGGATGAGCGTTTTCCTCATCCTCCGTTGTTGCCAGTGTATCCTGTTGCGCGTGGTGAAAGCCGTCTTTACATGTACCGTATCCAAAGAGACTGGGCGGTATTGGTTGATTTGATTTTGACGAGCAAAGACAAAGACGCTGTTGAAAATGCTCAGAAAGAGTTGCGTGAAAGCTTGATTAACGTTTCTCCGATCTTTGAAGAGAAGCCTTATTTCATGAGCGAAGAATTCACAATGGTTGATTGCTGCCTTGCTCCAATCTTGTGGAGATTGCCAATTCTAGGTGTTGATATTCCTAAAGAGCAGGCGAAAGGTTTATACAAATACATGGACCTTGTTTTTGATCGTGAGTCTTTCAAAGAAAGCCTGTCTGAAGCAGAACAGGAAATGCGTTTAGACTGATCGTCTATACGTCTTATAGTTTTTATATTTTTCAAAAGGGGCCTAAGCCCCTTTTTTATTATACTACCGAGGTTGAAACATGATCCCAAAACGCTCGTATTTATTGAATGCAACTTATGAGTGGGTAGCTGATAACAATATGACTCCGTATTTACTTGTTGATGCAGAGCATGAGAAAGCGGTCGTTCCAACAGAATTTGTTCAGGACGGACAGATTGTTTTAAATATTAGTATGTCGGCCGTGCGCAATCTGTTAATGGATAAAATGGGCGTGAGTTTTGAGGCGCGATTTGGTGGTAAACCTATGCAGGTGTACGTTCCAATTGAAGCGGCATTGGCCTTGTACGCAAAAGAAAGCGGTGATGGCCTTGTATTTCCTGATGAAGCGTTTGAGCCAGAGGAATTGGATCCTGAACCAGAGCCACCGAAGCCAGAAAAAGGCTTTCAGTTAAAAGTCGTTAAATAGTAAGTCAGACTTGTATGAAAAAAGCTCAGCCTAGTGGCTGAGCTTTTTTATGTGCTTTATTGAACAAGTTCGTTGTCTGAGAATTCACCTTCAAAAAGAGCGGTAGAAAGATAGCGTTCGCCTGAGTCTGGCAAAATCACAACGATCTTTTTATCAGCGAATTCATCAGAAGCCGCTAACCTTTCTGCTGCAACAACGGCAGCGCCACATGAGATACCGCAAAGAATGCCTTCTTCTCTCATTAGGCGTTTTGCCATATCGATAGCGTCTTCATTTGAGACTTGCTCGACACGATCAACAACAGACAGATCAAGGTTTTTAGGAACAAAGCCCGCGCCGATACCTTGAATTTTATGAGGAGCAGGTGTTGGTGTTTCGCCATTTAGCGTTTGAGTGATCACAGGCGATGTTGTTGGCTCAACAGCGACACTGATAATGGCTTTCCCTTGTGTGTTTTTGATGTAGCGACTAACACCAGTTATCGTCCCACCAGTTCCGACACCGGAAACCAGAACGTCGATCTCGCCGTCAGTGTCTTTCCAAATCTCAGGGCCTGTTGTTTTCTCATGGATCTCTGGGTTTGCTGGATTTTCAAATTGTTGCAGCAACACAAAGCTTGGGTCTTCAGCAATCTCTTTTGCTTTTTCGATTGCGCCTTTCATGCCTTTTGCTGGCTCAGTTAGGACAATTGTTGCTCCTAAAGCTTTCATTACTTGGCGGCGTTCTAGACTCATGCTTGAAGGCATCGTAATGGTAATTGGATAGCCTCGTGCCGCTGCGACAAAGCACAATGCAATTCCCGTATTACCACTGGAGGGCTCAACAAGCGATTTACCTTCCGTTAAAACACCGCTTTTTTCCGCATCCCAAACCATGTTTGCGCCGATACGACACTTTACAGAAAAGGCTGGATTTCTCGACTCGAGCTTGGCCCAAATGTTTCCATTTCCGATGCGATTCAATTTAACAAGTGGTGTATCGCCAATTGTAAGTGAGTTGTCGTTAAATACTTTTTCAGACATAGCCTTTTCCTCTGTATGTTTGTTTTCATTATGATGGGGCAGGACGGTGTATTTTCAATCCAATATAACGATAAAAATGTCTAAATAGCAAAAATTCTCATTTGTCTGCTTTAGAGACGATCAATTTTATAAAAGTCGCAGTCTTAAAGAAGTTGCACTATCCCGTCCCTTGTTTAAATCAGGTAGAATGTTTGCTAATTAAAGTGACTAATAAAAGCGCCCCGATATTTCTTTGCGCGCTTTTATGTATTTAGGGTTTAGCATTGCATACTGACATACAAGAAAAATTGATGGCGAAAGATCGTCACGCCATTCAGAGAAAAATTGACACAATATCCAAACGATCTTCCGAAAATAGCCCAACAGACAAGCTTCAAAACGAGTTAAATAACTTAATTGAACGCTCTCGGCGGATGTTTGAAGAGCGTGAAGCGTCGATGCCTGACATTAAATACGACGAGTCGTTGCCGGTTGCAGCAAAAGCCAAGGATATTGTTAAAGCCATTGAAGAGAATCAAGTGGTTATTATTGCAGGCGAAACCGGATCTGGTAAAACAACACAGCTGCCGAAAATGTGTTTGCAAGCAGGTCGAGGCATTGCGGGTCAAATAGGGCACACTCAACCTAGACGAATTGCCGCACGAAGCGTGGCAGAGCGTATTTCTGAAGAACTCAATGTTGAACTTGGCACCGCCGTGGGTTATCAAGTCCGTTTTACTGATGAAAGTCAGGAAACAACGCTGGTTAAACTGATGACCGACGGGATCTTATTGGCTGAGATCCAACAAGATAAATTTCTTCAAAAGTACGACACTATCATTATTGATGAGGCGCATGAACGAAGCCTAAACATAGACTTCCTTTTAGGGTACCTAAAGCGCGTTCTTAAATCGCGACCAGACCTTAAAATCATTGTGACCTCAGCAACGATTGACGTGGAACGTTTCTCGAAGCATTTTAGTGATGCACCGGTTTTTGAAGTCTCGGGCAGAACATACCCTGTTGAAATTCGCTATCAACCGTTACTCAGTAAATCGGACTACGAAGAGCTGGACGAAGATCAAAGCATGGAACAAGGTATATGCGATGCCGTTGCTATGTTGATCGAAGAAGAAAGGCAATCAGGTTATCGAGGCGCAGGCGACATACTTGTGTTCTTACCTGGTGAGCGTGAGATACGAGAAACGGCTGAACAGTTAAGGCGCGCAGAGTTTAGAAATACCGAAGTGCTACCATTGTATGCTCGCTTATCCAGTGCTGAGCAGCAGAGAGTCTTCAAACCTCACGGTGGTCGTCGTATTGTCTTATCAACGAACGTTGCGGAGACCTCATTAACGGTACCTGGTATACGTTATGTGATTGACCCAGGTTTAGCGCGAATCAGCCGCTACAGTGTTCGGTCAAAGGTACAGCAATTACCGATTGAAAAAATCAGCCAAGCAAGCGCAAACCAACGAGCGGGACGCTGTGGTCGTGTCGCGGATGGTATCTGTATCCGATTATACGAAGAGTCTGACTTTATCAATCGGCCCGAATTTACAGATCCAGAAATTTTTCGTACAAACCTCGCGTCCGTTATATTGCAGATGGCCAACCTCCGCCTCGGCGCAGTGGAGAAATTCCCTTTTGTTGAAATGCCAGATAGACGCCTGATCAATGACGGTTATCAAGCGTTAAAAGAACTCGGTGCCATAAAGAATGAGCGTTTGACTCAGATTGGTAAACAGCTCGCAAAACTGCCGATCGACCCGAAACTTGGTCGAATGATCATTGCTGCAAATACGATGGGAACGCTCAAAGAAATCGCGGTGATCGTAAGTGCACTGTCCATTCAAGACCCGCGCGAGCGTCCGCAAGACAAAAAGACTCAATCTGATCAAGCGCATGCCGTCGACAAAGATCAAGATTCAGATTTTATCGTGTTGCTTAATTTATGGGACAGATTTGAAGACCAAAGACAGGCGCTCTCTCAGAACCAACTGCGTCAGTTTTGTCGTAAGCAGTTTCTTAACTTTTTACGAATGCGCGAATGGCGCGATATCCATAGACAAATAATGATCGCGTGCAAACAGCTCGGATTTAAAGAAACGAATAGAGATGAGCGAGACTACGAATCGATTCACAAATCGCTATTGGCAGGGTTATTCACTCAAGTCGCGAATAAGCTAGAAGACAGCAAAGAGATGCTGGGTTGTCGTTCCCGTAAATTGGCGGTTTTTCCAGGCTCGATGTTATTTAAAAAGCCTCCTCAATGGATAATGGCTGCGGAGCTGGTGGAAACCTCCAAACTCTACGCCCGTATGGTGGCAAAGATTGATCCTAAATGGATCGAAGAATACTCCGCCCCGTTTGTTAAAAGACAGTACTTCGATCCGCGCTTTGAGCGCAATCAAGGTCGAGTGATGGCAAACGAACAAGTTGCATTGTATGGTCTTGTGATTGTGCCAAAACGCCGAGTAGATTATGGGCATGTTAACCCAGAAGATGCGCGTGACGTGTTTATTAGGCAGGCATTGGTCGAGCGCGAGCTGCGTTCGAAAGCCATGTTCTATCGCCACAATAATAAATTGATGGATGAGATCGAGAGCCAGGAAGCAAAGCTAAGAAAACGCGACATCTTAGTTGATGATGAAACGGTCTATCAGTTCTATCACGAAAATTTACCGGAGAATATCCGCAACCAAAAAGGCATCGAATTTTTCGCTAAAGAGTCGCCTAACGCGCTGCTGATGAGCAAAGAATACCTTGTTAATCAGTCTGTGACGGTAGACGAATATGCCTTTCCAGACAGTTATTTGCTAAATGGCGTCCCGCTGCCGATTGATTATCAATTTGAGCCGGGCAAAGCCAAAGATGGTGCGACACTTAAAGTGCCTGTTGGCCTACTAAGGCAGCTTAGCCTTGATGATTTAGGTTGGGCCGTGCCTGGTTATATTAAAGAGCGCAGCGAAGCGCTGATTCGTGCTCTGCCTAAAGTATTGAGAAGGCGCTTTGTGCCTATCCCGCAGTTTGTGGACCGAATCTACCCCAATTTGTCGAAAGAAAAAGGAGCGTTGTTGGAGCAGTTAAGTCTCCAAATTAAACGTGAAACCTTGATCGATATTCCTTTAAACGAATGGGCTGAAGAAAAACTTGATGCGCACCTTACGCTTAACCTCGAAGTTGTAGACGAAAGAGGAAAAGTCATCGGCGAGGGGAAAAATCTAGCGGAGCTTCAGGACAAGTTTGCGGCGCTAGTGGATCAGAGTTTTGCTAAGTTTGGTACGAAAAAACACGAGCAAGTTGGACTAACGCATTGGCCAGATCAAGACGTACCTGAACGCAAGGAGATCAAGCAAGCCGGAATTTCTGTCACGGCATTTCCAGCGTTGGTAAACGCGGATGACACTGGCGAAGTGTCGCTGAAAATGTTCGATGATGAGCAAACTGCGATAGAAGAGCACAGAAAAGGTGTGATTGCTCTGCTAAGATTGACATTAAATAAAGAGGTGAAGTATTTACAGAAAAACTTACCTCACGTTCGTGAATCTCTGCTGATTTTTTCTCCGATTGGAAAAAAAGAGATGCTACTTGATGACCTAATCAATGCGATACTCGATAAAGTGTTTATCGATGGTAAGCGTTTGCCACGGACAAAAGCGGAATTTGAAGCAACATTAAGCGATAATAAAGCAGGGCTTATTCTCACAGCAAATACCATGGCAGAGCAGCTGTATAAGGTGCTTAGTTCGTATCAAAAAGTCGCGAAGAAAATGAAAGGCAACATACCTTTGCCTTGGACGAGAGTCTATGGAGACATTAGCACGCAACTAAAATGCCTGATTTACCCGGGATTTATAGGTGCGACACCATTATTTTGGATGTCGCAGTTGCCTCGCTATTTTAAAGGAATTGAAGTGCGACTAGAGCGCTTTCAGAACCACCTAAACAAAGAAAATGCGCTCGTAGGACAGCTCGAAGGGCTTTGGTCTCAATATGATCAACAAAAACAAGCGCATATCAAAAAGGGAATTTATGATCCAGAACTAACGAAATACCGTTGGATGTTAGAAGAATATAGGATTTCATTGTTTGCGCAGACGGTCGGTACACTCGAACCCATATCCGATAAACGTTTGAATAAACAATGGCAGCTGGTTAAAAAACTTGTATAGGATGGTTGTACCAATGAGAAGGTTGAAGATGTTGTTGGTAAATGTGAAAAAAGTACTGTTGATCGTGGGACTTTCGATAGGAGCTTCTATTTCAAGCGCTGAAACAGCGCCAGAAGACCCGTGGGAAGGTTATAACCGGACGATGTCGAGTTTTAACGATACGCTTGATAAGTACGCCTTGAAGCCTTTGGCTGAAGGGTACGATTACGTTACCCCAAGCCCAGTTCAACGAGGTGTCGGCAACTTTTTTAACAACCTAGGTGAAGTTGGCAATATCACGAACAACCTTCTGCAAGGAAAATGGGATGAAACGGCGGCGTCAACGTTTCGTTTCCTGATCAACAGCACGGCAGGCTTTTTAGGGATTTTTGACGTCGCCAGTGAAATGGGACTAAAGCGTGAACCCGAAGATTTTGGTCAGACATTAGGGTATTGGGGCGTTGGATCAGGGCCTTACCTTGTTTTGCCTTTTTTAGGGCCATCGACGGTAAGAGATGCGACAGGTACAGCGGTCGATTATTTCAACTATGATCCAATTGAGCTTTTAGACCCGACGACGAACGAATATTGGTCAGCAAAGGCGCTTGAAATCGTTCAAATTCGATCAAAACTGTTGTCGTCCGAGCGTTTGATTTTCGGAGACCGATACAGCTTTATTCGGGATGTTTACCTACAGTCCAGAAACGCCGCTATTTACGACGGCGAAGTCGGCGGTCAACCTGCAAAAGTTAGTAATGAGGAAGAGGGAAGTTGGGACGAAGAGTCTGATGACAGTTGGGGAGAGGACGATAGCTGGGGTGACGATGACAGTTGGGGAGATGAAAGTAGCTGGGGCGACGAGGAGTTTGGTGACGAAGAGGCTGTAAATTAAGCTCAAATTTAAGTAAGTCAGCATAGTCGTGTGCAGTAGAGAAACAAAATTCAACAAACTATTGCTTTCGAAATTATCATTGAGCAGTAATATTACACTCATAATAGGCCGCGTGATGCCAGTTGTTAGAAATCAAGAGCATATCAATTGGATCATTGAGTATTGAGTTGATTTCTTTGGATAGAGATGGCCGATCAAATAAAGCGTAGATCTTAATATCTATGAGCGGCGTTAGTCATGAATAAGAGTTTGGGTGCGCGACACGAAGGCACGTCAAACCATATATATAAATCATATATATAAAACGAATGTGATCAGGAACTTATGACCCTAACTAAACGCCTAATTATGCTTGTATTGCCAGTTCTCATTGTAGGCTTTGGCGGGGCAACCTGGGGTGTATTTTCCGCTCAAAAAAGCTCGCTTATCGAACTGGAAATGTCGAAGTTAAACTTTAATTTGCTTAACCTTCGATACTCCATGGAAGAAGAAATCTATTTCGCGACCGGCATTATGAGTATGCTAACGGAAAAACGTGAAATACGTATGCCATCGCAGGCACAAGTGAACTCGCAAGCGTCATTGACCGATTTGGTTGATCGATACACAAATGATGTCGCATATCGTTTGGCAGGTGATATCGCTGTTTATATTTTGAATGAAGAGGGCATGCCTCTTTATACCTATGAACGAAAATCTGAAAATAACGATCGCGTAGATTGGCTTATTGATAAGCTCAGCAGAAACAGCAATGCCATTGCAGATTTAGATAACTTCGAGGTGTTTAAAAGCCCTGAAGACCATCATGTTATTCTTCATTCACACTCACTCAATGGCTCATCGACTCACTCTGGCGTGTTATCACGATTTAACGACGCGCGTTATATTTTTGTGACCATTAGTTCCCCAGAATTTGACAGTGCGTTAAGAAACATCAATCAAAAATACGGTGTCCAAGCAAAGGTTGTCAAAAGCAGTACGGTTGAGCCCTTAACGGTCTCGATGCCTATGTTGGCGGGCGGCTATGTCAATATTTCACTCACTGACCGCTATGTTGATCAGCAACTTAAGACCTTTTTGTACTGGTATCTCGGTGCAGGAACAATATTAGGTTTACTGACCTTTTGCGTGTTACTTTTCCTTATTAAGCGCTACATCATTCAACCGATAGGGACGCTCGATAGACAGCTTTCTCTTGTCATGTCTAACAGACAAGAGAATATCCTACAGCCTACTGGGCAAGATGAAGTCAGCCGTGTTGGCGTAAAATTTCATCAGCTGTATGAGCAACTTAATCAAAACCTTCAAGCTTCTCGCGATATGGCGGTAACCGATGCATTAACAATGTTGCCCAACCGTCTGCGATTCCATGAATTCGCCAAAAAAGCACTCACAAGAAGTAAATCGAAAGAGACGTTTTTGTCGCTCATCTACATTGACCTCGATAACTTCAAATTTGTTAACGATCGATTTGGTCATGAAGCGGGTGACGAACTGCTAGTCGAAGCATCCACCTCCTTCTTCGAATTGATAAAGCAGGGTGGCAGGCGACGATACGGGTCAATGGTATCGAGACTTTCAGGTGATGAATTTGCCATCGTATTGTCTCATAACGAGCTGAAAGAGCGTGAGGAGCTGGGTGAGCGTATCGTGTCTCTTTTTGAAGGCGGGTTTCAGACGAACCGCTATCGCATGCCTGTTTCAGCCAGTGTGGGGATCGCGACCTACCCTCAAGATGGAAATGAGTTGCGAGGCTTGATTGCCAACGCCGATATGGCCATGTATCACGCCAAACGCTCAGGAAAAAATCGATTTGACGTCTATTCCGAAGATATTGCTCAAGAAGCGCGCAGAACAAAAGCGATCGAAGACGCTTTGAAATTTGTAGATTGCGATAAAGAGTTCTCATTGGTTTACATGCCGTATACCAATAGAGATGGCAAAGTAGTGGGCGTTGAAGTGCTACTGCGCTGGTTTTCACCTTCTCTTGGGGTGATTCAACCTGATGAGTTCGTCCCCATTGCTGAGCAAACGGGCAGTTTTTCTAAAATCGATGGTTGGGTATTCGAGAAGGCGTTCGAACAGATTTCTGCGCTTCAAGGTTTGCTTAATGATGACATCATCGTTTCCGTTAATCTTTCTGCGGCCGAGTTGGGAAGACCTTCTCTAGTCGAGCGTCTTGTGGAGCTGCAAAAGCAGTTTAACTTACCGGCTGGTGTGATCGAGCTGGAAATTACCGAAACGTTTGGTTACTTCGAGGTAGAGCAAGTGCTTGAAGTGCTGGTGGATCTTCGCTCATTAGGGTTCGGTATCACGATTGATGACTTTGGAATTGGCTATACACCACTGCTACAAATGATCGACTACCCAGTGGATAAAGTGAAACTGGATAAAGCGTTGGTGAACCGTATTACCCACGCCGACTATAAGATGCTATTGGAGCCAACGATTCAATTATGTCATCTACAAAACATTAGTGTGACGGCAGAAGGCGTAGAAAACGATGTGCAGCATCAATACCTCCATCGATTTGGTTGTGACTACTTCCAAGGGTACTGGCTAGCTGTGCCAATGACATTAGAAGATCTCGGAAACTGGTACAAAGAATATACAAATGGCGAATAAAGCACTTATATAAAGCACTTATATAAAGTATGTGTATTTTATTCGCCCCATTTCATTTATTGAACTCGAATAGTCTAAAGTCAGACTAAGGGGTGAGTCGCAATACCTTTCCAGAGTCCGTAGTGACGATCAAAGACGAATCCGGCGCTTGAGTAATACTGCGAAAGCGCTCGTCGAGATTACGCAAATAGCGTTGTTCCTGTTGTGCTTCATCATCGTTTTCATTCAGACGTAATCTGTTTATATGGCGAAGAGCGAGGGCCGTCGAGATAATGTCGTCATTCCAATCTGAAAAAAGACGACCGTGATAAATTAAAAGATCGCTGGGCGCGATGGATGGAATAAATACCTTTTTGGCATCTTCCATTCCTTTCTTCTGAGTGCCTTCGCCAACCGCACTAAACGACCAGTATTCTTTACCGTAAGATACAACGGGCCAACCGTAATTTTCCCCTTTTAGAATCTTATTGATTTCGTCACCGCCTCTTGGCCCATGTTCATTTGACCAAAGTGTTTGAGTACGCTTATCGAAAAATAACCCTTGTGGGTTTCTATGGCCGTAACTCCAAATTTCGGCACGTGCATTTAGATCATTATAAAACGGGTTGTCTTTAGGAACGCTGCCATCTAAGTTCAGCCTGATGATACTACCAGCGTGATTTGATCGGTCTTGAGCGCTGTCTCGGGCGCCTCTGTCACCAATTGAAATATAAAGGTGTTTGTTATCATCGAAAGCAATGCGTGAGCCAAAGTGTACCGTAGCGTCTGAATGGGTATCTGCGATAAACAACGTTTCCCATTCAACCAAGCGGTCTTTATCTAGCTTTGCGCGCCCAAGCGCCGTTGTGAGACTGTTCGATGCTGTTGCGGAGTAGGTGAAGTAAATCCAAAAGGGTGGCGCTTCTTTGGTTTGATGGTCTGGAGCAGTAGTATCTAGAACGGCAACATCGAGTAGTCCGCCTTGACCGACATTCACCACACCCGGTAGGCCTTCAATATAATGAATCTTTCCTGTTTCTAGATTGATGGTAGCGAGTTTTCCGCTCTTCAGAGTGACGAGGAGGGTGTCACTATCGAGAAAATCAGCTCCCCAAGGAATGTCGTTAAATCGAGCGAGTTCGGTTACTGTGATTGACTGGTTTGGTGAAAACGGATTTTGCTGAGGAGCGCTGGCTGAGCAAGCAGAGAATAAAAAACAAAGTGGCAGCAGTGTCGTTTTCAAAACCATACGACGAGCGACGTTACGGTACTCGAATTTCGATAAAATGTTTGATCGGTTTTTAACAGTGAAAAAAGTCATCGAGTCCTGCCTTATCGTTTGGCTACTTTAAGGTATGTACAGTTTTACTATAGTAGATGCCTTTTTAAGTTGTTGCTATTTCCTTCATATTTGATGTTCGGCTTAAACAAAAAGAGCAGATGCCTAGATGGGCATCTGCTCTTTTTTCTTTCTTTTTTTATTTCTTAGTGAGTCAAGAAAGTTTTACAATTTAGCAGTAAGTAGGTCTTCCAGCTTACGTTGGTCAACAGCGAAGTTACGAATGCCTTCCGCTAGCTTTTCCGTAGCCATTGCGTCTTCGTTCATTTCCCAGCGGAAAGCGGATTCAGTAATAGATTCGCCAGCCGGTGTTGTCGAAGACACTGGCGTCAATTTGCGCTCCAATGTGCCCTCGTCATTTTTAAGTTCTTCTAGAAGTGCAGGGCTAATGGTTAGACGGTCACAGCCGGCCAGTTGCTCAATCTCGCCGATGTTACGGAAGCTCGCACCCATTACAATGGTTTTGTAACCGTGTTGCTTGTAGTAGTCGTAGATTTTCGTGACGGAGACAACGCCTGGGTCTGTTTCAGCTGTGTATGCTTCGCCTGTCGATTTTTTGTACCAATCTAAAATTCGACCTACAAAAGGCGAGATCAAAGTAACATTGGCTTCAGCACACGCTTGCGCTTGAGCAAAAGAGAACAACAAAGTAAGGTTGCAGTTAATGCCTTCTTTTTCCAGCTCTTCTGCTGCTTTAATCCCTTCCCAAGTGGAAGCGGCTTTAATCAAAATGCGGTCACGTGTAATGCCGGCTTCTTCGTACAGCGCAATTAAGCGACGTGCTTTTTCGATTGTTGCCTCTTTGTCGTAAGACAAACGAGCATCAACCTCGGTAGAAACGCGGCCAGGCACGTATTTTAGAATTTCGCAGCCGATAATAACGGCTAACTTGTCTCCTGCGTCGATCAATTGTTGCGCTGCATCATCGCTTTGTTCTTTCGCCCAGCTAATCGCTTGATCAATAAAAGGAGCATACTCAGGAATAAGCGATGCTTTGAGCATCAAAGAAGGGTTGGTTGTCGCGTCTTCAGGCAAAAACTCTTTAATAGCGGTAATGTCGCCAGTATCAGCAACAATGGTCGTGAATTCTTTTAGTTGGGATAACTTATTGCTCATTGCTTTATCCTTTTTATATGCATGTGTGTTTCGTTGTTTGTTTGCGAACAATTTCAATTGCTTCTAATAATATATCGATTTTCGCGTCGGTTTTGTGACCGTTTTCGGAAAGGTAGCGTCTAAACTGCTTTCCACCGGGCAATCCGTGAAAAATGCCCAGAATATGGCGTGTCATGTGCATCAACCGTTCGCCTTTAGCCAGTTGCTCCTCAACATAGGGAACAAATCTTTCCAAGGCTTCAAAGCGGTTATTTACACAAGCAGACGCACCATACACTTTTGTATCAATGTCGCTTAGAATCCATGGGTTGTTATAGGCTTCTCGGCCCATCATAACACCATCTACATGATCCAAGTGAGAAATAGTCTCATCTATTGTCTTAATGCCGCCATTAATAATGATTTCAAGGTCAGGAAAATCTTTCTTTAGCTGATAAACATAATCGTATTTAAGCGGCGGAATTTCGCGATTTTCTTTTGGACTCAACCCCTGCAAAATGGCGTTTCGTGCGTGCACGATAAAAGTCTGAATGCCCGTATCAGCGACGGTCCCCACGAAGTCTCTTAAAATACTGTATTCTTGCTGATCGTCTAACCCAATTCGGTGTTTAATAGTAACTGGAATAGACGTCGCGTCTTGCATTGCTTTTAGTATATCGGCGACCTTATCAGGGTAGGCCATCAAACAGGCTCCAATAAGACTGTTTTGAACGCGGTCACTCGGACAACCAACGTTGAGGTTCACCTCATCATAGTGAAACGTCTCCGCTATTTTAGCGCACGTCGCCAATGCCACCGCATCAGAACCGCCTAACTGCAATGCGATAGGGTGCTCACAATCGTCATACTTTAAAAAACGCTCAGGGTTGTCGCCCTGTAAAATCGCGCCCGTTGTTACCATCTCAGTGTAAAGCAGAGTATGTTTCGTCAGAGTACGTGCAAAGACTCTGTAATCGCGGGTTGTCCAGTCGAGCATGGGCGCAACGCTAAAGCGTCTGTCTATTGTATCCCTTGATTTATAAGGGTTTGAGCTTGTTTTTTCGCTGTTTTCTTGTAGCATATTTAAGTCTGTTATTGGGTGTTTTTTGGCGTTCTAGGTAGTATGTTGCTACTCATTTACTACAAAAATCTTTGTAGTAAATTGCTTGTTGAGAAGCCTATGTATTGGTGTGTAATTTTTTTACACCAGCAACGCATAACACCAGATTTTGTCGCTCTATTATGTCACATACTTACAAGGATGCTAACCAGCATGGCTACATTTAAAACTAGGAAAAAAAAGGATGGGACAGTTGTTCACTCTGCTCAGATTCGAATAATGAAAGCTGGAGTGCAAGCTTTTAGTGAGGCTAAAAGCTTTGAAGGGCGTGGTGCTGAAAAAAATGCTCGATTGTGGGCAGCAAATAGAGAAGCCGAAGTTAAAAAACTGTTGGCAAATGGAAAGTCATTGTCTGATTTATCGATTGCGCAGGCTATGGCAAGGTATCTAAAAGAGCATGAAAACGTACCGAAACCTTTAGGTAAGACAAAGCGTGGAACAATGAGGCTAATGAGTGAAGAGCCCATATTATCTACGATTGCTTTAGCAGAAATAACAGCGTCTGATATTTTGAATTATTTACGAAAACGTCATGACGAGGACAACGCTAAACCTGCAACAGTACTTCAAGATTTAGCGTACATTCGAGTGTTAGCCAAATATGCAAGAGTTGCCTGGTCAATACCGGTTAACCTACAAGAGATAGAGGACGCATCAGGCGTTGCTTCTCAGCTTGGCATCGTCGATCGTTCAACATGCCGAGACCGACGACCGACTTATGACGAACTGCAAAAAATCTGTTCATACAAGCACAGGGAAAAAAATGGCAAAGGTCGCATGTCTGAATTTAAAACACCTCTCGACGACATCGTACTATTTGCCGTGTTTTCAGCGCGTCGTTTAGGAGAGATCGTTCGATTGGAATGGAATGACCTTGATGCACTGAAGGGAACCATTCTCGTCAAAGACATGAAGCATCCTCGTAAAAAAATAGGGAACAATATGACATTGTTTCTTCCGCGCCGCGCAATTAAATTGATCGAAAAACAGCCTAAAGTAGAAGGTGAGTCTCGGATATTTCCGTATGCTGAAAGTACAATAGGTGCCGCATTTCAAAGAGCGTGTCGCTGGGCTGATATAGAAGATTTAACGTTTCACGATCTACGGCACGAAGGGGTGAGTCATCTATTTGAGCTACAACTCAGTGTGCCAGAGGTAAGCATGGTTTCAGGGCATCGAAGCTGGTCAAATCTTGCTCGATATACGCATTTAACCCAAGCAGGTTATTACGACAAATATTCAGTATTGGGTAAAGAGCTTGGTGAGGCTGGGCTTATTGGCCAGCCATCACCGTAGCTTTTTCTCGTCTGCCTCGTCTATTAGAAATAACAGGCGGGGGATTTTTAGACGCTCTCTCGATAATCGGCGCTTTACCAGAGAGCAAATAACTGCTCTCCATCGCTTTTTTGCGCGCTGCATCGATGCAAACAGCCAGATCTTCCAAATGAACCATATACGGGCTCTTTTGTGAATCCGCCATACGAAATGCAGGAATAGACAATGTTGCTGCATTAGCAGCTTTGTTGGCTTCTGCTAGGGTTGTGTAGTTTGTGTAATGCAAGGCCTCAGCAAGCGGGACTGCCGTTCGCCCCTCAAACTCAGCCATTAGTAAAAATAACGTTTTAGAAGTCATATTTGTTCCTGTTCTGTCCTTTTATTATTTCTGTTAACAGCAGCTTGAATTCATCAAACCCTTGCGCGGCGCCATATTTTTGTTCATCAATGGCAATGCCCATCAAATACAAAACATCCTGAAAGATGAGCTCCGGTGAATAGCATTGCTTTTCCGGCGTTTCGTCTTCAAGGTACTTGAGTAGCAGGTTTCTATATCGTTGAATTTGTCGCTCGGTCATGATTAATGACGCCTTTTTTGTGTTGGATTAAAGTCTTCCCACTTAGTTTCAAACTTACCGGGTTTCTTTGAGGATTCGCAGCGTACTCGTTGTCTAATCGTCATTCTCAAAGCCCCAAAGCGTTTAGCGAGACTAATAAACTCATAGCAACGCTCCGGTGCCCCATAAAGAGGAGAGACCTGTTTGGGTTTCATCGACTTCATGTTGACTTGTACAAGTTCCTGAAACGCTTCGACCCAAAGTGTCTGAGGAATCTCTCCAGTCTTTGCGACGGATTCTATGCAGCGGTCGGAAATAGTTAGCTTTTTCTGAGGATTCCATTTCCCAACCTTCTCAAGGCAAGTGCTCATGCCATCCTTCTCAATCTTTGATAGGCGCTTATGGGCAAGCTTTTTAGCATCTTCAACTGATGCTCCGAATACAGCGAAACTCATAACTAAGTCCCCCTTATTGCTACGCTACTTCCGCATCCAAGGCTTTTTGAGCTTGGATTCGCTTATAGATTTCTTCTCGATGGATTGTAGTTTCTTTGGGGGCTTCAACGCCTAGGCGCACGCTATTCCCCTTAACACTTAAGACAGTGACTTCGATGTCGTCACCGATGTTGATTACTTCGCCAAGTTTACGTGTGATTACAAGCATGATTCCTATCCTTTGGTTGTAAAGTGTTAGACAAATATACAACCAAATATTAGGTTTAGTCAACACTAAAAAGTTGTTATGCAGATTTCTTATGTTGTTTGTGTAAATTTAAAAATTTCGTTTTTTATCTATTTAATGCTGAATGTATTGCCAAGACGCTTATAGTTAAGTTTTAATCTGTCTACAGTCATGGATTGGCTTTCTTTTCGACCTCCTTTCTTTGGCTATACTTTAAGAATTATCTATCTAGGTTTATCTACTATGAGCAAAGCACTTATTAACCCTGCCAATATTATTTGGGCGCGCGTGCGTGCGGGTATGTCTGTGTCTCAACTCGCAGATGCCTTAGGTGTTAAGGAGGAAAAAGTAATAGCTTGGGAAAATGGTGAAAATGCGCCATCTATGGCACAAGCCAGAAATATTGCAGATAAAACCTTAATTTCTTTCGGTTTACTTTTTGCCAAGCAGCCGCCAGCCGACGATCTACCAATACCAGATTTACGAACTATTGATGGAAGAGAGCTACAAAAACCTAGCGCTTCTTTGATAGCAATAATCCGAAAAGTGTTAGAGCGCCAAGAGTGGTATAAGGAATATCGTAAAGATAACCTTAAGCTTGAGAATTCCTTTATAACTCAATTTACTATGGATAGTGATACGTCTTCGGTCGTTGCTGATATGCGCAACAGGCTTTCATTGCCAGCGAAACGTTCAGGTAGATGGGATGATTATGAAAGAGTTGTGCGCCAACACATTGAGAAGTTGGGCATAATGGTAATGAGAGAACGAGACCTTGGTGGGAAAAGTAAACCGCTATTAGTTCAAGAATTTCGAGGTTTTGCTATCTGTGATGACGTTGCCCCAGTTATTTTTATTAACAGTGCAGATGCGCAAACGGCGCAACTTTTCACCATGCTTCATGAGTTGGCTCACATTTGGATCGGTCAGAGCGGCCTTTCAGATGTTAGTCCAAGCAACCATCGTAAAGAAGAAGCCAAATGCAACGCAATTGCCGCTGAGTTTCTAGTACCAGAAGATGAATTCCTTCAAGTCTGGATTGAGAAAGATTGGCGACTACATGTTAGTGCAATTGCTAAGCATTTCCATGTGAGTCGATGGGTTATTGTCAGAAGGGCGTTAACGCTAGGGTTGATTACGGAAGCTCAATATTACTCAATGATCGAAAGCTACAAGAAAGATCATGAGCGTAACTCCAATGGTGGGCCATCTTACTATACGACCAAAATTTCTCGGCTTGGAAAGAGTTTTGCTAGTGCAGTTGTATCCGAAGCACTAAGCGGACGTATGTTACTGCGCGATGCAGGGCATTTATTAGGCACCAAGCCTTTAAACGTAAAAAATTTAGCCAAGGAACTAGGTATTTAATGCTGTACTTACTAGATGCGAATATTTACATTCAGGCACAAGGGTCTTATTACGATATGGATTTTTGTCCTGGATTTTGGGCATTCTTAGACAAGTCGTACAAAAGTGGCCAAATAACGTCAATTAAGCAAGTTCAAAAAGAGCTGAAACAACCGAAGCCAGCGAAAGCCAGAGCTGGTGAAACTCAAAAGCAAGAGGACAAACTTAGTCTTTGGGTTAAAGAACGCGATGAGCATTTCATTGATGATGAGGACGACTTAACACAAAATTGCTTTGTAGAAGTTGTGGAATATTTAATGGATCAACCGCACTTAAATGAGGCTAATAGAGACAGCTTCTTGGATGGCGCTGACCCTTGGATAATTTCTAAAGCAATGTCAATAAAGGAATTGGGTGGGGAAGTTGCTGTAGTCACTCACGAAAAGCTAGTTGCTGAAAACTCAACCAAAGTAAAAGTACCTAATGTATGTAAACATTTTGGTATTGAGGTAATTGACTGTTTTACCTTACTTCGTACGCTTGAAGCAAGGTTTAGCCTTAGCGCTTAAAGTTTCACTTTTGCTTCTTTTACAACACCGACTATACGGCAATTCCCGTTGATTTCAAAAGGGCGGTAGTTCGGGTTAAGTGGCTTTAGATACTTCTGCCCAGCATCAATATATAACTTTTTAAAAGTTACCTCATCTGTGCCGTCAAGTTTCGCCACAACAAGGCTTCCGTTGTCAGCCGGAATATCAGGATCGACTAGAATTAAATGTCCCTCTGGAATGCTAGTTCCAACGGGTGATGTCATGCTGTCGCCCACGACTTTTAGCCAAAAAGCGTTATCACTTGCAGAGAATGGGCTTTCTTCCCACTCAATATCGTCTGCCAATGAGCGATAATCAATAGCTTCGCTCCATGCACCAGCTTGAACATGGCTTACAACAGGCAGCTTTTTACTAGGAGCTTTAAACGGCGCTGCTTCAACATTGCTCTCGGCTTCACCTGAACTGACTCCCTCAATACCAAATTGCAACCACTCAGGCGTGCATTCAAGGGCTTTCGCAAGTGCTAATAGCTTTCTTGGATTGCTTGTCCGAGCATCTTCAATTTTCTGCAATGACTGTTGGCTTATTCCAACTTTATTAGCCAACTCTGTTTGAGTTAGTCCTAAGTGTATTCGTTGGGTTTTAACTCTTTCTGCGATGTTCATTTTTAGTTTTTCAGTCTAGTTAACTTCTTGTTGTGATGATTACAACTTTACGTGTATTTGACAAACACATATAAGTTGTATTTAAATACAACAAAAATATGTAGGGATGGAATATGACCGCAATACAAAAAGCTATAGAGACCGTTGGAGGTCAAACCGCATTGGCTGAAAATTTAGGAGTAAAGCAGGCACATGTTTGGAACTGGTTATGGCGGAACAAACGTGCGCCAGCCAAATATATTCGCCAGATCTCCAAAGCAACGAATGGCTCAGTGTCGGAATCGGACTTGTTACGCGATCACGAACAGCAAGCCATTAAAGACTAACTAACTTTACCGTATTCAGCCACGTTTCATTAATCAAGGAGAAAACAATGGACCATATTGATCAGGCCATTTATGACACGGTTCACGATTCTGATATGCCGCCGAAGGAAATTGCACGACGTTTGGGGTCGAATTATCAAGTGATGATTAACAAAGCCAACCCACAAAACGAAACGCACCGACTCACACTACGCGAATCCGTCGCGATTCAGTTGCTTACAGGTAATCACGCCATCTACCGAGCGATGGGGCTAGAGCTGTCGATCAAAGCAGAGGAGAGCAAAAGTTTAAGCATTCTCGAATGTGTGCTCAACGCGGGCAAAGAACACGGTGATGTGCTTTCGACGATACAAAAAGCGCTTGCCGACGGCCGTTTGACTCTTCGTGAACAAGAGCAGTGTCAGCGCGAAATCACAGAAGCGATAGAAGCTTTGATGGCTCTACGTAAAGCCGTGCTACAGCACGGAATTGATCAACTCAAGGGGTGAGTTATGTCGAATCGTCGGTATGAAGAAAAAATTCGTAAGTTGCTCGCTCTTTCACAAAGCGATAATCCACATGAAGCGGAAATCGCTAAACGTCAAGCCATGGCGTTGATGAAGAAGCATAAGATGGATGAAGGGGATCTTTCTATCTTAGAAATGAAATCACGAACGATCCGTAGAAAGTCGCTAAAAGAGTTTGAGTGCTACCTGATTAAAGCGATCACTCAAATTTCCGGTACATATTGCACGATCGAAAAGACTGTCGATGTCAAATCTAATCGTTATCAATGGCTTTCAAGCGTTGTATTTATTGGATTTGATACGCACGCTCAACTTGCCAGCTATTCGTTTGATGTGCTTTACACTCAGTTAGAGCGTGAAAGAAAAAACTTCAAAAAGAAGTATAACGCCAATGCAATGCTACAAGACCAGTTTTGTTTGGGTTGGGCGTACTCGGCATGTGAGAAGTTGATCAATGTCTTTGGTAAAAAGAACGTACCAGAGGACGTAACGAAACACCGTACTAAAGTCTCCAAAGATCATAAACCGGTTAAGTTTAAAAGCATTCAACTAGACGATTCGAAAGATGGACTTACCTGCGGAGCGCTTGGGTTCAAAGCAGGACAGAGCGCGAAGCTTAACAATGCGACGACAAGCCAACGCGCCACACAACTTCGTATTGGTGGACTTTCATGACAATTACAAAGGCAGTCGCCGATATTGGGCGTTTAGGTTTTACTGGTAATGTGACGCCTAAAGTGTGGTACAAACAAATCTTAACACCTTCTGGTAAGCCTGACTTTAAAGCGGTTGCGTTGCTGTCAGAGATTGTTTATTGGTATCGCCCAAGAGAGCTGAGAGACGAGCATACAGGTGCGGTAACAGGTTATCAGAGGCGATTCAGCGATGACATGTTACACCGCTCTTACGCTTCGTTTTCTGAAGACTTTGGGATGACAAAGCGTGAAGCACAAGAAGCCATTAAAAGGTTGCGTGATGCTGGCTTGATTCGTTGTGAGTTGCGTAACAAACAAGTCAATGGAACTCAGCTATCCAATGTTTTATATATCGAACCTGTTGCTCAAAAAATAGAAGAGATCACTTTTCCTAAAGCGGTTGAGACCGCCGATGTGACCCCTATCACAAATATTTGTGATACCCCCCAACACGACGATGTGACCCCTATCGCAAATAATTGTGATACCCCCCACAAAAATTTGGGACACCCCCCACAAATAATTGGGACACCTCCCACAAAAAAACGGGGGACGTATACAGAGATTAACTCAGAGATTAACTCAGAGACTACACATGAGATTGGTTTGCCCGTTCCGGCAAACCCCAAGCCGAAATCAAAACGCGCCTCGAACGTTCCCGATCAGTTCATCGTCGATCAGCGAATGCTCGACTGGCTCGTTCAAAACCAAATCACGACCGACTGGCAAAACGAAACCAAGAAATTTATGGATTACCACCAAGCGAACGGCTCGACGAAAAAAGATTGGGTCGCCGCGTGGCGGCTGTGGATGCGTAACTCCATGAAATTCTCCCAGCAGCGACCGACACCGCCCGCCACAGCGCGGGATCAAGTTCAGAACAGTCTGTCGAACATTCACGACACAAACTGGTAAGGAGCGAACATGAGAGATTTATTCAACGAGTTTCCAGACACCGAAGCAGCCTACCTTGAAGTTGCGAACAATGCCCACGACCTAGCGCGCTGGAAACCAAGCCACGAGGTTTTGTACGAAGCGGGGCGCAGAGTTGGGTTCTCCAAAATTCGGCGACGTGACACCGGAGCGGGGAAACGGGCGTTTGGCAAAATATACAAAGAAGTTTGCAAAGCCCATATGCGAGGAGAGCGCTTCCCTCGCTCCGTGATAGAACCGCAAAACACAGGCGAAAAACTCACTGCACGAGAAGTGCACGCCCGTCGTCAGATTGGCCGTGAACGAATTGGAGATATACGAGCGATATTAGAAGGATAACGATGGAACACAAACCCCGAATCAGAGTAAAGCAACTAACACACGCCGTATCGCAACAGGATGTCGATACAACTTGGAAAGCGTTAATGAGCAAGGCACACGAGGATGTTGTAAAAGCAAAGCTTCAATATCAGTGCCTAGCCGTCGCCCAACAATACGGATATAACCCATGCGTTGGAAAGACAAAGACAAACTAAACACACTCGGTTCGCTCTCATGGCGGATCATAAACGACCACGTAACGTACCTCATATCGAGCACAGCCGACGCAGGATGGAAAGGGGTCGGCAACACAGGGCGCATTTGTGAATCCTTGATGTTTGGCGTTTCCCCGACCTTTAGTGGTGGCGGTGACAGCAACGCCGCAATGATCCGCCATATAAAAGCCCTGTCAGTAAAAGACAAAGGGTTCAGTTGGCTCTTTCGTGACCTGTCACGCATGCAAAAGCTTTGCTTATTTGCCGCAGTACTTGCAGAAGGGCGACGAACAATAAAAGGACGACCGCTCTCAAACGCCCGTATAGCAGCAACCCTGCCCACCTTCGCCGCAGAACTCAGGCTAGGCCCAGCGCATACCGTGCCGTCTGAAAAGACGTTCGCGAACAACGTCTCAGAAGGTAGAAAGCGCTTTTTGGCAACGTTAGAAGAAGAGTTGCAATCAAGACTCTCAGAGGACGAGCTGAAAGCGATTGCATGACCAAAGCTGTAACGAAGAAAATAACCGACGCATCGATTCGAGCGGCGTTTAAAAAAGAGGTGCGATACCTCTACGACTCCCGCCGAGTCGAATTCCACATCAATGCCGCCCGCACGGGTGGCACCTTTTACGATGTCGTATACAAAGGGAAAAAGCGCCAACGTACCAAGCTTGCCAAATGGCCAGCGATCACCGCCGCGAGTTTGTTTCAAGAGTTACCCGCGATCCGTGCCAATGCGTTGGCCGATCGTAAAGCGCGCCTTGCCGTCTCTACGTATCATACAGCGGGAGAAGTGCTCATGTGGTTTATGCAACATATCGATGCCGACAAAACGTACTCCGTCTCATACGTTTCTACCGCGTCGAGCTACATTGGCAATCACTTGCTTGCTAAGCTCTCAGAGGCGACCCTAAGCGAGTTAAACAAAACACGCTTATACAGAACGCTCTACATGCCTATGCAGGCCGATTACGCGCTTTCAACGATAAAAGGTGTAATAAGTGTATTAAAAACCGCATTCGCCCGCGCATACGAACTAGGGTTGATTGCCAGAAACCCGATTGCAGACATCACCTTTAGCAGCTTCACCACCACACAGCCCGAAGCCAAGCCCGGCAAACTGAAACCTCACGACTTAAAGGCATTGATAAAAGCCATAAACGGCCAGCCGACACAAAAGCGCGTGTTCTTCATGACGCAACTGCTCCACGCAACCCGAATAGGGGAGACATCGCTCGCAGAGTGGAAGCAATTTTCCAACGCGCCATTGGAATGGAGCATTCCCGAAGAAAACACCAAGAACAACACCGAGCACCGGCTCCCGATCACCCAACACGCTTACGACCTCATACACACACTGCCAAAGCGCGGCGACTATATCTTCTCTTCCAACGGCGACAAACCCTATGCCATACGCACTTTAGAGCGTTGGTATCAAAGCCTAAGCGACGAAGTCGGCATCAAATTCACTAGCCACGACATACGCAAACTCGCCCGTGACTGCTGGCAAGACATGGGCATCGACTGGGTAATAGGGGAAATGCTACTCAACCACGAACGGGATGGGTTGGATAAACGGTACATGCACGCCCATTCCAGAGAACAGATGAAAAGGGCGTTGGGAGAGTGGGGGGATGTATTTTGTGTATGTAGTGTTATTTAATGTAATGACTTCTCTTTTGGGTTTGACAATCTAAAACAATGAGCCAATATTAAACTAACAAAATGCATGGAAACAGACGTATTCTAACATTGTAGTGAGAGATATTGAATTTTGAGGTTCATTTATTCTTTTGGGGATGTTCATGGATATTGTACTTTTTAATAGCTATGGTAATTTACTAGAAAATAATTATTTCTTTTTGTTTCTCCCAATAATTTTTACTATATTTGTACGTAGTTATTTCAAACTTAATAACTCTCACTCTACAAATATTCTTCTTTTAAAATCAAGTGTCTTTCTATTACCAACTTTAATTTTTGTGACGCTGAACTTTCTTAATATGTACAATAAGGATAGTAGTGAAGTTAGTGAACTAAGTGAAGTTAGTGAACTAAGTGAAGTTAGTGAAGTCAGTGAAGTCAGTGAAGTCAGTGAAGTCAGTGAAGTTAGTAAATTTAGTAAAGCCTCAATTGCACTTGTTTTATCCGATCTTGACTTCGCAGGTATGTTACTATGCTACTTGTTATATGCTATGGCATCAGCATGGATTACTAATTGTTTATGTCGTAAATATAGTGTGTACAACTACAAGCGGAAGAATAAACATCAGAACATTTCGGAACCTTGCTTAACAAATTCACAGAATGATGAGCAACCGTCCTGTTTTACTCCAAAGCAGGACGAGGTCTTTGGCTATCCCTTTGAGCCACTTACAGAGAATTCGCCTTCCTACTTTACCAGAAATCAAAAGGAGGAATGTCGCCTTATCCCAGAGCCAGACGACTTGCCTCGAAACTATTTACTGTCTCTTGAAAGTGCTCGATATACTTTCTTTAATTGCTCTAAGAGCAATGAGGAGCTAACTTTGTTCGAAAAAATAGATTTTAGTCTTTGTTGTTTTATTTCGCAGGCTAATAATATTAATGCCGATTACAGCGAAAAGTTTGCAAAACTTAAGAAAGGCTTTTGGTTAAATAGAGGTGAATTTGGCCGCAAACTAAACTGCCTTCACGCTGAACGTATTAGCTTGATAACCACGAGCTTTAATAAATGTTTACTACCACAGAATTCTACTTATCTGTCTGTGAGGTTGCGTATTGAAGATGATGGGGTTTATCGCTGTGTTTTCTCAACTCGACCAGACGGTCATAGGTATCCAGGCGATATTCCAATTGAGTCCGTAAACTTGATTGATGTGTCGCATCAGAAAAAAAAGATAATTTTGATGTCGGAATACCCTGATTATCATTTCAATACAGTGAATCGAAGCAATATGAAAAGGACTTGCTATTTAGATTATTTAGTCTACTCAATGGGAGGGGAAAGTAGTGATCATAGTGATATCAGTTGTGCTATAGAAATTTTGGACGAAAAAGGCATTAATATTATTAAATATTTAATATCCTTAAAGAAGGTTTTTCCCGCGTTTTCACAAGCGCTTGACTGGGAATATATCCCTTTAAATAACTTTGAAACAGAGTCATTAAAAGAAAATAAATAGAGCTGTCTCAGTGCCTTTATAATATAATGGGGTAGAGATAGGGGGAGTTTATGAAAAGAAAAATTCATATTTGTCAATCACCATCATCTTTTAACTTTGAAGATAGTGAAATATTAAGTCCTAATAAAAAATTAAAGAAGAAAAAGTCTGTGTACGAGCTTTGTCAATATCAAGTTAACTATACAGAATCTGATTTTAACCTAGTTAAAATATTAAGGAATCGCTTTCAATAATATGTTTTTGTGATTGAGTGGGTCTTGATTATTCGCTAAATTTTCATCGTGAAGGCAAGAGGTGGGGTTGTTATTTAATATTACAGATATTAAATCTTAAGTGTATTGATCGTGCCATCGTCCTGATCTACCATTACCTTGCACTGGCAAAATCCAGTGTCGGGATTAGTACCCGTTTAACCGTAGCGGCCTAGAACACGCTCCGCGTGTTTTTTTGTGGCCGGAATCCGCCTGTATGGTGGGTCGGTATCAGGCTAGCTTCGGCTAGGCCGTACCTTTGGGCGGTAGTCTCAACCTGTTATTTGACCCACCACCTCTATTGAGATTGAGACCTTAGTTTTGGGAATCACAGGCAAGTTGGACGATGTGGTCTAGTCTTGGTTATTATACAATGCTAAGATTTTTTTGGTTCCTTCATTTGCAAAATTCCTCAGCTCTCCATCCCAAGAACCACCATCTTTGGCAATTTTACATACACTTTTTTGAAGGCTAATTAGGTCATTAGGTTGATAGCCATTCAGTATCGTTTCTGTATAGAATGATTGCGTGAAAATTAAAGAAGATTTATATCTGGCCCAACTTTCATTAACTTTCTGAAGTTTTCTTTTAGTATCGTCTTCCTTTTTGCTATGCCCTTCATCATGGGTTCTATTTTGACGTATGTATTTTTTAAAGTGATATAGCTCGTCAAGATACACAAATAGCTCCGAAATATGCATTTCATAGCAAAGGCTAAGCTCTTTAATAGCGGCTGTTTTATTCTCTAAGAAATGCTGTTTTTTTGTTCTCTCTTCCCAAGTGCTGAAAGATTTATAAGCAAAAAATGCCGCGAAGGCGGTGGCGCATCCGGCAACAATGCCTGCGAAACTAGCAATGTGGGATAGAGCAATGTCTCCTCCGACAGCCCCTAGCATGTAGCAAAATAACCCAATAAAAAAACTGCACACCCACCAACTAGCATCCTTGAACATACTTTTCACACCTTTTCTGACTGTTTTTGCATTGTAATCGTCGTATTAAATTTTATGGCGTTTAATATAGCACTTATTAAATTAAAGGGCTTAATGCTTGAAATGCATTCAAGCTAATACTAACATTACCCTGCACTGGCAAAATCCAGTGTCGGGATTAGTACCCCGTTTAACCGTAGCGGCCTAAGACACGCACCGCGTGTTTTTTTGTGGCCGAAATCCGCCTGTTATGGTGGGTCTATTTTGGGCTAGCTTCGGCTAGGCCGTTCCTACGGGCGGTAGTACTAACCTGATTTAGATCCACCACCTTAATAGAGATTAGTACCTCTTTAGGGTGGTCAAACTTCGACCGTAGGAGGCCAATGATGGCTCACTTAATGATTGCTTCAAAAGACATCCGCACACTCGACGGATTGTATTCCCTTAATGATCTTCATAAAGCGTCTGGCTCAGAATCGCGCCATTTACCCGCTCAGTTCCTAAGAAACCAACAAACAAAAGAATTAATAGCTGAAATTGATAACTATGCTAATTCGCATAGTTTAGCGGTAAATAAAAATCAGGGTAGAAGCGGTGGCACTTGGGTCTGCAAAGAACTGGTTTATGCTTACGCCATGTGGATCAGCCCGAAGTTCAATCTAGAAGTAATTCGCGCCTTCGATCAAGCCCAAACAGAACAACCGCCAGAACCCATTCAACAAAGCTTACCCGCCCCAATCCAAGACGACGAAAAACTCAAACTCATTAACGACGTTGCCAAATCTTTAGGCATTACCGAAAGCATCGCCGTCGTCTCCGCCACCGACATCATGGCCATGATCCAAACCATCCGAAACTACCAACAACAACTCGCCAGAATCCAAACCAACCCCGCATGGGTCGACCAAACCATCGAACGTGTGAAAACCGCAACAGGACGGGGTTTTGGTGATGGGATATAACACAACTTTTTCTTGAGCGAATGTGATAGTTATCGCTATACTGTATAAATATACAGTATATGGTGCTTGCTATGCGTGTGACTTACCTTGGGTCGGCGGAATCGTCGGCTTTTTTGTCTTCGAACAAGATGCAGATCCCGCTTTATGTCGAGTCTGTGTCTGCCGGGTTTCCGTCTCCAGCGCAGGATTTTGTTGAGCGTACGCTTGATTTAAACGAGCTGTGCATTCAACACCCCAGTGCAACGTTTTTTGTACGTGCTCAGGGGGATTCGATGATAGAAGCGGGGATTCATTGCGGGGATGTTCTGGTGGTCGATCGCTCGCTAACGTCTAAACATGGCGACATCGTTATTGCGTGTGTGCATGGGGAAATGACTGTTAAGGTATTGGAGTTAATGCCTGCTGTCGCGTTGCGACCACGTAATAAAGCGTACCCTGTTATCCCTATCTCGGAAGAAAGCGGTTTAGAGGTGTTTGGTGTTGTCACTGGTGTCGTGCGTAAGATAGAACGATGAGTACGGTCTTTGCGTTGGTTGATTGCAATAACTTCTATGCAAGCTGTGAAAAGCTGTTCCGCCCAGATCTAAAATACAAACCCGTTGCGGTGTTGTCGAATAATGACGGCTGCATTGTCGCGCGCTCAAAAGAGGTAAAAGCGCTCGGTATTAAAATGGGCGTGCCCGTCTTTAAGATTCGAGACGAGATCGAAAAGCACGGTATTGTCTGTTTCTCGTCGAATTATGCGCTTTATGCGGATCTATCAAATAGGGTAATGACGCTATTAGAAGAGGAGGCGCCCCGCGTTGAGGTGTATTCGATTGATGAGGCGTTTATGGATTTATCAGGCATTGAAACCGCGATAGATTACGAAGCCTTTGCTCGTCGTGTAAAACATAAGATTGATACATGGACAGGCATTACGGTTGGTATCGGCATTGCGCCCACTAAAACACTTGCCAAGCTTGCTAACCATGCCGCCAAAAAGTACACCGCGACGGGTGGCGTGGTGGATTTAATGAATGCAGAGCGACAAAGAAAACTCATGGCATTGGTGGAGGTTGGAGACGTGTGGGGTGTCGGTCGTCGAATCTCTGAGAAGTTGAGAGCGCTAGGCATTTACACTGCGTTGGATCTCGCAGACAGCGACCCTAAATCTTTACGAAGTGAGTTCTCCGTTGTGTTGGAGCGCACGATCCGTGAATTGAATGGCGTGTCGTGTCTTGAGCTTGAAAGCGTGGCCCCCACTAAAAAGCAGATTGTATGCAGTCGCTCGTTTGGGAACCGAATAACGGATAAAGCCGAGCTACGAGAAGCCATTGCCAAATACACGACCCGCGCGGCGGAAAAGCTAAGAGGGGAGAAGCGGCTCGCAAGAGTGGTACAGGTGTTTATTCGGACAGGTGTGTTTAACCCGAATGATCCTCGATATTCCAATTCGTTAAGCGTTGAACTTCCAAACCCGACGGACGATACGAGAGACCTGCTAGAAGCCACCGATGTTCTCTTTCGGCGAATTTTCAAAGCGGGGTTTCGTTACGCAAAAGCAGGCGTAATGCTTAGCGACTTTTACGAACACGGCACCTTTCAGGCTGATTTATTTCGATCTAACGCTCAACGCGACAATGCAAAACATCTAATGGAAGTGGTTGACCGAATCAACCACAGCGGCCTTGGTAACGTCTTCTTCGCCGCCCAAGGCACGACACCACAATGGTCAATGAAACGCGACCATCTATCACCGGCTTATACGACTAGGTGGGAGGACTTGCCTAGGGTGAGGTGAGGGGGTGAAATTTTTCTAAATGTCGCTGCTAATCGTAAGATGTTGAGTGATTTTTAGTCTAATCTTAAATTGCGGTTTGATCGTTTTTCTTTTTTTATTTGCGGAGGGATTCAGATGGAATTAATAATCGTTTTTATTGTAGTCGTTGTAATTATTAATGCTTTAACTAATTCAGGGTCAGCGAAATCTAACAGTACCCATTCAAAAAATTCTGGCAGCGCTCAAAAAAAGCCGATTGCGTGTATGAATTGTGCTGGTACTGGGAAGGTTTGGAAAACATATACAGAGCCTGAAAATAACTTATCAGGGGCAAGGATGGTTCAAAAGCGGCGTGAAGAGGCTTGTATGGTATGTTTCGGAAAAGGGTATCATTGAAGTATTAGTAAAATCTAGACCACCTTCGGGTGGTTTTTTTATGCCTAAACTAAACATATCCATCAAAAAAGATATGTGTTTTGCCGCCAACATGCCGCCATTGAGTTGTGAAACCGCTTTGCTCTAGCCCAATAAACACAAGGCTTTATATACAAAATGTCGCTTTCATAAGAAGAGAACGACATTTTAAAATCTCGCGCGTAACGCTTGCGACCTCGGGAATTAGACGTTAAAGTTTCCTCAAGCTGTGAAGATTGTATCTGAGCGGCACGCAAATCATTTAAGCCCAGCCAATGTGTTGGGCTTTTTCATTTCTAGCCTCGCGAATTGCGGGGCTTTTTCGTTTCTGGACTGGACGCACTGTATGAAGTACCTACCGGATGAGCTTCTTCAAACGGCAGTATTTGTGGTGGTCGGTGTGCTGGGTGGCGCTGTGAAATACCTCCGTGATTTTCAGCATAAAGCTAAAAAATTCTCATTAATTCATATGCTTATCGCCGTGTTTACAGGTGGTTTCTTAGGGATGTTGACGTATTTTTTATGTACTTCCATGAATATGGGAGGCCCACTTACTGGCTTTATGGCAGGTGTCGCAGGTCTGATGGGCGACGAAGCAATCAAACTATTTATTAACCGTTTTAAACGAGGCCTCTCATGAGCTTAGACCTTGCGCAGTTACGTGACCTTGTGGTCGTTCCAACGCTTTCAAACCTAGGAATGTACAGCCTAGCAGCGGAGCAGCTTGTAATGGGGACGATTGCTCAAGAGTCGCGTGGAACGTACTTAAAGCAACTCGGAAAAGGCCCCGCACTGGGTTTGATCCAGATGGAACCCGCCACACACGCCGATATTTGGCGTAATTTCGTACGTTATACAAAGCGATTAACGGTAGATCTACGAGCATTGCTCTCAGCAGAAGCCGACGATGTGTTTGAAGTGTGTGGTGTTCCTGATGACACAGAGTTAATTACCAACCTCAAGTATGCGGTCGCAATGTGCCGTGTTCATTACTGGCGTAAACCTCAAACATTGCCAGAAGCCAATAATATCAAGGCTTTAGGTGAATACTGGAAAGATCATTACAACACGTTTAAAGGCGCGGGGACTGTTGACGAGTTCATTAACCACTTCCCGTATGAGTTATATGGAATCGATAAGGAGCAATACGTATGAGCACAATTTTATTAGCTATTTTGAAGACATTACTCACTAAATTGGTTACGGAAAAGGTGTTAATTTCCGTATTTCTACATGTGGCCGAATTCCTGACAAAAAAGACCACGAATACTCTCGACGATAAGCTAGTCGAGGAAGTAAAAAAGGCATTGAATGCATAGTTTTGGTGCATTTTTGCTCCAAAAAGGTCTGGGACCCTGGCGTTCTGGAATGTACGCGAGGCGGCAGCCGTCCCTGCGTTCTTTGCGTATTTTTCGCAAAAAAAGGGATCGTCAGCACTACCTTTCTTAACTATCTGAATTAAAAGACTTTCATACTGACGGTGCTGCCTAAAAATCTACTATGAGTTCTAAATATGTTTTTAATATTACTGAGCTTGCAGAAGCGTTTAGTTTGCATCGTGACACGGTAAGGAAACGATTGAGGAAAGCTGAGGTATCTGCTCATACAGTGAAGGGAAATACTGCTTACTATCATATGAATGTGGCAGCTCCGGCCATCATTTCTGAACTGATCGTAAATGAAAGTGTTATTAATCCCGATACGATGACACCGGGCGAACGGAAAGCTTGGTTTGACTCTGAAAATGCCAGAGTCAATTTTGAGATAAATTGTGGTGAGTTGGTTCCTGCAGATGAAGTGGCGAGAGGGTACGCCGAGTTTGCAAAAGCAATTGTAAACCCACTGGACAGCCTACCTGATTTATTGGAACGAAAAGCGGGTCTCAATGCGGATCAAGCTGAGATTGTTCAAAAGCAAGTCGATAGCATTAGAGAAAATATGTATCTGTCTGTGGTTAATAACGGTGGTGATCTCGAATAGTGTATGCATCCGCAAATAGTTTAAAACGAGACACGGCGCTTTTAATTAAACCACCGACTAGGTTAGCAGTATCGGAAGCCGTCGCTCAGTACGTCAAGACAAAAACGCCATCAGGGAATTGGGATTACTGGGACATTGAAACCGCGCCCTATATGGTCGAGCCCATGGATATTATCTCTTCTCGGAAAAAGAAGGGGCTGATATTTGTAGGTCCAGCCCGATCAGGTAAAACCCAAGCACTTATCGATGGTGGTGTAGGTTATGGGGTGGCTGTTGACCCTAGCGACATGTTGGTCGCTCAGATGTCGCAAGTCAAAGCGGCAGAGTTTGGTAAGAAGCGAATTACTCCCATGTTGGAGAATTCCCCAATACTCGCCGACTGTCTAAGCCCTCGCACTCACGACAATAACGTGACAGAAAAGATTTTTAAGGCGGGTAATTATCTTCGTATTGGTCATCCTTCGAAAACCATTCTAGCGTCGTCTGATTATCGTTTTGTTTTCTTAACAGATTACGATCGATGGCCGCTTGATGTAGGCGGTGAAGGTTCTGGTTGGGGCTTGGCGTTTAAACGTATCCAAACGTATCAGAGTTTGGGAATGGCTGTGTGTGAAAGCAGCCCCGGTTATGAGGTGATGCCAGATGGAGATAAGAACCTTCAACATCACGAAGCGCCAGCCTCACTCGGGATTTTGTCTCTATACAATACGGGTGACAGAAGGCAGCTCTATTGGGCTTGCCTTGATTGTGGTGAATTTTTTCCTGCAAAGTTTGAGTATCTAAGGTTTGATGAAAATGAAACCAATATTCGAAAGGCGGCAAGAAACGTAACGGCGTTTTGTCCGCATTGTGGCTCCAATGATATTAAGCCTCAACACAAGTTTGAACTGATACAAAAGGCGCGTTGGGTTCCTGGTGGTTGTGAGATTTCGCGCGATGGTGAGATCACCGGTGAAATGATCGATTCGCCTTTAGCGTCTTTCTGGATGGAAGGGCCAGCGGCAAACTTTCAGACGTGGGAAGAGTTGGTTTATCTCCATCTATCCGCAAAAAGAGACTATGACAAAACGGGCAGTGAAAAGCAGTTAAGAACCACGGTCAATGTGGATCAGGGTAGGCCATATACACCGATGAGCCTTCAGGCGAAAGGTAAAGCTGAAGAACTGAAAGAACGCGTTGTCCCCCTTGAGCAATTGTTAGTTCCTAAATGGGTTCGCTTCTTAACGGCGCAGATAGACGTGCAAAACGGTAAGAAGAGTCGTTTCTCTGTGATGGTCTTAGGTTGGGGGGAAGGCCTGCAACACACGGTTATTGATCGATTTGAAATCGTGAAAAGTAATCGTGTTGAAGACGGTCAAGAAAAGCGCGTTGACCCTGCAAAATATTCGGAAGATTGGGATCTGATTACGGATCGCGTAATTAACCAGTCTTATCAGATTGAAGACCATCCTGACTTGCGAATGCCTATAACTATTACGCTTTGTGATAGTGGTGGTGAAGATGGTGTAACGGATAATGCCTACGAGTACTATCGCCGCCTAAAAAAGCTAAAAATGCATGAAAAGTTTTGGTTACTAAAAGGTGACGGTAAGAAGCTTGAGTCTGATTATATTCGAGTGAGTTACCCGGATAACTCAAAGAAGAAGCATAGAAAAGCCAGAGCACGGGGTGATATCCCCTTGCTTCTACTAAATTCCAACCGCTTTAAAGATATCGTCAATAACTCCTCAATAGGTCGAGATGAGCCGGGCGCGAAATACTGTTATTTCCCCGACTGGTTGCCTGAGAGCTTTTATGACGAGCTGACATATGAAATCCGCGGTGTAGATGGCCGCTGGACCAAACCTGGCAAGAAGGCGAACGAAGCATTTGACCAATTCTATTATGGATGGGCGGCTATTTATCAGTTGAGAGCACATACCGTTGACTGGGAATTACCACCTGTTTACGCAAAACCTATAGAAGAAAATCCTTTCATAATACGGCCCAATCAGCTTGAAAAAGCGCATAAAACCAAGCGAGAGCGCAGAAGTAGGATTCAGATAGCATGACAACAAAAATAGATGAGCAATTGACAGATGTTGACGAGGTTATCAGTGGTGGCGAAAAGCGGGTTCGTAAGGGTGACCGAGAAATTGAATACCGCAGCATTGACGAGTTAGAAAGGATTGAGAAACGCCTCCAGCGTAAGAAACGGCGTTCACGTCCACTTCATGCTGTTACCACGTCTGTAAACAGAGGTTTCTAGTGATTGTTGACCATCGAGGAAATCCGCTATCCAGTGTCGCAAATCTATCCTATGAAGGGGCGACTCGCGGTAAGCGCGCGGCCAGTCTGCATTCTCCAAGATTAGGGCCCAATAAAACGGTTGCGCCTGATCAAGGTTCATTACGCGATCGCACATTGGCAGGTCATAGAAACATGCCTTTGGTGTTCAGCGGCATTGAAAAGAATGTTGTCAATGAAGTGGGTTCAGGCGTGGCGATTCGCGCCAAAACAAGTGATGAGCAATTTAATATTGCGGCGAATGAGCTATGGCAACAGAGAGTTCAATACTCTGATCCTGAGCTTGTAATTAACTGGCACGGTCAGTTAACACAGGCTGTTAGAGCGAGAAGAACTCAGGGAGAGGTTTTCATCCGTAAACGCTATCGCTCGCTTAGCGATGGACTTCCGGCTCCGTATCAAAATCAAATCTTAGAATCCTGTTTTTGTCCAATAGAGCTAAATCAAGATCTTAGAAATGGACGGAAGATTCGTGAAGGCATTGAGTTCGATAGAAAGGGAAGGCGATTAGCCTATTACTTTTACCGAGAACATCCACATGATGGCGAGTTCAGCATAAACCTTTCTGACTATGTTCGTGTAAGAGCAAAGGACGTTATTCATCATTACTTACCAACGCGACCAGGACAAAGGCGCGGTACACCAGATGGAACTTCTGGGTTGATTAAGGCAATCACCTTTAACTCTTACGATGATGCAGAGCTAGTACGAAAAGAGCAGAGAGCGCCTTATACGGGATTTATGAAGCGTGCCGTTGATTACTCTCATTATGAAGAAGATAAGCATTGGCAGTTTGACCCGATAACCGGCGAAGAAATCCACCCAGATTCTACGAATGAAATACCGAACGTCAGTGTTCAGGCGGGAACGGTCTTAAATGGTTTCCCCGGAGACGATCTGACCCTTTTCAATGGTGATGATGCGGGGCAAGGTTACTCTGATTACATGCGTTGGCAGTGCATTAGCTTGGCGCTGTCTTATAACCAACCTTATGAGCTTTTAACAGGTGACTGGTCACAAGTGAACGATCGTCTGGTTCGAATCATCATGCAGCAATATTACCGACAGATTGAAGCGATTCAAGATCAGTTGTTGGTTTATCAGATTTGTATGAAGGACTGGAAGTGGTTTATCGAAGCCTGCGTCTTTTCTGGAAAGCTGGATGCACCCTTTTACTCAGCAAGCCCCGAACAATATTTCAAGGCAGATTACAGACCACAAGGGTGGGATTACATCCACCCAGAGCAAGATGTAAATGCGAAGATCAAAGCGCAAAAGCATGATCTAACATCAACCGATCTGGAAGTGGCTCGCAAAGGGCAAGACCCGGAAGAAATTGAAACAACCAATCTGAAAAAGCTCCTGCGAAAAGTTCAGAAAGCCAAGGAGCTTGGTATTACCGAAGACGATTTAGGCTTTTTGCAGAAAGTCGAAAACTACCTCACAAACCCCGCATCTTAGCGGGGTTTCTTATTTATAGGGTTCAATAATGAAATGGTATGAAATCCTCAACTTAACAGGCGGGGCAGGCGATAAACCTCGCTCAGTGACCATTAATATTCATGGCACCGTAGGCGGGAGTTTTTTTGATCCCGATGCCGTGGCCGCAAGTGAGTTTATTCAAGCGGTTCAAAGCATGGGTGACTTGGATGAAATTCGTGTTTCTCTCGCCACACCGGGCGGCAACTTCTTCGACGGCCTTGCTATTGCGAACTTTCTAAAAGGGCATAAAGCCGAAGTAATTATTGAGATCCTTAGTGAAGCGTCCAGCGCGGGTTCTGCTATTGCGATGGGTGCTTCTGCTGGAAAGCTTAGAGCTTACCCAGCTTCATTTATGATGATTCACAACCCCCTAACGGGAATGCAGGGCAACGCGAACGACTTCCGTGCGATGGCTGATAAGCTGGATATTCTGAAATCTGGTTTGTTACGGCTCTATGCAGAAAGAACAGGTATTGAAGGCGCCACATTGTGGGAAATGCTTGATCAAGAAACGTTGATGACAGCGGAAGAAGCGGTTTTGAAAGGCTTTGTTGATGAAATTATTGTAACAGAAGCGCCTGTTCTCAATTGCAATCTAGCAAGTCGTGAACAAGTTAAATCAGAAGTACTTAATAGCCTTAAGGGCGCTGTGAGCGCACAAAACTCTCCACCAGTGAATGGAAGTGATAATGATGCGGTTCAAATCATCAAAATGTGTCACGACAAGAATCTATCTTTCCTCGCGTCTGATTTTGTGACTCAGAATCTTTCAATCACAGATGTACAGAGTCGTCTTACGACAGCGAATGATATTCAAAATATCTGTGCAACTGCTGGCCTAAATACTGTGACTCAAAACCTCATACAGAACATGAATAATCCGGCGGAGTTGCTGCGTATCGCCGTATCTGAAACCAAGGCGGAAATGGATGAAGACATTGATTCAGGTGGCCCTAAAGACTTAACGCAAAACAAGCAAAACAATGAAAACATCAAAAACTCATGGTCTCGTGCCATTTCCGCAGTGAAGCGCTAAGCCACTGCAAACGTTTATTAAAGAGGGTTAACAATGGTTACCAAAACGAAAGCGCCTGGCGCGGGGCAATATATTGTCGAAGAAGTCGGCCAATATTTAAGTCGTGATAAGAAAGTCATTACAGCGGGTAAATACAGTGCTTGTACGGTCATGGGGAAAGTGTCTGCTTCTTCTAAGTTTAAACAGCTAGATCCAACCGTGACGGACGGCGCCGAAAATGCATCTGCCATCTTGTTTGACGCTGTGGATGCATCTTCTGGAGATGTTGAAGGTGTGCTTTCCACTGCATTAACTGCCGCTCGAGCTTCAGACCTCGTTTGGCCTGAAGGTATTTCAGACGCCCAAAAAACCGCTGCCATTGCAAAATTGGCAGTGAATGGCATCAAAGTAGTTTAAGGAGCTAACATGGCTGAACTAGTCGATATTTTTAACGATGATGCATTCTCTGTCGCTTCCATGACAGAAGCGATCAACGAAGTAGAAGTCGCTCCAGATTATTTGGGGCAGTTAGGTATTTTCCGTCGAAATCCAGTGCGTAGTGATGTGATCGCGATTGAGACAAAGAGTGAATCTCTCTCTGTTGTACCTGTCTCATTGCGCGGAGAACCTCTTCCGCAAAAAGAGAAGGGTGACCGTAAAATCAGAAATTTGAATGCGGTCCGTGTTGCTCAAGCCGATAAAATCACGGCATCGGAATTGGCTTTCGTTAGAGCATTAGGTCTAACGGATGCAATTACCGAAGTTCAATTAGAATTTGCTCGCCGTATGATGAGCGTGAAAGAGGACATCGTCGCAACGCATGAAAATATGCGCTTAGCATCCGTGCAAGGTAAGTTAGTTGACGCAGATGGGTCCGTTATCTACGACTACTTTAGTGAGTTTGATATCAGTGCAAATACTGAAATTAACTTTGATCTAGCGAATAAGAAAGACGGCGATCTACGTAAGTTAATTACCGAAAAAGTAATTCGTCAAATGAGACGAAGTGCAAAAGGGGCTCGATACTCTGAAATTCGAGCGATTTGTGGAGACGCATTTTGGGATGATTTGATCAGTAACTCTGAAGTACGAGAAACGTACAAAGTTCAACAAGCGGGCCACGAGCTTAGAGCCCCCGGAACAGACTTTGAACTGGATTTCGCAGGTGTGAAGTGGGTCAACTACGTAGGTACGGACGATAACTCGGAAATCGCTGTTAATGTTGATAAATGTCATATTTTCCCGGCTGGTAAAAACGCCAATGTCTTTGAAATGGCTTTAGCACCGGGGGAATCCTTTGCTGATATTGGTAAATTGGGTGAAGAGTTTTATTCACTGCAACTATTGGATGATAAACGTCAGCAGTTTGTCGAGCTGGAATGTTATAGCTATCCGCTTTTCTATCCACGCCGCCCCAAGATGTTGTTTAAGGGTAAGAAGGGTTAATGTCTTTCGATAAGGCGTTAAACCGCGCAAATAAGCGGGTGTTCCGAAAGGTCGGAACGCCCGTTTTTGTTTATAGCGCAGAGGAAAGCTTCGAGACGTCGGGAATATTCGATAACCCAGAGCTTCTTGAAAAACTTAACGGGCTCAAAGGGCGACATTCCAATGTCGAATTCAAAACGACTGAGAAGCTGCTTTCAATCCCGTCGCCGCTGCAAGAAATTGAGGACTGGCATTGCAGAATCGCAAATGAAACCTTCTTTATCGAAAACACTCTGCACGATGGCAGTGGTGAAACACTGTGCATTCTCTCTACTCAAACACCCGAAAAATTGACTCATACCGAGAATAGCGATTATGGCCTTTGATTACTCGTTAGAGTTGGATATGCCTTTAGAGGTTGTGGGCGAGCTTAAACGAAAGTTAACCAGTGCGATTAGAAAAGCCCTTCGAAGAGCGGTTGCATGGCTTAGAACAGAAAGCCTTAAGCGTTTATCGCAAGAGTTAGGAGTAAAAAAAACGGCCTTGAAAAACCGCTTTCGGATTCGAGTGTCGAGAAAAGGTCACTCTGCCCGCTTGTGGGTGGGGATTTTGCCCATCTCGGCGGTAAAGATCGGCGCAGCTCGTCAACAAGAGGGCGGTGTAAAAGTGCGCGACTACTTCTTTAGAGGCGCATTTTTAGAGACGGTATACGGAGAATTTGCTATTTGGAAGCGCCTTGGAGCGAGCCGCCACCCTTTGAAGAAACAAACTATCGACTTCTCTAGCGAAGCGGAACGCATTATTCGGCAGCTGGAAGGGCAACTAAATCGTAAGTTCGCCCAGTGGATACGGGAAGCATTACAGTGAAAAGCATACTTGAATACTTCGATGCCTTAAAAGCGGGTTTAAACACATCAGCCTCTAACAAAGGGGTTCAGATACCGCTGGTAGAATTTGCCACTTCAATTGAATCATGGGATGCGTTGCCAGAGATGGCGATTCTCATAGATTTCCCAGAGTTGAATGAAGCAACGGGACACAGTGCATCGGGAACAAATCAAGAGAAAGTAGGCGTATACCTGCATTGCATTCTATCCAATAGGGTCGAAGTATCGGAATTAAAAGTCATTAACCTGGCTAGCTTCGTTAAGCGTTTGCTCGTTAGAAATCGATGGGGGCTTTCGGATATTGGTATCCCTGAGAATATTGTCGCTTATCCGAGTGATTTCAAACGTGGAGACAAAGGGTTTAACTGTTGGACAGTTGAATTCAGTCAAGTTGTTGAGATGGATGAATCGTTACTAGAAGAAGATCGAGCCTTGAAGTCCATTTTTCTTGGTATTAATCCTAAACACGATAGTGACTTCTCACTCATCGCTACAAATGAAAATCCGCCCAAATGAGAGATTTAATAGAAGCAACGGTTCGGCAGATGCTTGAGTCGTATCTTGATCGTATTGAAGAATTAAGTGCAGAAACCGAAGACCTACGCCGAAGAATGCAGAGCATGGTTCGCCTCGGGTATGTCGAATCCATCCACGAATCAGGCATGTTAATCAAAGTTCGTCACGGCGAACTAACAACTCCCTCCATTCGTTGGTTTGCCGCCGCAGCAGGTGCGACAACGGATTACCGCTGTCCAAGCGAAGGCGAACAATGCGTGATTTTGAACTATGGAGGCGGCAATGCAGGTGCTCAGACCGTCGCGCTTGTGGGGCTATTCAGTGATGCATTCCCAGCGCCAACCACAGAAACCAATCTAATAACGCGATGCTATCCGGATGGCTCGCTCGTGTCCTATCACACACAAGACAAAGTTATGACAATTAAGAGCGTCGGTGAACTGAATATCGAAGTGGGAGCTTCCGCCACGATCGAAGTGGGCGAAACCACAGAGTTAACTGCTGGCGGGGATGTCACCGTTAAATCTGGTGCAAACGTATTAATTGAAGGTTCCAAAATTGACTTAATCGGAGGCGCTGGCGTGGTAACCGGTGCACATAAGTGCATGATCACCGGATTACCTCACGCTGACTGTTCAACGCTGGTAAACGCCGCAAAATGACACGAGGTAAGTTATGGCACTTGTTCCCGAATTAATGGCGATATCAATAGAAAACTCATTAGAGCAAGCAGGGTATAAACCAACGACAGACAAAGCCGCAGGCCATGATTTTTATGTAGCGTTTTCAAAAGGCATTATCGATCACTTAAATTCAAATGCGGAAGTTGTTATTGAGGGTGGTTCATCATCTGGAACATATAAGGTGACATAGTGGACATAGATAGAAAAACGGGAAATGAAATCACAGATTTCGATTTCCTTGTTAGCCGTATAACCCAAGTACTGACGACTCCATTTGGCGGGCGTGCAAAAAGGCCGGAATTTGGTTCAGATGTTCCCAAATTTTTGAGTGCAAACATGTCGCCCGGTGAAGCAGTGCGTTGTCAGTCTGCTGCAATAGCCGCGTTTTACATTCCTGAAAATGGGCTCAGTGATTTCATCCCAAAACGCTGTTTAGTTAAGTCGGGCGAGATTGGATTTATTTTCTACATAGAAGGCGAGTGGCGGGGTCGCTTGCATACTTTTGAGGCGTTAGTCGATGTTTCCTCATAAAAACCAGCTCCCAATTCCAGATATTATTAAAACTCGCCCTTATGAGGCTGTTTTATCTAATATCAAAGAATCCGTATTGGCGTATTTGGCTGAGCATGATCCATCCATAGCAGACAGCGTACAAGAAACGTTTGAGAACGAAGCGGCCATCATAACCAAGCTCATTGAAGCGTTCGCCGTCATCATGCAAGCGACGGATAGACAGCGAAATGCGCAAGCCCTCCAAATGTTTGGCATGTATGCCACCGATGACGATATGGTCGATGTGATTGTCAGTCGCTTAGGACTTGAGCGGCAGATTATTGATGAAGGCGATCCTAATGCTTTCCCGCCAGTTGCTCCAACAATGGAATCCAATGATGCACTCTTAACTCGCTACTACCTTGCTGTGTTTGCGTTATCCAGTGCAGGCACTCGCTCCGGCTATCGTTATCACGCTATGACTTTAGGTGGTCGCCCTAAGATAGATGTTCAAAGTTCTGAATCGGGTCAAGTCGTCGTAACCTATCGCTATGAAGAGCATGAAATGGGCGGACAAACAAAAGATGCCCAAGCACGCCAAACATCTCCGGGCGAGGTCGATGTTCGAATACTTGCGCATGAAGGTGACGGCACACCATCGCAGGCGTTAATTAATGCGACGAAAGCGTATCTAATCGATCGAGACGATATAGCCCAAGAAACCGATCTCGTAACCGTTCAAGCCGCAAATATTGTTCGTTGGGCGTGTGACGCGACCATTCATTTACGAGTAGGGCCTGATCGAGAGGTTGTGAGAGACGCAGCAATTAAAGCGGTTCAAGAATACGGTGACGAACAAAACCGACTAGGCGGAGAAATTGAACCCAGCTTGCTGTATGCCGCACTTGCATCGATAGGTGGTGTTCGGAGAGTCGAACTCAATATGACAGACAGCATCCAATGCGACTATTCAGAGGTACCTTATCTTGAGTCAATCAACATCAACGTCGTCACTGCACAGCTATAGTGTCTTACCGGACAACAAATCTGCACTCGAAAGAGCGATAGAGCTTGCATTAGCAGAGCAACTTTATCAGCACGCTTCTCCATTTCCAGGTTTGCTCAATGCTGAAACAACCACAAATAAACTGCTTCCGTTTTTGGCTCACGACGCACAAGTTCCAATTTGGGATGACGATGCACCAGACGAGTTAAAACGAAGATTAGCACGGGATGCGTGGATAGTAAGGCGGCTCGCTGGCACAAAAAAGGGCATCAAAACGGCTTTAGAATCGCTAGGGTTTAAAGGTGAGATTACGCCCTGGTACGAACAGAGCGCCGAGCCTTACTCACTAGAAATAATAACCGCATGGGAGCACGGAAATAACCCCGTAAACGTAGCGAACGCAAAGAAGTTACTTTCTTATATTGACGAAGCGAAATCAGAGCGAGACACAGTAACGCTATCCCTCGCCTATGGTGTCGAACAAAACATGGGCTTAGCTGGTGCAATAGCTCCGGCGGTAAATTTCAAAAGCAGCTCACACGAAGCCCGGCTGTGGGAATTAGAAACAAAAACAGAGCTTGCATTATGTGGCGCTGCTCAAGTTGGAACCTCAATCAATAATCTAGAAATTCAAGCGGAGTTATCCATTACAAACACATCGGCAGCGCTCTACTTAGCAGCAGGCGCTTATGTTTACTCAATTGGAAGCGTGGAGGCAACAGCAATTTTATGAGTGCACTGGGTTTAGTCATAACAGAAGAAGGTCTTGCTGAGTGTATTTCTGCTAAACAGGCAGGCATTCAAATAAAAATAACGCACGTGGGAGCGGGTGATCGATCCTACACCCCAATTGCAAACCAAACGAGGCTATACAGCGAAAAACAGCGAGTAGAATTTAACGACACAGTCGATATTGGAGCGGGCAAGATAAAAGCGATCGCAAAGTTTGAAGGCGATCTTGAATACTCAGCTAACGAACTTGGGTTCTATCTAGAAACAGGTACGTTGCTCGGCGTGATTTCATCTCCGGGTGTAACGCTGAACTACAAATCCGCAGGCGGCAAAATGATTATTCAGCATGTGCTGAATCTAAGCGCCTTGCCCACGGACTCGGTATCTATTCAGGTCGGAACCGACAATCTCAACATTCTAATAGACAACGAAATGATGATGGATGCAGTCGCGTTTGTTCGCTCACAAGTTGTCGCAACAAAACAGGCTCATATGTTAATGCAACTGAGCGAAAAATTAAGGTTAGGAGGGTAGTTTAATGGCCGAAATAGTAGAAGAGCTTCAAAAGCTCAAACAGGCAGCTCAAGAGCAGACGGCGGTGAGTCAGGAACAGACGAGCGTTGTTAGTGGGATGATTGGCGAAATAGATGGGCGCATGAAAGCGGCGGAAGTAGCGGTGGAGAGGTATATAGATGGAGCAAGTGGAAACCTTCCTGCTGTTAATCTTCTGTTGAATTCGAGGGCAACGGAAAAAGATTCGGATGGAAATTATCTAAGTCCCATTGGCTTTCACTCTAGTGGTGGAGCTGTGTTGGATGATTTAAGAGTATTGGAGTATACGGATGACGATGTTCCGTCTGAGATAAAAAGTCAGTGTCATGTGGAAGGCGGTCTTGTTTTTAATGTGTTGGAAGTGACCTTGTCTGCTGGCTCGGCTGGTGGGGATTTTTTATTACTCCCCGGTCGTCCAGTGCGCGGGCGATTTACTACCGGGGTTTTGGCATGCTTAGCCGATAAAAACGGGATGTTTTTTTGCGGTCAAACGATGGAGTCAAATCAGCTGTATGTGGATCTAAGTATGGGATCTGTTCGCTATTGGAATATAGATGGGCTGGTGGGCTCTGTAAGTGCTCAGGGAGTGAAGCTGTATATAGTCGGGCCGTGGGTTAGTGCTGGTTATATTAGCGGTTCTCCGTTAATTGTTATGTCAAGTTCATATGGAATAGGAAGCAGTATATGAGGGTCTTGAATGATGGTGCCGTAGTTTACTACGGCTCTTTGGATGGTGCAGAGTCATTGGTTTTTCCGGCGGGTTGTACATATGAATATACAGATAGCGAAGTTAGACTTAAAAAGAGATTAGGAATATTAGAAGCCGCTGGTGACCATCAATCCCTTTTGGGCGCCAACGCGGACGCTGCTGAGTTGTTGCTAGTCGAGTTTAGTAAGCTAGTAGTTAGTCTAGAGAGTGCAGATTCATTTGATGACTTTAAAAAAGCATCTAACTCGTTCGTTTCAGATGCGAACATAGTACTAGATGGAATGGACTCAGGTAAGTATAAGTTTCCATATCAGTCTAAAGGGCAATCTGACGTAATTGAAGATATCTCAGAAAGAGCGACAGAGGTAAGTAAGATTCTTAGTAAATAGTCGACTATCAGACTGATTCATCCCCCAACCGCATCAGCGGTTTTTTTATGCCGCACATGCGGGGCTTTTTTGTGGAGGAAAGATGGCAAATCAATCCAAAACCCAACCCAAGCAATACGAAGTTCTCAACCCGTACCAATGCCCTAACAAAAAGCATTGGCACGAAAAAGGTGACACGGTCAACCTGCTTCCTTGCGAAGCAGAATACTTAATTCTCAGTGGTAAAGTCGCTCTTGCGAGAAATACCGCGAAACCAAAAGGAGAGGCCTAATGCCTGAAATAGCATCATTCGTGCACAACGGCATCAGTGTCGTTACCCAATCGGCTCCGCCAGCTATGGGGCCATTGGGCAGTGTTGTCTTGGGCATCGTTGGCACCGCGCCAGACGCTCACGCTGATTTTCCAGAAAACACGCCAATTCGAATCGCCAACATGGGCGCCGTTGCTAAGCTCGACATAGTAGGAGACGAGCGCGGGACTTTGTACCGCACGTGCTACGAGATTCTACGAGTTGTATCGGTTCCTATTTACGTGATCATTGTTGCAGAAGGTGCAGACGTTGCGGCAGCTCAAAATAATGTGATCGGTAAAATTGACGGTGCGACAGGCCAGCGAACGGGTATTGAAGCGCTCGCGGGTTGTGACGAGATCCCAACGCACATTGCAGCACCGGGCTTTAACACCAAACCTGTTGCTGATGCACTCGCAACGATGGGGAAAAGGCTCTACGCGATTCCCGTCGTCGATGGACCAAATACCAATGACACCGAAGCAATCAGTTATTCGGCCTCTTTAGGCGGCGCGGGTACGGGCTATGAGTCTGTCTATCTTATCGATCCGTTTGTCTCAGTCTACAGCCAAGCAGCGAGTGGGAACATACTCTTCCCAGGATCGGCGATCGCGCTAAGCTGCTTCGCTCGTGTTGCACCGTGGGAAAGCCCTGCGAAAGGCGGAATGGGGGCGCTGATTGAAGGAACTAGCCGAATTATTGACTATAACATCATGGACAAAGCCACAAGTGGCGACCTACTGAACCGAAACGGCATCAGCTACTTTGCGCGCACCTCCATGGGCGGCTTCTCGCTGATTGGCAACCGTTGCGTAATGGGGCGCTTTGTCTCTCAAGTGGGCTTGGAATACGCCATTATTCGCAAACTCGCCAAAACAGCCCAACGCGCCATGGCTTACAACCTCTCCGAATCATTCATGAAGCAAGAGATTGAAAAGCTGAATTACTGGCTCAAATCACTTCAAGCCAACGAAACAGTGATGGGCGCTCAAGTCTACTTACACCCAACGCTCAACAACGTCGAAAACTATCGAAACGGCGAATGGCACATTGCCATCAAATACCACGGTTACAGCGTCAACGAACACATGGTTTACCACCTAATTGAAGACGTTGGCATCGTCGAATCATTCCTAGAAGGAGTTGCTTAATATGGCAGGTCAAAGAACACGAATTACCCGCCGTGCGGTTATTAATGGCGAGCCGCTTGTAAAAGAGCTAGACGAATACACCCCGCCTGAGATAAAGAAAACCATGCAAGAGACAAGAGGCGGCTCGTTCATACCAGGTGAAGTTATGGTCGGCCTTGAGAAAATGACCGCCAAGTTCAAAGTCAAAGGCGCGACTCAAGCCATGCTCTCAGCGTTTGGCCTTGCCGATGGCGAAATGTGCCAAGTGAACGTCAATGAATCCCTTCAAGACGAAGACGGCGCAAAGTTCGCGTTAGAAGACAGCTTGACGGGGGAAATCACAAGCATTACCGAATCTGCGAGCAAAATGGGCGAACTGCCCGACCACGAGATCGAAATGGCCGTCAGTGCCTATAAGAAAACAGAATCGGGTAAAACCATCTACGAGATTGATCGCAATGCCCAGATACTTAATCTAGGAAGCGGTGACATTCTCGCCGAACATCGCCGAAACGTCGGCTTGCCATAACCCAAAACTTCCCCTTATCGCCCGCACACTGCGGGCTTTTTTTTAGGATAAACGTATGCCTGAATTCAAAGTAAAAACGCACGAACTTGTCTGGCCGATCGACAGCGACAAAGGCGAGCAGATTCATCAAATCACATTCCAACTCATGGACATGGAAACTCACCGAGCCTTGAGCCAAAGCATCCAAAACGACGATACAAAGCTCCTACGTGCTTGCATCTGTGAAAGCACAGGACTAACAGACAAAGAGCTTAAACGGCTCGTCACGCCCGACTACACCAGCATTCAAACCAAAGTATTGGAGCTGATGAACGCAACAGCCAGTAAGCTCATGGACAATAAAAACGCGTTCGATCTAAATGCACCATTATTGCTACAGCCGATTAACGGAGACGATGGCCGCGACATCAACCAATACAAACTCAAGCCGCCTACCGTCGCCACAACCGACCTCATGGACACTCACGAAGATGAATGGCAACGCACGCTGTTTATCAGCTCAAGCTGTACAGGTTTGAGCCAGACCGAACTAGGGCGTTTAAGCTTGCCAGATTGGAACCAACTGCAAGAGCGACTCATCGATTTTTTGGAAAAACCGGCGGCTTACTTTCGCCAAACGACGTAGAAGTCCTCACCGACATCATCCCGATCGTCTACCACATCCCACCATCTGAAATACTAAATTGGCGCATCGACGAAGCCATGCGCCGTTACCATCTCGCCGCCGCAAAACTAGGAATCAAAAAGGGGTAAACCTTGGCAGATAGAAGCGTATCCATTGCACTGACTGCAATCGACAAATTTTCCAAGCCCTTCAAAATGGCGAGCAAATCAGCAGGGAAGCTGCAAGAAGAAGCCAAACAAACCGACAAAACTCTCAAGGAACTAGGCAACAAGCAAAAACTAATCACCCGATTCAAAACCCTCAACGATCGTCTAGACGACTCCCGCCAAGCGCTCTCAAAAGCCAAAACAGAAACCGACAAACTCAAAGACAGCGAAGCAGCAGCAAAGCATGTTGTAACCCTTCATACCAAAGCCCTAGCCAAAGCCGAACAAGCCCTATTAGAAACGGCAGAAGCCCACGGCGCAGAGTCCGAGCAAGTAGCCAAAGCAACCAAAGAGCTTAAAAAACTCACCAAAGCCAAAAAAGACGCTGAACGCGCTCATAAAAAAGAAAAAGCCAGCCTAAAAGGGGCAGAGCGCGCCACCGCACGCTTAACAACCTCATACAGCAAACAAGCCAAAGAGCTAGGTGGATTGCGTCGTGGCATGAGCGACGCAGGGCTAAAAGTAAACTCATTGGGTGTGCAACAGCTCAAGCTCGCCAAACAAACAGAGCAAGCCAACCGAAAGCTAGAACAGCAAAAAGCCAAGCTTCAACGCATCCAAAAGCTAAAAGGCCGCATTGCCGATCGCAACGCGCAAAAAGGCGAACTTGTCGGCCAAGCCGTTGGCCTAGCGGTCAAAACCGCGCCCCTTGTCATGGCGGGTAAACGAGCGGTGGAATACGAAAGCACCTTTGCCGATGTTAAAAAGGTCGTCAACTTCTCAGACAAACGAGAAGAAGCCGAATACAGAACAAAAATGATGCAACTTGCAGGGCGCTTAGGCGTTGAGCAAAAAGGCATTGCCGACATCGTCACCGCCGCGGGGCAGAGCGGCATAGAGAAAAAACAGCTACTAGAATTCGCAGAATCCGCCACCAAAATGAGCGTAGCATGGGATGTAAGCTCAGAAGAAGCAGGCTCCACACTCGCCACATGGCGCGCTGCAATGGGTCTGACACAAGAGAATGCAATTGACCTTGCCGACAGCACAAACTACCTAAGCAACAACATGAACGCCAAGGCAAAGGACATTGCCGCCGTCATGGTTCGCCAAGGCTCCACAGCAATGGGCGCGGGGCTGGATTACAACCAAACCGCCGCATTGTCTGCAACGCTGATCGCAGGGGGCGCAACAGAAGAAGTTGCCTCTACAGCACTTAAAAACATCACAGGACGCTTAACCGCAGGTTACGCCGCCACAGGTGCGCAAAAAGAGGCAATGAACCGAATCGGGTTCGATGCAGACGAACTTGCAGGCATGATGCAAAACGACGCACAAAGCACGCTCATTGAAGTAATGCGTGGCTTACAAGACGTAAACGCAACCGACCGAGGCGCCGTCATTTCGCAACTCTTTGGCGAAGAAGTCAAAGGCGCGGTAGCAAAACTCGTCACAACCTTAGACGACGACAAAAACGGCCTCGTCTCCGCCTTTGGCAAAGTCGCCAACCAAGCCGACAGAGCAAACAGCGTAAACGACGAATACGCAAACCGAGCCAGCACACGAGGTCATCAGCTTAGCCAACTGAGCGCCAAGTTCGATCGCATGACCATCGTGCTGGGTGATCGACTTCTACCCGTGTTAGACACCGTATTGCCGCCGCTAATGTCCGTCGTGGATGGTGTCGCCAACTTTGCCGAAGCCAATCCACAATTAGCCACAGGGCTATTGGGCGTCGTGGGAGCACTGGCTGCCGTGAAAGCAGGGGTTATCGCCTTCAAATTTGCCAAACTTGCACTGGGTAACGGCAAAGACAGATTCAAACTGGGTCGCGAAAAGCTCACAAGCTCCACTGATCGTACCGCAATCAGTGCGAATCGTGCCTCTCGATCCATAGACAGACTAAACCGAAAGCTAAACGGCTTAGGTGCTGGCGCGGGTTACGGTGGTGGATCTGGACAAAGAGGCGGCAGAACGCGAAACGGAAACTCAACAGGCCGATACACAGGGAGCCGCTTAGCAGGCTTAAGGCAAGCAGAAGAACGTATCAACGATACAAAACAACCCTTCGATAAAAACGGCAAAGGCATTGCAGGTCGGTTAGGACGATCAAAATTTGGACGCTATGGCCGACTCGCAGGTCTCATGGGTGGAGGCGCAGCACTATCCCTTATGTCCGACACAGCAAACGCAGGCACGAATATCAGCGACATTGCCATGACAGGGGCAGACCTAGCGGGAGCCGCTGGCGGGTTGTCTACCATGTTGCCAGTGGGTGGTATGTCAGGCAACGTACTAAAAGGCGCAGGGAAACTCTTTCGTCCATTAGACATTGCGCTTCAAGGCGCAGGCCTAGCCTCTGCCGTGTCACAAGGCGACAGCGTAGAAATCGGCGCAACAGCAGGGGACATGGTCGGTGGTTTAGGCGGTGCAGCGGCGGGCGGCATGGCGGGTGCCGCCATCGGATCGGTCGTCCCAATAGTCGGGACCGCAATTGGTGGCCTCATCGGCACCATTGCAGGCGGCATGGGCGGTGGCGCACTAGGGGAGTGGATCGGCTCAAACATTGGCGGCTGGTTCAGCGACGACAAAACAGAGCAACCCGCACCCAGCAACATAACAAGCCAAACCCAACAGCTTCAAAACAACACCAAAAGCATGACCTTTGCGCCAGTGCTCCACTTAACACCAACTGGGAATCCAAGTTATGATCAAGATATGGCGGATCAAGTCATAGAAAGACTCAAGGCCGAATTTGCACAGGGAATGATGGGCAACATGGACATGGCGACAAGGGCGGATGGAAGCTTGGGGGATAAGCGAACGAGTTAAGTTATAAGGCGCATGCATTGTGGTAAGGGCGTGAAAAAAGGCTCTTATTACAACCGAAGCCCTAACTTGTTTATTATACATCAGGTAGCTGTCTTACCATTATTAGTAGGATAAGTTTGTAGGGCAGGTTGGTACTTTCTAAATTGTATGTGCAGTGTTATAAATGCCTGAATTCAAGTTCGAAGTGCGACACTTTTCATTTCAAGCCGCTAAGCACATCTCTTTAAATGCGACTGCTGGCTGCTTGAACCCTAAACACTTTCTTGGACGATAATTGATACGTGTCATCGCCCAATGAATGACGTCATCTTCAATCTCTCTTAAATCAGTTTCTTTCCGCACATATTGCCTTAAAAGGCCGTTACTGTTTTCGTTCGCGCCGCGCTCCCAAGAGCTATAAGGGTGGGCAAAATAGACTTTGGTATCCAGCGCTTCTGCAATCTTAGCGTGATGAGCAAATTCTCTACCGTTATCTGCTGTAATCGTATGTACGTGATCTTTAAAGGGCATTAACAACTCTATTGTCGCTTGAGTGACATCTACGGCAGACTTTGAATTCACTTTCTTTATCAAGTAAAAACGCGTCGTTCGCTCAAGTAGCGTGACAATCGAGCCTGTTCCACTTTTACCTAAAACCGTGTCTATCTCCCAATCTCCAAAACGTTTTCGCGTATCGACAATATCAGGACGCTCCTCTATGGATACAGCGTTCTTTATAACTTCATCTTTTGTTCGTTTGCCTTTTCGATAGCGCTTATGGCCCTGCCTTAAGTGTCGGTAAAGTATTCCTTTGCGCCTTTTATCATCATGAATGTATTGATAAATCCACTCATGACTGACTGGAACGCCACATAGCCTCAATACGTTAGATACTTGCACTGGACTCCAGTCAAACTCAATAAGAGTCCGTATATAATTGATCGTTTTTGTTGGTATTCGATACTTTGCAGACCTCTTTCGTCTTGTTAGACAAAGAGTGTGTGCTTCCTTAGGGCAATAGTGTTTTGCTTGTCTGTTACGCTTTAATTCACGATAAACCGTGGCTTTATGGCACTTAATGGCATTAGCGATATCGGACACTGACATTTTTTGTTCTAAAAGAGCGGAAATCTGGTATCGTTTCCCTTCGGTCAACTGCTGATAATTCATGTTTGTACTGCTTGTTTTTGCGGTGAAAAGAAGTGTACCAACTTCAGCAGTTGGCTTCTTCTACACCTGTCTTGCAGTGTCGCACTTATTATCTGAATTTAGGTGGGGGCGTTAAATGCAGACCCCTTATAGATGACTACTAAGTCAGTTGTGAATGAGTTAATTATCAAGGTGGAATGCCCCATTCCTCCGTGGAGATCAGTATCAAGCTAAAAGACTAGATAAGGGGTGCTTACTTTATAAAAAGAAAAATTCTATGTCATACGCGGGCGTTCAATAGGAGGTTGTAACTATTTTTTTCTCCGTGTAAGCTTTAAATTTAAAAGTTAAAATTTAACTGCTTAAATATTTTTAGGGAATATAGAAAGGACATTAAAATGTTAAATAAAAAGAACTTTGGTTTTATTGTTTTCACGATACCTAGTTTTCTTGCTTCATATGTCACGATACTTCAAATTATCGTTCCGGATTTATTTTCTAACGAAAATATATCTGATATTTTTCGTTATGGTGCTAGTGTTTATTGGTTTAAAGATGCTGTAACCCTGTTTCTGATTTACATGCTTTTAGCTATGTTTGGCTTTTTGTTATGGTTTTATGAAGACTCAAGAAAGATATTAAGGAGGATGTTTTTTGTCTTCACTGTTTCAGGTTTTTTCTACTGTACATATTTAGGCTCTGAATTGAAAACAAAAGCGTCTCTGAATTCTTCAAGGGTGAAAGAAGAGGCGATATTGGCAAACATGCATTGGAATGGAATCGATATTGAGGTTGTTGGTTGTTATAAAGTTTCAGGAAGAATCGATTGTAAATTAAAGCTTACTTCAACAGGGAAAGATTCAGTTTTTAATTTATTTAAGAGTTCAGCAATATTCGACAATAATGGGGTTAAAAACAAGATTTTCAGTATCACCTATAATGGTTATGATGCTATTGAAATTGGAAAAAAAGATTGGATTTGGCATGAGTTAATAATGGACGTGCCAGTAGAAGTTAAGCTTTCTTTTTTGAATTCAAATCAGGATGCTGAGTATATTTCTGCCTTGAAACTTACGCTTACTAAAACTAAAAAAGGTGGGTTCGGAGATCCACATAATAAAAAGGTGGTCTCACTTAGATCGATTCCTCTTGAATGATTTTTTATAATCATTAATTTTTGTAGTGAATAGGAATAAAAATGTTGCACTTTGAGCTCAAATTTAGGGGATAGCTATTTTAAGTAGAGATCAAAATGCTATTGAACGCTTATGCTCGCTGATTAAATTTTATATACTCAGAAAGTCAGTATAAATAAACTATGGAAAGTGAAAATATAGAGAACAGAATCGCTTGGTGGAATGAAATTTCTGCCGGAGTAGGACTAATACTAGGATATATTGTGTATGGGGTTTACTGGGTTCTAACTCCCGAAACCCATGTTGAGATTGAGTACACAGAACCAGAATACGCAGATGTTATTGTCGGGAAAATCCCAAATAATTTTTCTTATAAAAGTGCTCCTCACCTACCAGAAATATTGTCTAGAGAGCTTGAAAGAGAGGTTACGGTTTCGGCACCAGTTTTCGATGATAAAGGCCGACCAAAGCTTATTGTAAAGAAACTGGAAGCGAGTGGTTTAGGTGACTCACGAGTTATTGCCACAAAAGAGGAAATTCTTATTCCTGTCTTATCTGACCACAGCTTTACATATCTTGTAGTTGAAGATAGAAAGCTAATAAAGTACTACCCGAGCGTGAGCTATAAGGGAACTGGCGTTTACTATGAGAAAAAGGAAGTGATATTTGAAGATGCAAATATTGCGGATAGCTTTGCTGTAAGAACAGCTACATTTTTCGCTCTTCTCTCATTCATGCTTTTTTGTCTTAAATCGAGACATAACGTTATTCAGTGGATTAAATCGTTGCTTAGAACGAAATTTGAACAGCAAGAAGATTATTATGATTAAGAAATGCACATAAAAGTAAATTTGGGGATCAAATAAAATTTTCCCCCTTAATCGCCAACCAACCAACCAACCAATACCCCCAAGCCCATCATCCGATGGGCTTTTTCGTTTCTATTCCCTCAATTTTTAGGATTTACCATGCCTCAAATGATGTCGCTTGGCGGCTTTGTGTTCGCGTTAAACGAAGGTACGCCGTATGAAGGCTTACAACGAACCAGTAGTGGCGGCTGGGTGCCGGTGCAACGCTATGGTCAAAAGCCGTTGAGCCAAAATACTGGTCAGCCGTTGGAAAATATCACGCTCACTGGGACGTGGTTTCAGGCGGAAGGAATGAGCCACATAACCGAATTACGAGACCTGCAAGCGCAATGTGAAGCGCTGGTTCTCGCGGACGGCTACGGTAATAACTTAGGCCAATGGACGATTAAACGCCTGCAAGAGAAGCAAGAGAAAATCATTGATGACGGTACGGCGTTTGTTCTTAACTTTACTCTCGAACTGGAAGAATACATCAATGAAAACCATACGTAGTCGCGATGGCGATACGATTTCCAACATCTTATTGCTTGGCCTTGGTCGCAATGACGACGAAGCAGAAGAAGCGCTGTTCGAACAAAACCCCGGCTTAGAACAACACGGGCCAGTATTACCCGCAGGCGTTGTCATCTTTCTGCCAACCATGCCAGAAAAAGCCCCTGAAACGGTGGTGAACATATGGGATTAAACGACAAACCAAAAGTAAGAGTGAGCGGTGCAGGGGAGAGCGTTATCAATGCTCGTTTAACATCGTGGGAGCGGATCGACGCCGCAGGCTTTCAGAGTGATCAACTGACACTACGAATCAATACAGCAGGGCAAAGCGGCATCCCTAAAGAAGGCGCGGTGCTTATCTGGCACGAAGGCTATGAAGGCAATATGGTCGAGAAAGGCCAATTTACGATTACTCGCATTGTGCCGACGTTATTTCCACCTAGTGTGACAATAATAGCGACCGCTGCCCCGTTTCAGATAGACGACAAAACAGGCTTTAAAGAGCGCAGAACGCGCACTTTTGAAAACATCAGCCTTGCTGACCTGTTTAGGCAAGTCGTCACACAGCACAACTTTAGCCCCCGTGTGGCGACAGAGTTTGAATCTCTTATGCTGGATCACATTGACCAGATCGACGAAACAGACAGCGCCTTCTTGACCCGAATCGCCAAAGAGCGAGACGCGATCGCCAAACCCGTAAACAATCTTTATGTGCTGGCGAGGCGCGGCCAAGTAAAAACGGTGACGGGCAAAGCCATCCCACCTGTGGTGGTCGGCGTATCGAGTCAAAACGACCCATCCAAAACCAACCAGTTTATAAACTGCCAGCTCGACCAACCAAGCCGAGGCAAGTTATCTGGCGTAAAAGCCAACTGGACAAACAACAACACAGGGGAAGAGCACCCTGTGTCCGTCGGCACCAAACCGTTTAAAAAGCTCCGACAAGCTTATGAAAGCGAACAAGCCGCACTCACCGCCTGTAAAGACGAACTCACCAAAATCCAACGCCGAGGCACCAGCGTCACCCTCGACCTACCTGGCAACCCCAAACTCGTCGCCGAAGGCATCCTCACCCTAAACGACACCTTCCCACCCGAAATGAAAGGCAACTGGAGCATAGATAAAGTCACCGCGAGAGGGGATTGCAGAGGAGGGTATCGGTGTGGGGTGGTGGGTAAATTGTCTATTAGCTAAACATTAGGCGTAAAAAGCCCGCACTTTCTGCGCTGTGGGATGGTCTTATCTATTGAGGGAGACAGACAGTAACTGTTTATGTTTGCACGCGGCTCCTTAAAATTATACTAAGTTTTATAAATCACCAAATATCACTGCTAATCACTAAACAATCACTGATTCATCATTGTTCTTTTTTCTTCTTACTCGTTACTATGATTCTGCCTTTTAACAAGTTGCTAAGGAGCTGAAAATGAGTAAACGGGCAAACGATCATAAAGCAAACCAAGCTAATGATAACAAGGGAACGAGCGGGATAAATGACGCGTATCAGAAGATGCTTGATAACCGCTCAAATCAATTAAACCCAAACAATTCATTATACAAAGGTAAGAAAGGAGCTAAGTAGATGAGTTCACAAGACATGAGCCAAGATGAACTAGATGTATGGTCTGATATTAACAACCCAAACAACGATGCAGATATGGACACATGGGCTGACGTACACAATCCAAATAATGATGATTACCTAGGGGATGACTAATTGATCACCGGCGGCTAAAATGCCGCCTTTTTTATTTCTATGGAAATGATCATGGCAAAGGAAAAGAAGTACAAGCACACGCAAAAATTACTTAAGATCGCAATTTCGGAAGGTGGATACACCAATGTTGAAATTGCTAGAAAAGCAGGCCTAAAAGAAAGCTCTGGTTCTCTTGTATCAAGGTGGCGCAATGGCAAGGCACTCGCTACAGAACGTCAAATGCAGTACTTCATAAATGAGTATGGTGGCCAGCTAAAACGAAGGAATACTCATTTATTCTACGGGTTGTCTCTCAACGAAGATAAGAGTGGGATAATGTTTAAGTACACTAAACTAGAAGGCGAAGAACTGTTTTCTTCTATAGTTCAAACATGTAGAAGAGTACGCTCAACTCCACAATACAGCAAAAACGAAGAACGTATGAAAGCTATTAAACTAGTTGTGCTTGAAAAAGAGCAAGGTTTTGCCCTAATAAAACTAGTGAGAGCTATGCTTTTTGATTACAACATTAAAAATGGTGAACTTATTGCTCCTAAATTCAGATAATAAGTGCGACACTGCAAGACAGGTGTAGAAGAAGCCAACTGCTGAAGTTGGTACACTTCTTTTCACCACAAAAACAAGCAGTACAAACATGAATTATCAGCAGTTGACCGAAGGGAAACGATACCAGATTTCCGCTCTTTTAGAACAAAAAATGTCAGTGCCCAATATAGCCAATGCCATTAAGTGTCATAAAGCCACGGTTTATCGTGAATTAAAGCGTAACAGGCAAGCAAAACGCTATTGCCCTAAGGAAGCACACACTCTTTGTCTAACAAGACGAAAGAGGTCTGCAAAGTATCGAATACCAACAAAAACGATCAATTATATACGGACTCTTATTGAGTTTGACTGGAGTCCAGAGCAAGTATCTAACGTATTGAGACTATGTGGTGTTCCAGTCAGTCATGAGTGGATTTATCAGTACATTCATGATGATAAAAGGCTCAAAGGAACACTTTACCGACACTTAAGACAGGGTCATAAGCGCTATAGGAAAGGCAAACGAACAAAAGATGAAGTTATAAAGAACGCTGTATCCATAGAGGAGCGTCCTGATATTGTCGATACGCGAAAACGTTTTGGGGATTGGGAGATAGACACGGTTTTAGGTAAAAGTGGAACTGGCTCGATTGTCACGCTACTTGAGCGAACGACGCGTTTTTACTTGATAAAGAAAGTGAATTCAAAATCTGCTCTAGATGTCACCCAAGCGACGATAGAGTTGTTAATGCCCTTTAAAGATCATGTGCATACGATTACAGCAGATAACGGTAGAGAATTTGCTCATCACGCTAAGATTGCAGAAGCGCTGGATACCAAAGTCTATTTTGCCCACCCTTATAGCTCTTGGGAGCGCGGCGCGAACGAAAACAGTAACGGCCTTTTAAGGCAATATGTGCGGAAAGGAACTGATTTAAGAGAGATTGAAGATGACGTCATTCATTGGGCGATGACACGTATCAATTATCGTCCAAGAAAGTGTTTAGGGTTCAAGCAGCCAGCAGTCGCATTTAAAGAGATGTGCTTAGCGGCTTGAAATGAAAAGTGTCGCACTTCGAACTTGAATTCAGGCTGAACATTTAAAATTGGAAAAAAAGACTGGATTCATGGGGATGCAGAAAATAGTAACTGGTTTGCTGAACAGATAGTTGAGTGCGCAAACATTGATGATCTCGTAATTGAATTTCATAGTTTTATGGAAAGTTTGGAGTCCGAAGGTGGGTTTGCTAAACAACAGCAATATGCACTTTCCAGTTATACAGAAACCGAACCAGTGAGGTTCGCCTTTTATCAGAAGTTTTTGAAGTTGGGCTTGCAGAGCAAGCATTTTCCGTTTTAATATGAGATCCAAATCCAATAAAGCTAAGTGGTGCTTAGAACCGCGGTATGCAACTGGTTAGCAGTTGTTCGTTTAAATGCTATCAATTTAGATGCACCACCCCAGCAATAAAGCTGGGGTCGTGTCCAGCATTTTGGTGTCCTTAGTTGCCTGTCAGAGACTAGGTGAAAACGCTGAGGCAAGTAGCCGAAGAAGCACTAAGGTATTACGGGATAGGGTGGGTAGAAGCCGAACCATGCAGTCATTAAGTAGTGCATCGTTCGGCTTTTTTATTTGATTAATACATCGTACCCGCATGCCCGCGCTTTCTGCGGGCTGTCTTGAGAAGGGTTATAGAATCCCTGAAAAATGGATGAAAGCTAAACACGCCAGTAGGACTATCGCGACCCTGTTTTCATAACTCATATATCTCTCCAGTTTTTGAATAGAGACATAATTTTATGGGCATTAGGTCGCGCTTACAGACCATTTGACGGCCAAAAACGCGACTTAATTCGATCTAAGCGCGAATTTCTAACAATCACCCCTCCAGATCAAGTCCACAAATTCAGGATGATCTATGAATGGGTTACGAGTGAGTTTGAAAACCGTGACCTCAAATTCATTGTTCAATTAACCAGCGTACATAAATCGCCTATTCACGGTTCGCCGGATTGTTTCTTATTTTTATCCTCTATAACGAGGTCTGGCATGTTCTCTGTAGATTGATCGTCGCCAAAGGCATCCTCACCCTAAACGACATCTTCCCACCCGAAATGCGCGGTAACTGGAGCATAGATAAAGTCACCGCGAGAGGGGATTGCAGAGGAGGGTATCGGTGAGGGCTTGTAGCAGCATATATTTCTATATAAAAAGGCCTGTCTAGTTTTCTAGGCAAGCCTTTTGTGATCTATCTATAATGACGAATGCTGTCAAACAAAAATTTATTACGGGCAGTACCGTAAGGCTTTCCAAGCAGAAATAAGCGTCAACTGAGTTTTCCGTCAAGGCTAATTTCGAGGTTTCTAGCTGCCGCTTCTACTTTCTTAAGGGAAAGGTTCTCTTTGTTACGCCAATATAAGCGATATTCGTTAGGATCTTCATTGTATAGTTTTTGCTCAGATTCTATTTCTTTTGCGATCCTTATGCTTCTTTGTCTAGATATTCTACTTGAAAGCTCGTCTACTTCTCTCCAATATGCGTATGAATCCATTTCATCATCCCTGTAGTTTGCAAAATGTTTAGTATTTGAGTCTTTTTCTCGAATGTGATGATATTCCTTGCTAAGTCTATGAAGTTTTTGATCTGTAGTGGCTAACCACTGCTCCACCTTAAACGTAACTCCATCAATCTCTATATCAGCCCCCATTTCCTCGCTCATAGCAGCGCTTCCAAGCCATGAAATGTCCATTGCCGCGTTCATACAGTGGGCTGCAAAAGATTTTTTACCACCTTTCTTTCGGTAAAAGTTATTCTTCATATCCTTGTAAATTTGTTTAAGTTTTGGTGAAAAAGATTCGATTTCGCGAGAAGTAGGTGACCAAAAAGCAAACTTAGCAATCTCTATTTCAAAGGCGTGTAGCCTATCTACCATTGAAATCATACCGCTCAAGTAGCTTTCAAACTGCTTTATGGGTGTAAGCGCATGATTTTTCTTTATATCTTGGATTAATAGCATGGCCACATAAAAATGCCCATAGAAGTATCGCTCTGCATCAGTTAGCCCCCAAAAGTTACGTTGATCTAGAGGTGAGTCGCTCTGAGGGGTTCGGTATGTGGCTTTTTTATCAGTCTTATGACTTTTCCAGAAAAGCTCGCAAAATAGCTCGTATGCTGCGTGTTTTTTAGATATATGCGTCTCTTTCGCCTCATTAACTCCAGCAGCGGTCATTACCACTAAGCCTGTTTGGAGAAGATCATATAAAGGCCCTAGACCTAATTTACTCAAATCTTCCACAGTGGAATCTCTGGTAAGCTGTTCCATTTGGATCAGGGCATTCAAGTCTAAATTTAGTTGAACGACCATGCCTTTTTTTAGAGTTTTTAACAGGTACTCTAGCGTTAGGTTTTGATGATCTTCATCAAAGTATCGTGCTGGTTTACTAAATCTAATTTCGTTTGGTACGGTTGATTCCATGATTACTCCTTTCTGTATATATATACAGTGGTGGCCTTTTAATTGGTTTCAAGGATATTTGTGGAGTTTTTTGAGAGCAGTGGAGTTAAGGTGTATATTCGTTAACGTACCTAAGGAGGGCGTTATGGAAAAAGTGAGTTATTTTTGCTTAGATCGTAATCGAAAGAAGGCTGCAATTTCGCTAAAAGGTATTTTGCAGGGAGTTGTTGCTGATCAGGAGCTAAATGAAGTTGAGATACTGTTTTTGGATGTTTGGCTGAAGTCACAAGAGCATTTGAGAGACGACAGCGATGCAATTGATTTATTGGATGCGGTAGGTGATATTCTTGCTGATGGAGTCGTTACCGAAGATGAAATAGATGATCTAAAAACGTTATTAGAAGATATCGTCAAATTCAAAGAGGTTCCCCTGGATAAAAACATTGATCGAGTCAATGAGTTTTTGGCTCTGGTATCTGGAGTGGTTGCCGACGATATTCTTAATACCGAAGAGCTTTCAGCACTAATTGATTGGTTGAGTCGTAATGACGATCTGTTTAGTACGTTCCCAATTAATCTAGTCGTCAAGAAGATGGAACAACTAGAGCAGTCTGTATCTCAAGAAACTATGAGTGAGGAGCTTCTTCAATATCTTAAAAAAGTCTCAGGTGCCAATTTTTGCGAAACTGGTAGCGTTGAAGTACACCCTTTAGCTTTTATTGAAGATGAAATTGACTCTATAAATCATCTAAATTCAAGTATTGTAGTCTCTGGTGAATTTGACATGGGAAGTAGGGATGATGTTAAAGATATTGCTATAGGACGAGGTTATCGGCTGTTAGGCTCTGTAAGCAAGAAAACGGACTATCTTGTTTTTGGTTCTAAGGTTTCTCCTAACTGGGGAGCAAATAATTTCGGCGGAAAAATCGAAAAAGCTGTCAAACTTAAATTGGAAGGTTACCCTATTAAAATTATCTCTGAGAGTCAGTGGATTAGTTTTTTATAGGTATGACTTGCATATGTCGGGAGGGTGGTGAATACAATACCTACTACAAGGAATAAGCCCGCGATACTTGTTGACTGTTCTGAACCTCCCGACACCATATACTTGCTAAATCCTACCGATCTCTCTATCATTTGTGTTGAGGCGTCGAAACCTCTGTAAGCGGAAGAGTAACCAACCCCGATAGTGTTGGCTTTTTTGTGCCTGAAAGATGGCAACCCTTGCCCGTGTTGTACCCGTAATGTGCAATCTAAGTCGGGAGGGCAGCAGTTATACAATACCCTTGGGGAAAGCTGCTCGCGGTTTCTTACAGCCGTTTCGAACCTCCCGACACCATTTTATTCGAAAAAAATGTAAGGAGGCCAATGATGGCTAATCTAACAATCTTATCTAAAGATATTCGTCAGAAAGACGGTTTGTATTCTCTTAATGATCTTCATAAAGCATCAGGTTCTGATAAGAGGCATCAACCTGCTAACTTCCTGAGGCTCGAAACAACTCAAGAACTTATCGGTGAAATAGATAATTCCTCAGATCTGAGGAGTTTAACATTTGAAAAAACTCAAGGAAGAAATGGAGGCACATGGGTCTGCAAGGAGCTTGTCTACGCATACGCTATGTGGATCAGTCCAAGTTTTCACCTCAAGGTGATACGGGCGTTTGACTCTGCTCAATCAAGCCTGCCCAAACAGCTTCCTATAGAACACGCTTCCATTCCTGATGAATCGTTAAAATTTCAACTGATAAACAATATTGCTCAGTCTATGCGGTTTCAACAAGATACGGTCGTTGTACCTGCCATTGAGCTGGTTAATATGATTCAAGCAGTACGAATGTATCAAATGCAAATAGCGCAACTTAAAACGCCAGATTGGGTGAATGAGACAATTGAAACGCTAAAGCAGAGTACAGGTCGTACTTTTGCAGATATGTAATGTATAAAAATGCCCACCGTATGGTGGGCTTTTTCAAAACTATCCCTGATGGCTTATGGGCACTTGCTCGCCCATATTGCGTCCACAAATTCAGGATGATCTATGAAAGGGTTACGATTGCCTTGTAGTTCTTCAACACGATCGTTACGAGTGCGTTCGAAAACCGTTACTTCAAATTCGTTGTTCCATTTAACCAGCGTACATAAATCGCCTATCCACGGTTCGCCGGATTGTTTTTGGTTTTTGTCTGCTAAGACGAGGTCTGGCATGTTCTCTGGAGATTGGCCGTCGCCAATTTCGTAGCGAGTAGCCATGTAGAAGATCATACGGGCAATCTGGCCTTTAGCACGGTCCGTTGGTTCAAAGGATTGTGCGGTTTTGTCTAAATAGGCTCCGCTAACGCGCTGGCTACCATCTAATAGTTTGTCGTAGACGATGTCTCCGCCTTCGTCGTAGCCGTAGTTACTGTGGGTGCCGTTAATGTTTCGATCGGCAGGGCGAAGGTGGTGCAGGTCGGTATAGCCGTCTTGGCTTTTTTTCTTGAACCCACGCGACTTAGGCCACACATGTTCTCTATCCCACGAGTCATTTTTACTCGCGCCTCTGTTTGCCTGGTCAATACTGCGGGTTTCGTCGAGATAGAGAAGCTGTACTAGTCCACAATCTGGCTGAGTGGCGGGGCAAGCTGAATCAGTGTAAACCAACGCTTCCCACACATCGATTTTCTCACCATCATACCAATCATCATTTCCACTGGATGTATAAGGTAAAGGGTCCTGTCCATCGATAATACTGTGCAGCTTTGCTTTAAGATTCGCTCCTGTTAGACCTTCCGTACCAGCGTAATAGTTAGAACTCGCCCACGAAAGCGTGGACACCCCTAGTAAAGCAATTAATAGATACTGAAACATCCCTAAAACCTCCTAGTCGTTATTGTTGATCACTTTTTAGACTAGTCGATTTTTGTGACAGTGGTGTGAGCAGCGAAATTGCTCAGGACAACGTTTTTATTGAATAGTTACTGTTGATTCTAAGTTCAGTGGCTTAAGTTGGTCTCGTAACTGTTCAATATGTTCAACGATTAGGTGCTGACGATCTTCAGGTAGCTGAGCGATGTCATTTAGTGTGATGTGTTCGATTGCTTCGAGCAGTTCTAGCAGGTTCAAGTTATCCATGATTCGTCCTTTTACTTTGTAGAAGCCCTTCCTAGGCTAAAAGTGAAATACGAATTTATCACTTTTAGCTGCTAAAAGGCATTAGCTTTAATCACAAAAACGAAAGTTTGGTTGTAGTTCCTCAAACTGATAGGAAAACGACCACAAAGCACACTATAAGCCACGCCAAATACATCCAGCCGCCTCTATTTTCGAGTAGGTACTTTATAAAAGGGCGCTTGTCAGACATTGGGTATTCTCTCTATGGCTTGCTCAAGGTTCTCAAGTCGGTCCATTAGTAAGCACAGTGCGTTGTTGCGAATTTTTGGCGTGATCTCTTCTAATGTGCTGTCTTTCGAGAGTAGGACGGTGAGTGCTATAGCTTGCTGAGAATACTTAAGAGCGTCATCGTGCGGAGAGTCAATTTTGACGTAGTTGTCGACCATATTTCCTTATCTCCATGTTCCATAACCCATAAATCTGTAGGCTTTGTCCGTTTAAAAAAACACTGGTTTTTGAAAACCATTGCTATAAACCAAAACTACATGAGATAGATGTTAAAATCTAGGGGTTTTTATATGTATAAAACATTAAATTTAGGTGGTGTTGAGTATCGCTATGCAATTTACGGCTGTGAAGGCTCTGATAACTATGGAATATTTCTGTTGGGAGCCTTGCAAGAAATCGCTACTGTTGAGTTTTTTTCTAAGTATTTTGCACGTACTTTGAACACCATTGTTATAGAAGCACCGGGTACTGGAGAGAATGCGGTGCTCTCAGGAACAGTTACTATTCGAGAGCAATCGAAAATGGTTTTAGACCTTATTCAATGCTTAGGTGTTGAAGAGGCACACATTTTTGCTGTTTCTTATGGTACTGCGATTGGTGTTGAGCTGTGTGATATTTGGAATGGCGTGAAGTCTCTCTCTGTCGCTTGCGGTGTACCTGGTATACCCGAATCAGCCCGGATGGCAACGATCGATGTAATTGCGGCCGCTAGAAGAGATAGAAAGACATTTGCTAATACGTTTGTGAATGTGCTAACAGTTGATAAAGATACCATTCCAAAGAACGATGTTATTAGACGCTCGGTGATTCGAAGCGTTTCAAAGTATGATGATTATCGTGCAATTTCATTTATTGAAAATAGTATACGACTGTTAGCGCATAAACCGACAAACTTAGCGGCGGTCTCTATGCCAGCTGTTGTGATCGTGGGTGAGCACGACCCTTATGCAACGCTTAAGATAACGAAGGGCTTTGCAGATCAATTACAGAACGCTCACTATGTTGTTCTAAAAGACGCTGATCATCTATTGCATCTACAGCAACCTGAAAAGCTCGCTCAGGCGCTTATCGCTTTAGCGAAAAATCAAATCAGAACAACAGAAGAGTTTAAGCAGTTAGCGAGTTAGCATAAGCAGTCGCTACGCCTTTAATGATTTCTATGACGTAAGGCTTTTGCTTTTTTGGAAGTCTACGTAAAGAATCAACGAGCAGCATGTCACGAACATGTTGCTCCCCTCTAAACTTATGAAACTCACTATACTCGATCATATGTTGGGTAAAGGAAAAGTGATCCGAGAGCTGGAAGCCAAGTTTCATACGAGCCCCAACAAGTATCGAAAGAGGTTGAGGGTTGTCTTCATCTTCTAATACGCTGTAGCTGTAGGGTGATAGCCCTAGCACCTTCGCCATCGTTGATTTACTCAATTTATGTTCAGAGCGAAACTCTTTGCCATATTTTGCTAAAGCGCGGTAGTAACTGTCACCAAATGTCTTTAAATCAATGACGATTGGGGCTGCATATTCAGTATCAATGTTGTTCGTTAGGGGAGGTAATGATTGTGCAAGTGTATCGAGAGCGTGTTTGCCTTCATCATCAAGGTAAAGGTGGATACATTTAAGGACAACATCGAACTGTTCATGGGGCATTCTGCCGATGTTTATAAGAGCTTCAACAGCAGATGAATCCATTCCGCGAAACTCTTCCCTAACGCTTGCGCCGCGATAGAAAGATGTCATGGGTAACATGGTTATCCAGCTAAAGGCCGCGATAAAGTGAAGCGGACGAACTGTCGAATATCGAGGTTGAAAATATCGCTTTAGAAGTCCCGGCTCAATATTTGAGAATCGTGCCGCAATAGTCTCCGGTGTCCATCCTTGTGTACGTTTTACATAGACCATACTTTCGACCGCATTTTGCTCAAAGCCTTCAAGCAAAACGCTTAATTGATCTAACATCTCATCCGGTAAAATCTTCAATGTGCGTTCCTAGTGTTCTTAAACTGTATCAGCCTGCCATTCTATCACTGGTGTGCACTATCTTAAAAAGGGTATTGAAATAGGTATAAAAAGAGAGGTATCGAAGACTGGTTTGCTTAAAATTTGCTAAAGAAAAAAGGGGTTATGGTTAAGTTGTTGAAATATATAGATTTGTTTTTGTGTTGGTTCAATCGAGCATTGGAGCGATAGAGAGTCGTCTGTCGATCGTGTTGCTTGATCCAGAAAAAGGAGAGCTACTTGGGTGTTTCGGTTGTTGTCTGCATTAAATAATAAAATCGAATTCGGCAAAAAGTGCATAGGATGTATTGGACGCCACGGAACACTCAGACAGGCGGAGCAATAGTATGAAAATGCTTCTGTCTTAAGCAAAGAGCACGCCACTAAGAATAGCCTAATTATGTCATAAAATTACAGGATTAAGCGATGCTTTTCCCGCCTGTATTTCAGCGGTATTTGAAAAGCAGCTTAAATCTTATTTTGACGGGTTACTAAATGACTCTTTATGGTGACGCCTTTATATAACATTTGATGATGTATGGCTTATTCCTATGTAAGTCTGCCAGCCAATAAGATGCTTGTTCTTCATGACGCAGCTGCTCAACGCAACCAGAATAGGGGAGACATCGCTCGCAGAATGGAAGTCATTTTCCAACGCGCGATTGGAGTGGAGCATTCCCGAAGAAAACGCCAAGAACCGGCTCCCGATCTCCCAACACGCTTACGACCTGATACATACATTGCCAAAGCACGGCGACTATATCTTCTCTTCCAACGGCGACAAACCCTATGCCATACGCACAGTAGAGCGTTGGTATCAAAGCCTCAGCGACGAAGTCGGCATCAAATTCACCAGCCACGACATACGCGTCAAAAGCGTCACAAGCTGATACTTTGGAGAAGGGTAAAATAGAAACTTCAGTTTGAAGAATATAATATTAAACATTATTGGGACATTTATCTTGAGATGTCAGTGCTTTCAAGGATATTAACATGTGTACCCTGATAAATTCTGATATCCGATCAATGAGCGACGATTTGTCCCCCACCCCCATGTATGGCTTGGCGCCATGCGCTTGTTTTTTTATTCTTACTGCGCGATGCTAATGAAGCTCTTGATTTTAATAAATGTAATCATATGGCTTAGGATTGATAGTTTAGCGCCTTAAGGAGGCACAGCATGACGCAAGAGATATATACCGAAGTAACCAACAACGGTGTGACATACGATGTGGTGGGGGAGCCTTCTACCATGGATGAGGAGATTGAAGCACTTGGTGGTGCCAATATAGTAGGAGCAGGTGCCAACGGACTAACAATCACCGACGAACAAGTCGAAGCGATAATGAAGAAATTAGCTATTGCAGCTGTTTCTAAAATCCCCGTCGTAGGGCAAGTACTGGGGCCAATCTTGGGCTTCCTAACCGAAGATCGCCGTTCTGTTTGGGAGCAGGTCGAGGGACAGGTCAAACGTGAGATAAACAACCGCATCATGGAAGAAAAAATAAAAACCATGCGCGGTATTAATGACGGACTGGGGGATGGTTTCAAGAATGCAGCGAATTACGAAGGACAAACCCAATACACAGCTCTGATCTCCTTAGCGGGCCAGTTTGATGCCTTTCGCGGTATGTTCCAAGGAATGTCAGATAGTGGACGTGATTGGTTTGAAACCTTACCTTTCATCACTATGCTGGCCCTTCAGGAGACCTTGGTTCTGTCGCTACTAGTTAAGGCTGGTAAAGACCATGATACTGAAAAAAATCAACAGGTAAATCAAGATCGATTTGAAAACAGCAAGAGCAACTACGTTGAATACATTAAACTAGCCGCGCAGCAAGTTCTGGAATGGCGTATAGGTGAGATCGAAGTCAAAACCCAAAGTGGCGGTTACATGCAGTTTGGTGCAACCGTGACAGCTAAGGACAACTGGACGGGTAAGAAAGTAGCTTCTGGCAACGTACCTATGTTCCCTGGCAAGGATAAGCCAAAAGTGACACAGGAGATCGAAGCATACAAAGAGAAAGTGCGCAACGAAACGATTGACTTCCTAATGCGTACCTCGGTCGGTCCGTTGGAGCCTTGGGGGCTAGATCGTAGTATCTTCGATCGGAACCCAGGTTCTATCTGGGCGCAGCTGCTAGGAAAAGCGGTAAAGGCCATCATCGAAAATATGGCAAAGAAGTAGGCCGTCGCCGCAAACGTCATGAGGAAACCACCCCTTATCGGATGGCCAAATTAGATAGTTCACGTCACTCTTGATGTTGGAAATTGGTAAATTCAGATTTGTGTGGTAATGCCTAACAACCTTTGATATCTGAGAGTGTAGGTTGGTCGTCATGGCGCTATACAAGAGACTAATTGAGTTTAACTCCTTTACAAATGCCACCTGCGGGTGGTTTTTTGTGCGTGAATAAAACTTATCCATCAAAAAAGATATGTGACTTACCGCCAACATGCGCCATAGAATTGTTAAGACACTATGCTCTCGCCCAATAAACACAAGGCTTTATATACAAAATGTCGTTTTCATAAGAAGAGAACGACATTCCTTACTCACACATACAACCTTCGTTATCTAAAGCGTGTTTTTTGTAAGAACTCTATGGCTGCTTTAGCAAATAAGTTAACGCGCTTAAAACCACTTTAGCCAAGCGTACTATCATCGGTTTGTGACCTAAAATGCGATCTGTTTCAAGAGCACTACACGTCTTTCTAACGCCTTCTCTCACTGCTTTAGTCCCAACTACGAATTCTGCTTGAAGCTCAATGAGGTAGAAATTACGTCAATTTTGTTGTGTTAACGCAATTTATTTTCGGATTGTTACGTTTTGGTGCTGAAATTTAACTTATGAAGACTATATGTGCTTAAGTGCAATGGACTATACTTGAGGAAATACGGTTTCGGGATTAAGTTGTAATGTCGACACTCGACAATAAGAAGCTAATCACTTTAATTCGTTATGCACCCGTCGCCGTGGTGTGTCTGTTTTCTATTTCCGTAAATATTATTGCAATTCAAGACAACCGCGAAAAAGCCTTACACAGCACAAACAGCCTACGAGAAGAGTTGCTTAATCAGCGACGTGAAGTGGTGCGTTCGCAAGTTCATCAGGTTTACAAACAACTTATCGTTGAAAAGTCCAATATACGATCTCAGCTCGAAATGAACACGAAACAACGTGTTTATGAAGCGTATGGGATTGCTCATCACATTTACGCGAACAATCGAGCGAAATCAAAAGAAGAGATTTCTGCGCTGATCTCAGAAGCGCTCCGTCCTATTCGTTTCTTTAACGGAAGAGGGTACTACTTTGTACTGAACCGTTATGCCAATAATGTCATGCATGGGGTTCAGCCAGAGCTGGAAGGTACTAGCCTCTGGAACTCGGTTGATAGTCATGGTGACTATTTTGGCCGCGATTTGGTTAACGTTGCGCAAAAACGAGGCGAAGGCTTTTTGCAATGGCGCTTTCCTAAACCGGGTGCGACATTGGATCATGATTGGAGTAAATTGGGGTTTGTTAAAGAATTTGAACCGTACGAATGGGTGATTGGGACAGGTGAATATCTAAGTGACGCTTTAGATGATACCAAGCAGCGCCTTTTGCATTGGTTCAGTGAGTACGAATACGGCGAAAACGGCTACTTCTTTGTCATAAATAAAAAAGACGGCACCTTGCTGTCGTTGCATCACAATGATTTTATGGGGCTGGACTTACAAGTTGGTAAGAAAATAGCCCAGGGCCTTCTTGAGCAGATGTTAGAGCAAGTGTCTCATGGTGGAGGTTTTATTACCTTTCAAAAACCACTGACACTGAGTGGTAAAGTACAGTTAGAGCAAGTCAGTTACGTTCGCGAAGTAAACGGTTGGGATTGGATAATTGGTACGGGGTTCAGTACAGGAAGTTTTGAAAAGTATTTAAAAATAAAAGAAGAACAGCTTGAGGCATTTAACCGCGAAAGCCTTTCTAAGCTGGTGGTGCTGACGTTGATTTCCACTGTTCTTCTGATCGTCGTTTCTCTCTATGTGAGTAACCTCATTGCGCGACGCTTCGAGATGTTCCAGTCGCGTATCACGAAAGACTTTAATGAACTGAATAAGACCAAAAACAAAATGGAGTACATGGCGCTCCATGATGAGCTAACCGGCTTGCCCAACCGTGTTTCATTGATTAAAGAGATCAACATGGGGGTCGCCTACGCAAGAGACACGAAATCCCGTTTGGCGGTGATGTTTGTTGACCTCGATAACTTTAAAAACGTGAATGATTTGTATGGCCATGGCGTGGGAGACCAGCTGTTAGAGGTGGTCAGTCGCAAATTTGAATCCTTGATTGGGGTTCGGGATTTGGTGTCACGTTTTGGTGGAGATGAGTTCATTTTCTGTTTTCCCACTATAAAAAGTGCGGAAGAGACACAGCAAATAGCGATCAATATTCAAAACTTGCTTGCTGACGCGATTATTATTGAAGGGCGAGTATTAACAACGAGCTGTAGTATCGGTGTTGCTATGTATCCCGAAGACAGCGATGATGCCGAAACCTTGATTTCGCAAGCGGACACTGTGCTTTATCGGGTCAAAGCCACGAAGAAGGGAAGCATTTTATTCTACGATGACAGTGTCAGTGAGCAAATAAAATATCGAATGACGGTTGAAGACGAACTGGTACGGGTCATTAAACGTGACGAGATGTATATTTGCTATCAGCCACAAATCGATTTAAAAACCAATAAGCTCTATGGTGTCGAGGCATTAGCCCGATGGAAGAATGAAAAGCTCGGTTTTGTTTCGCCAGAAACCTTTATTTCGATTGCGGAAGAAATTGGCTTGATTCATTCACTTGGCTTTTACCTGTTTAGGAAAGCTTGTGAAGGGCTGATCGAGAAATTCCCAAATGGCAAAGAGGCTATTGCCTTGTCATTTAATGTGTCGCCATTGCAAATATTCGATCCGTCCTTCGGTATGAGTTTGGTTCAAATGTGTCAGGAAATAGGCATCGATACGGACCGCATTACGCTTGAAGTCACGGAAAATATTCCAATTAGCGACTTAAAGAACATACAGCCTTATTTGACTGAACTGCGAGAGGCAGGCTTCGGGTTGTCTTTGGATGATTTCGGGACAGGGTATTCGTCGTTGAGCTACATCAATAACCTTCCGCTCACCGAAATCAAGATCGATCGCGCTTTTGTGAATCAATTTCTTGAAAATCATCAAACGGAAATGCTTGTTCGTATGATTCTTGGGATTGGGCAGTCTTGTGGAACGCGTGTTGTGAGTGAAGGTGTGGAAACGATTGAAGAATTAAACAAGCTGACAGATATGGGTTGCGATCTTGCGCAGGGGTACTATTTTGATGCGCCTATACGAATCGAAGAGCTTGCTAAAAAGTGTTCCGAAAACATGGAATATGGCTCTCCTCAAGCACTAACGCGCTACAGTATAAAAGACAGTTAGGCATACTAAATATGCAGAGATCTGAGATAAGCAGGTATCAACGGATGGCACCCATGTTTGTTGCTTTGGGTGCTCTGTTCTCGTCTTGTGCGCTGGCGGCACCGACTGAGATTTCGCTTTGGCGTCATGTGGCGGGTGTGGCGGAGATGAAGGCCTCTCTTGCGGCCATTGGACGCTTTAATGAGAGCCAAGAGCGCTGGAAAGTCGTGCCGGACTATGTTCCTGAAAAAGCGTATATCCAATCGATCGATGCGGCGGCGGGAGCAAATTTGCTACCTTGCATTATCGACATAGATCAACCTTTAGTGCCTTACTTTGCGTGGAAAGACGTGTTAACTCCCCTTGATAACCTGATTAAAAGTGACTTACTGAATTCAATTAATGAGTCTGGAAAAGGGCGGTATCGATCTAGCGTTTATTCCGTAGGACAATTTGATGTATCCCTTGTGATGTATACGCGTAAGTCATTATTAGAAGAGTTGTCGCTCAGGATTCCAACGTTTGATCAACCATGGGATCGACCCGAGTTCGAATGGGCGTTGAGTGTGATTAAAGAGCTGGGTGAGTTTGAATACCCGATTGATTTGCGTGCGCACGATAAAACAGAATGGATCTCTTATGCATGGGCGCCACTTATGCAATCCTGGGGGGCGGATTTAATCGACCGAGATACCTACGTTGACGTTGAGGGCGTTCTTAACTCTGATAAAGCGGTTGGTTTTGGATCTTGGCTTCAAATTTTAAAATCGCAGGGTTTTATCCCGACAGAGTATCTTGATGACAATGCCTTCATTGATGGAAAAGTTGGAATGCTTTACTCTGGGTCTTGGATGCTAAAAGACTTGGAGGCGGAATTTGGTGAAGATTTGGCAGTTTTGCCTGCGCCGGATCTAGAAAACGGTGTCGTGATTGGTGGTGGTTCATGGCATTGGGCGATTACCAGCAGCTGTGAGCATACCGAAGGGGCGAAAGAGTTTCTGTCTTTTTTGTTATTGCCAGACGAACTTGCCAAAGTGTCAGAAACGGCTTCGTTGTTTCCAACGTCTGAGGCGGCTGCGGAGTTAACGAAGGAGTATGCCAAAGGCGGAAAGTGGAGAGGGGTGTTTGAAATGTCTAAGATGTATGCGAAACCACGCCCAGCGACCCCCGCTTATACTGCTATTTCAGTACATTATCGAAAAGCGATGTCTGATATTTTTGGGGGTGTCGATCCTAAAATCGCATTGGACTTAGCAGTGGAGAATATTGAAGCCGCGATGGCTCGCAATCGAAACTATGGTTTTAGTGAGTAGCGTCTTTTTTGCTCTCTGCTCATTAGGGAAATGAGTGGTTCGAAAACTAAAACGAGGACATGTTAAGTTGCATTCTTACCATGTCCTGTGTCGCGTCCTTACCTTGATTTCGCGCAATACTGAATCCGTTAGTATTGCGCTTTAGTTAACCATCTAACGGTAAACGGCTTGGCGGTGCTTTAACTGTCTCCAATGTGTCTACTTGGTCATCTGCATTGCCAGACAGAGGTCTGATACGTCCATCTTCGCGGTGAAAGCCGATATCTCTCAAGCTGTGGTTATCAAGATGCTTGAAGGTAGCTTCGTATTGACGACGAACAAAGTATTCTTTTGCTAGGTTAAAAAGGGCGATAATGCTCATAAGTTTCTCCAAAATAGAAGTTTAAACGGAACTTACGAGGTATTTTTATAAAGATAGGTTGACCGCGTAAATTCCGCGATCAATGATGTGGTAATTACACAGACATTAAACGCGTTTTATAAGAAAGTCGATTGGATCGAATTTGCTTAATATACATAGAGACACAATGAATGATGGAAAAGGTGTTTTTCATCTTTGCGTGCCTCCTAATGTCTTGCGTTAATATCGCATCACTTGAGTGGACTCTCACTGAGTGCTCACTATTAGTGAATGCTTCCGTGTAATGTGCTCTGGGAGCACATATATTGAGCAATATTTAGTGCTTTATGTCAACGCCTTATATGAAAATAACGTAAAAAAATTGAATGCTTGATCTAGATCGTTGAAATTATGTGTATCCTATCCTCATTCTGCTTCCTTACTTTTTAAGGAAATAATGTCATTTGTTTGATCTTTGGTGTTGTATTAAAAAACAATGACTTACAATATGCGCTTTATGAAGGCTTGGAACTTGCTTGCTTCGCTTTCACAAGGCATTTTCGATAGATAATAGACGCTGTTCAAGCGTTCTTTTTTAGCAGAACCTTCTAGTTATGCTTCGTAGAATTTTCATGTTGAAGTAGAACTATCACTTTAGAAGTTAACGCTAAGTTAGAGCGCTTAGAACCGCGTCGAGTAAAGGTCCCCATGGCAATTAATTCCACTGTATATAAAGCGTCGATTCAAGTCTCGGACATGGATCGAAATCATTACCAATCTTACGATTTAACGGTTGCATTGCACCCATCTGAGACCATATTGCGGATGATGGTTCGTCTGTTAGTGTTTTCCATGTTGGCAGATGAGAAAGAGGGCGATGAGCAATTGTCGTTCACCAAAGGGATCAGTACGGAAGAAGAGCCTGATTTATGGCAAAAAAACTTCTCTGATGAAGTGCTTCTTTGGGTTGAACTCGGTCAGCCAGACGAGAAACGGATGCGCAAGGCGTGCGGTCGATCTAAGTCGGTTGTTATCGTCAACTATCACGATAAGTCGGAAGTATGGTGGAAGGAAATGAAGAGCAAGTTATCTCGTTTTTCCAACCTTCGTACGCTTTCTCTCAAAGAAGAGCAAGTCACGGCACTGGAAGCGCTGTGCGAAAGAACCATGCAGTTGAATGTGACAGTTCAAGATGGCGAGTTCTGGGTGTCGTCCGACAATGGCAGTTGTACCATTAGACCTGAATGGCGCAGTTTCTAATACTCTGAGACCTTTGTACGATGACTACGCTCTCCAATACAGTGTTAAAAAGAGACTCAAAATGCTCATTTATAACGCATAAACTCCGCTTCTTCGTCTATTTTTGCCTCGTCTTGGCTTTGCTCGTGACTTCGTGCAAAGGTCTCACTCTGTTTATAACATGAAAATTTTGCTTCTCAGTGCCTACCATGCTCAAAGCCACAAGGCTTGGGCGGATACCTTAAAAGATATGCTGCCCTAGGTGGCGTGGTTTGAAGCGACCCTGCCTCCTCATTATTTTTCATGGCGCATAAGAGGGAATGCATTGGGGTTTGCTTTTGAGAGCAAGTTTAAAGAAATCGTATCGCGTCAGTACGATTTGGTCATCGCCACCTCGATGACCGACGTTGTTGGGCTGAAGGCGTTTTTGCCTCAGTTTGCGATGACGCCATGGCTATTGTATTTCCACGAAAATCAATACGATTACCCTGCCAGTCATTTGCAGCAAGGGTTGGTCGAAATGCAAATGGTTACCTTGTATTCCGCGTTAGCGGCCGAAGCGTGTGTTTTTAACAGTGCATACAATCGAGATAGCTTTTTGTCCGGTGTGATGAAGCTGCTAAACAAACTGCCAGATTATACAGGTGAAAACTGCCCTGAAATCTTACGCAATAAGTCGACGGTGATCTCAGTGCCACTCGCTAACGACGTTGTTAATCAGGCTAAAGCTCTCTCGTTGTCTAAACCTAATTGTCATTTAAAGCGTGAACACTCAGGGCATTCTAGCACCAATTGTGTTCCGCATATTATTTGGGCGGCTCGTTGGGAGTATGACAAAGGCCCAGATCGTTTATTGGCCGCACTAAGGGCGTTAAAAAATGCTAACGTCGAATTCAAACTGTCTGTGTTGGGGCAGAGTTTTAGGGATAAACCTGCTGAGTTCGATGTGATCGAAAAAGAATTTGCTCAAGAGCTTTGTCATTTTGGCTTCCTGCCAAGTCGTCAAGATTATCTGACCGTGTTGTCCGAAGGCGATGTTTTTCTTTCCACGGCACTTCATGAATTTCAAGGGTTGAGTGTGTTGGAAGCGGTTGCATTAGGGTGTCTGCCTGTTCTGCCGAATAGGCAAGTGTATCCAGAGTTATTTGGCGGTGCGTATACCTACTCTACGGACACTGATATTGAGGTAGAGGCGAGTCACGTTGTTAGTCACATGCGTTCTGTGATTGGTACGTTTGAAGAATGTCCTGTTGAAGAACACTCTGTTGAAGACCTATCTGTTGAAAGCTTGAATGAGCATCAGTCTCGCTCCACGCGAGAGCAGCAAGCGCTTAGTGTGGATCGTTTTACCAAAGCATCACTGAAACCTTTATACCAAGAACTGATTCAATCTCTATTCAATCTTAATTCGTAATCCATGCTGCGTTTCCAGTTATCAGCTCTCAGTTCCCAGTTGTCAGTTGTCAGTTTTCAATTCGTGGTGTTTGGCTTTCTGTTTTTACCGCCTCTATTGGTGCAACGCCACAACTTAACCGTCATGCTTAAATGATCAACCTGGATGGCTGAGATGAATGATCGCACCGCCCATTGATTCTGCATCTTCGGGGTCATGAGTGACCAAAATCGCAGGAATGCCTGCGTGTTTAACCTTTTCTTTTACAAATGTTCGCGTCGTCGCGCGCAATGTCGCGTCAAGTTTACTAAATGGCTCATCGATCAATAGACACTTCGGTTCAGAAAGAAGTGTTCGCAATAACGCGGCGCGTGCTTGTTGCCCACCTGATAAGGTGTTTGGTAGCGCTTCTTCGTGTCCTTGAAGTTCAAGGTCGTTTATTGCATCCATGACTTTTTGTTTGCGACTTTTCGTCGAATAGTGGCTGGGCACGGCGAAAAGTAAATTTTCTGCAATGGTCATGTGAGGGAAGAGTAGGGGAGATTGCTGCATAAGGCCGACGTCCCGTTTATGAGGCGGTTTACTGACAAGTTCGATGTCGTTTAGCAAAAGCGTGCCGTTAGCCTTAAGCGCTGGCGGTGTGGTGCCACTGATATAAGAGAGCAAACTGGATTTTCCGATTCCTGACGCGCCCATAATGGTCAAGATATCACCTTCGTTTACCTCAAATGATAGGTCGTCGATTAGCTGTCTCTCGCCAGCTTGGAGTGAAAAATTACGTACGACTAACAAATGAACCTCGCAATGCGTTTTTGGTGTTTAGTCGCCATTGAGTCCAGTAAGTAGGAATAATGTGAGCGGCAGCAAACGCGAAAATGGGAAACAATATTTGTACTAATGCAAACACACCGACTTTCTTTCGATCTCCGCTCGTTGCCAGTGCGACGGCTTCTGTTGTGAGGGTTGTGATGCGTCCTTCTCCCGCAATCAAAGTGGGTAAGTATTGCGCCATGCTAACGGAAAAACCAATGGCGAAAGCGGTACAAAGTGGTGCTTTTAGCATGGCCAGTTTGATCGAAAAAAAGTTTCGAGCTGGTCGCTTATTTAGTCGGTTTGCCTCTAATAAATAGGCGTGCTCAAAACTTTGATAAGGTCCAGATAGCGTTAAATAAACATAAGGTAGTACATACAGTAAATGCATGACAATCACCGATAAGTAATGGCCATTAAGATCAAACGAAATAAGCAGGACCTGAATGCCGAATAGAAAACCAATTTGAGGCAGTAAAATAGGTAAATACATAAGTGCCAGTAGCGGCTTTTGACCGTCTTGCTCTGTCGTATGGCGTGTGTTTAGGTTCCGTATTTCTGCTTTCGTTTGCGCTTTTGCAGGTACATGTTTAGTGGCTTGTGTTTGTCTTGTTGCTCTTATGAGCTCCAAAACGAAGATGGATATTGCTAAAGCAATCAGTGTTGAAGAAATGGCGATAATCAATGTTTGGCTGGTTGTCGATGACAAAACAGGCCATGCCCGTTCTAAGTTGGAAAGGCTAAATTGACTCGGAAAAACATCAGGAAAACGCCAGCGCTTCGCGACCGCCCAAATGGGGAGCACCAAGAGTGAAAGAAATGAAATAACAAAAGACCAAGCGCCCAAAAATGCGCCTATAGTCAAAAACAGGTCTGTGAACCCAGAGCGTTTGCCATTGATACGTTCATACCGAACCATTTTTTGAACCAGCGTGCGTGCAAGCTCCCAAACGGCAATGATCGCCAAAATGAGCAGGACCAGCATAATCGCGCCTGCGCTGGCGACGTAACGGTGGGAAAGGTCTGAATCGTTAAACCAGTTTAACAACAACACGGCAAAAGTAGAGGGTGTGTTTGGGCCCACAATAAGTGCCATATCGACGACGGTTAGGCTAAACGACAACACGATAAAAATAGGCAGCCGTATGAGCGGATAAAGCTGAGGTAAAAGTACTTTACGCCACGTGGTTAGTTTCGAATATCCCAAGCTTTGACAAGTTGCTAAGGCTTGAGTAGGGGCGAGTTGATGAAGTGCAGCGGCGATGACAAATAATAAATAAGGCGTTTCTTTTATCACTAACGCAAGGATAAGCGATAACCCATACGGGTCTTGAACAGTGATCCAGTTTGGAGGGCGTACAAAGCCTGTTACATCAGGGCTGACAATTCGAAGCAGCCAGCCGGATGGACTGAGAAGAAAGAGCAAACCGATGGCAATAGAAGCATGTGGAACGGACAGAATAGGCGAGAGTATTCGCTGTAGCCTTTCATACCACGACGTATGATAACTCATCGAGATTAATGAGATAGAAAGCCAGAGCGAAATTATCGTCGCGGTAACACCGGTAAATACGCTTAAAAACAGACTGCTTGATAAGCTTGGCGAACGAAACAGTTGGTACCAATAATCCAATGTCCAATCATGGCTATCTAGGGCAGGAAAATAACCAAAAGCAGGCAGTAAAATACCAAATATGCCGATGATAATAGGCGTTCCTAAGAGGCCTATTATCAACAGGTAAATGGGCGAAAAAAGCGCGCGTCTCATTAATTAGCGTAGCGCTTCTGCCACTCTTTCTCTAATGCGCCCATCCAGCTTGCGTGTGGTTCAGGCAGTGTTTGACCTAACTCTGAAATCGATAAGGTAGCGATGCCTTTTGGCAAGTTATCAAAGCGGCTTTGGTCGTCTGAACTGAGCTTGTCGTATGCTAATACACTCAAATCACCCCATACCGTAGGGTGTTGTTTGTGAGCCTGTGCTTCAGGTGAAAGCAAGTAATTGGCAACGACTTGCGCGCCAGCCGATGACTGACTGTTGTAGGGTATGGCTAAAAAGTGCGTGTTGCCAATCGTGCCATTTTCAAACACATAGGAGCGAACCGTCTCTGGCAAGTTGCCTTTGTCGATTTGAACCGACGCAGCGGAAATATCGAAGCTCAATGCAATGTCGATTTCTTGATCGTCTAACAGACGTATCATTTCTTCTGAATTGTTTGGGAATGAAGATCCGCTTCGCCATGCTACTGGGTGCAATTGGTCAAGGTAGCGCCAAAGAGGTGCAGTGACTTTATCGAAGTCTATGGTCGATACAGGTTGCGACAAAGTTTTTCGGTAAGGTGTTAATTCGTACAGCGCTTGTTTCAAAAACGTCGAACCTAAAAACTGAGGCGGTCTGGGGTAGGTAATACGGCCAGGGTGCTTTTCAGCGTATTCGAGTAATGCTTGCGTGCTGTTTGGTGGCGTGGATAGAGTGGCGGTATCGTACATAAAGATAACTTGCGCCATTCCCCATGGTGCTTCCATTCCATCAACGCTTGTGCCGAAATCGAGCGTTAGACTTTGGCGTGCATTGGGGTCTACATAGGCCTTGTAATTAGGGAGGGACTCCGAGAAGGGGCCGAATAGCAAACCTTTGCTCTTCATCGAGCGGAAGTTTTCGCCATTGATCCAAATAAGGTCAATCGATCCGTTGTTATTTTTATGAGCTGCTTTTTCAGCGATGACGCGATTTACGGCGTTGGCGGTATCAGTCAGTTTGACGTGTTTCAAATGGACATCGTATTTGTCTTCGATGTTTTTGGCTGCCCATTGAATGTAAGCATTGATGTTGTCTGAACCACCCCAAGCGTTAAAGTAAACCGTTTCGCCTTTAGCGTCAGCGACCGTCTCTTGCCAATCAGCATAAGCTGAACTTCCGGAAAGAAAAAGGGCACCACTGAGCGTGGCTGCGGCGATGGTTTTAAGCATGTTGATCTCCTGAAAAGTAAAAATTCCTAAGTTAGACGTAACGACGATTTAAATTATTACAATCTTGTACTGATAATTTGAATTTAAATCCGTAATAAAAAATCGCGTTATCATGAACTTGCACTGATTTTAGCGTAATATTCTGCCATATAAAGTACACGTTTTAATGAAGTTTTTAGTGCGATGTCGTTCGCCTTGATGGCGTCCTGATTTACATGCAGATTTTGTATGCAATTTATAGCGCTGAACATCATGCGAAACTAGTCGTTCCTTAGACGAGGTCTTATGGCTTATCAGATATACTCACACACCTTGCCAAGTGCCACTCCCGGTACTCAGCGAGCAATTAAAGTGCATCATTTTGGCGAACGTGGAGCACGACCTAAAGTCTATCTCCAAGCTGGACTTCATGCGGATGAATGGCCGGGTTTTTTGGTACTTAATGAGTTGCTTAAAAAGCTCAAACAGGTCGATGAAGAAGGCCTGATCAAAGGTGAAATTGTCGTTGTTCCCGTTGCTAACCCTATTGGCTTATCGCAAAACTTTCATTGTTACATTCCAGGGCGCTTTGCTTTTTCCGAAGGCGGTGGCAATTTTAATCGCAATTGGCCTCAGCTGGGTGAGAGCGTGGAAAAGCGAGTTCGCTCAACCATTTCTCAAGATCAAGAGGAAAACATACGTTTAGTTCGTGCGGCCATCAAAGACGAGTTGATTCAGCTGGGAGAGCAAACAGAGTTACAAGGTCTAAAGAAAACCCTCTTGGCGTTGTCGATGGATGCGGACGAAGTGCTTGATCTACATTGTTCAGGGGAAGCGTGCATGCACGCGTATGTCGCCCAAGAATTTGAAGAGCATTTCAGACCTTTGCTCAATCTTATCGGCGCCAAGGTGGCCTTGTCAGAGTTAGAGACGGGCGCTCACTCATTTGATGAAACGAACGTCAGTGTTTGGCGGCATTTAAAAGCGCATTTTGCACACTTGGTGCCTTGGGGAGCGCGTTCCTTGACGCTAGAATTACGAGGCGAGAACGACATATCAAAAGCGTATGCCGAGCAAGATGCGCAAGCCTTGTATGATTACTTTGTTTTGAGGGATGTGGTTGAGACTGAGACGGGCGAAAACAAAGACACCGTCTTGTTAAACGATACTTTGGAGAAGGATCACAAAGACAGTGTGGTTTATTATCCGCTTGATGCGATGGATTTGGTGAAGGCGCCATGCGCTGGAATCGTCTGTTATGAGAAAAACATTGGAGACAATGTTGAGGCAGGAGAGGTGATCGGCGACGTTGTCAGTTTAACGGACGATGATGTCGATCAATCGTCTTATCCTTTGGTTGCCCGTACGAATGGCGTTCTTTTTGCCCGATTGCAGCGCCGTCTTGTGATTAGAGGTGAGTCCATTGCCAAAATAGCAGGTAAAGAACACCTCGCCTATCGTGAGGTAGGTCACTTATTTGAAGATAAATAATTAGATAATTCATGATAGATAATGAGATGACAGCAGCGCTTGGTTTTACGACAGAGCAAAGTGCTGTTGTAGAGCATAACTTGTCAGGGCACGCTAAGGTCGTCGCTGTGGCGGGAGCGGGAAAAACCTCAACGCTTATAGAGCGGATAAAAGCACTCTTGCTAAAAGGTGTGCGTCCAGAGCAGATTGGCGTGTTTATGTTTAATAAAAGCGCGCAAGAAGAGTTCTCCTCTCGCATGTACGCTCAACTAAACGGCGTTATGGAATCTGCTCGATTGCCCGATGTTATGACGTTTCACAGTTTTGGTATGCGTTTGTGCAATCGATTAGAGCGAAAAGGAGTCTTATCACAAGCAAAGCTTGTTACGGATGAGTTCTCTTTCGTCAAATTGATTCGAGAGGCGCGCAATAATCTAATACGTCAGGGTGAGGAGATCACACTTCAAGATGAGCGTGATTGGTTGGAAGACGCGCTTCTTTATTTCGACTATGTAAAGGCCTCAGTAGAAAGCGAGGATGTCGTCTACGAAAACCTAAAGTGGTCTGCCGATCGACGCTTCTTCCCTAAGCTTTTTATCGAAGTCGAAAAATTAAGGAAGCGTTCTAACATCCGGTTTTTCAGCGACCTTCTCAAAGATCCCTATGATGCGATATCCAGGATGGACGTGGAGCAAATAGCCTATGTGAGGCAGTTGGTTCCAGGCTATCAATACTTATTGATCGACGAGTTTCAAGACATTAACCCCTGCCAGTTTGAATTGCTGAAGGGGTTCTATAAAGAGTCCGCACAATGGATGATTGTCGGTGACACCCAGCAGTGTATCTACGAGTGGCGAGGCGCGAGCCCCGACATTATGCAAACCCAGTTTGATCAAGAGTTTCCGTCGGTTGCAACCTACAAACTGTCGCAGAGTTTTCGTTATGGTCACGCAATTGGTCTTATGGCCAGTGGCGTTATTTCCGAAAATGGCGACGACACTCTAGTGATTGGTAGGGGAACTGGCACCGAAGTCGGCTTCGCGAAATCGCCGTTAGTTGGTAAGTCCGCGTTAACCGAATTGAAAGACTGGTACGAAAAGGGCAATAAGCTTGAAGATTGTGCCATCTTAGTGCGTCTTTACAGTGATATGGTGCCATTGCAATTGGCGCTTATGCATAAGCAGATACCTTATCAATTACATGGTGATTCACCGCTCTGGGAGAATCGTCAAATTCGGATGCTTATGTCGTATCTTGCAGTGATGGCGGGTGGCCTTGAAGATCAAAGCGTGTTTTTTTCATTAAACGACGTTGAGTATCTGCTAAGTGTGCCAGCATTGGCGGGAGCGTATCAGCAGAAACAAGCGTTGATTACTAAGGCGAAACAGGCGCCCCATCTCATTCCGCAGTTGATCGAGCAACTTGCTTCCGAGCAAGAAGGCTGGAGAGCGAAAAAACTGCAAGAGCGTGCTGATTGGCTAAGAATGCTACCCACTTTTGCCAAGAGTCCTGCTGACGGTTTGAAATCCACCATCGAAAAGCTGGGGATTTATCGCTATTTCGAAAGCACCAGTAGCAAAGACATTCAAGCGCAAGAAAAAATGGAAACCTGTGAAGCGTTTATCGCCTATGTAAAAGGGGTTGGATCTAATGCTGGTTCGATTCTTGCTGCGTTAACGTCGCTTTGTCACGCTGGCAACCAAACAAAGGGCTATGACTCTGGAGCGTCACAGGCTTCTCAAGCGAATGGCGGTGTTCACCTGATGACGATTCACAAATCCAAAGGTTTGGAATTTGATCTGGTTATGTTGCCCGGTTTACGAGAAGGGCGGTTTCCATACTATGAAGAGGATGTGAGCGATATTGATCTTCAAGCCAAAAAGAATATGCAGGCTGAGCGTCGCTTGTTCTACGTTGCGATTACGCGAGCAAGACGTCGATTGGTTATTTTAGAAAGTCCTGATGCAAAGGAAACAACAACGTTAACGGCGGGCAATAAGCCCACAAAATATGCGCAGCGATCGCTGTCGAGATTTGTGTTTGAATCTCGGCCTGGAACGGCTGGCGTGTTGTGTCGACATTGGGGTGAAGAGCTTTCTGAGCCAATTACGTCTGATCAATCTGATATGTTTGAGGCGTATCTTGCGAAGATCGATGGCGCGCCTGTTGTTACTTTTTTAAAGCCAAAGCGTTCAGAATTGGATGTGCTTCAAGCTGGCGATAAAGTAAAGCATGATCAGTATGGGGAAGGTGTTGTTGTCAGGCAAGAGCAAAGTGCAAAGCGAATGATATATGTAGATTTTGCGGAAGCAGGTCTCAAAAGATTTAACCCAAAGCATACTAAGCTCGTAAAAGTTGCATCGCGAGCTTAAGGAGAAGAAATGAGCATTCCATTAATTAATTTAGAAAATCTTATCAGCGAAGACCTAAGTGCTCGCCAAGCTGAAATGGCCTTATTGGATAAGGCATGTCGTGAAATCGGATTTTTCTATCTCGTCAATACCGGAATCCCACAATCGCTCATTAACAAAATGATGACGACCGCAAAGAACTTTTTTGCAAAGCCGCTTGAAGAAAAGCTCAAAATTGACATAAAAAACAGCCCTAACCACCGAGGCTACGGTGGAATTGGTGAAGAGCAGTTGGATGAAGTGAATAAGGCCGACTGGAAAGAGACCTTTGACATGGCGTTGGATATCCCGAGCGATAATCCGCTGGTGGCAAAGTACCCAAGTATGTATGGGCCAAATCAAAATTCTAGCGACCCTGAAGTGGTGGAAGCGCTGCAAGAGTATTATGTTGCAGCGTTCGAAGTGTCGCAAAAGCTGCTGACGGCAATGGCGCAGACACTAAAGCTTGAAGGTGACTTTTTTTCTAAGTGTTTTAAAACGCATGTGACTGTGTTACGCATGATTCATTATCCGCCTAGACCAGAGCAATCTCATGACAATGGAGCTGGCGCACATACGGATTACGGTTGTGTCACCTTGTTGTTGCAAGATCAAACAGGCGGGTTACAGGTAAAACATCGTAATGGTGAGTGGGTGGATGCAACGCCGATAGAAGGAGCGTTAGTGGTCAATATCGGGGACTTAATGCAGCGCTGGACGAACGATCAGTATGTCTCTACGGCACACCGTGTTAAGGCTTCAGATCCAGGAATTCACCGTTACTCCATTCCTTTCTTTGTTGAGCCCGATTACGAGACTGAGGTTGCGTGTGTTCCAACTTGTGCATCAGAAGAGATGCCCGCGAAATACGAATCTGTTTTGGCAGGAGATTGGATTCAGTCGCGCTTTGATGCCACTTATGACTACCGTGATTCAGAATAAAGTAAATTAGATATTTTTATTACTTTATTGCTGTTTTCTCTAAAAAGTGTTGTGTCATAAAAAAAGCCCTATCAGCAGAGTTAGGATTCGCTGATAGGGCTTTTTAAATTCTGAATGCCGTACTCGCTTTGTTGTTAGACGCTTTTTGTCTAGCGAGACTTTAGGCTAGATCTCGACATTTAACTCTGTGCGTTGATAACCAAGACCGTCGATTTTTATCAGACTCGATGGTGGAATTAGTTCCCAGCCGTCGCCCGATAGCTCTAAAGGCTCAGAGCCAATTACTAAATGGTTATCGAAGTTTTTAATGTAGAGGGAAGGGGCTTGTTCATCGCTTGAATAGCGTACTGCCCACATGTCTTTGCCATTAGAAAACACACTTGTGAATCTCAATGGTTCTTCAATGTTCTTCTCTATCATCATATTGCGAATCTGCGTGAGCGTTTTCTCAACTGCGCCTTCAGGGTTCGACTCTAGTCCATTGCTAAGAAGTAGTAAAAAGATGGCCTCTGAGTCGGTCGCACCACGTCTGTGCCCGTATAAATGTTCAGGAATAGCTCGATCGAGCATCCATTTTAGTTCGTCGTACTCACCGATTTGGCCGTTATGCATAAAGAGCCATTCTTTGTAAGCGAAAGGATGACAGTTGGAGCGGTTTGTCGACGTGCCTGTCGAAGCGCGTACATGCGCAAAGAATAGAGGACTTTTTATGTGTCGAGCGAGACTTTTAAGGTTGCAGTCGCTCCAAGCGGGTAGGATCTCATGATAGAGGCCAGGCTCTTCACGTTCGTCATACCAACCAAGGCCGAAACCATCGGCATTGACGGTCACTTCCGACTTTCTTGCGCTTAAACTTTGGTGGATCAAAGAGTGGTCGGGCTCAAATAATAAACTTTCTAAATAGACGGATTGTCCTTTGTAGGCCATCCAGCGACACATAGGGTTTCCTTAGGTGGGATTTAATGGAATAAGGATATATTAATTGGAGATATACCCCTAGTGTGCCTGAATTTGCTTAAACTTTAAAGTAGCTGATACGTTGGTTTAACTGCTGTGCTAAATGCGCAAGTTGTTCGGAGCTGTTGCTAACAGAGTGCATCGAGTCTGTTGTACGGTCCGCTATGTCCGTTATGTTCTCAACATTACGTCGTACTTCTGCCGTGACACTGGCTTGCTCTTCTGCTGTTGCTGAGATTCGGTCATTCATATCGCGAATGCGTGCTACCGAAGAGTTGATGTTAGTAAGTGAACCCTCTTCATGTTTAACTTGCTCTACAGCGGTCACTGAGCGCTTATAACTGCTGCGCATAGCATTGACCGCAGAGGTCGTGCCGTTTTGCAGCTGAGCGATCATCTGTTCGATTTGCTGTGTGGCGTTTTGAGTGTTTTGCGCGAGCTGACGTACTTCATCCGCAACGACGGCGAAGCCTCGGCCTTGCTCACCCGCACGAGCCGCTTCGATTGCTGCATTTAGTGCAAGCAGGTTTGTCTGTTCAGCAATGCCAAGAATGACGTTAAGAATGTTGCTTATCTCACTGGTGTTTTCTTGCAAGGTATTGATGGTTTGTGTCGAATTTGACAACTCTTCCGCCAGCCCTTCGATAGTGGAGATTGTTTCATTAACAATGCGTACACCTTCGGTCGTTGCTGATTCTGCAATATGTGCTGCATCACTTGCTTCGGCTGTTGACTCCGAAACGTGCACTGCTGTCGACTGGATCTCATGAACCGCATTTGATATTAAGTTTGTTTCGTCCTTTTGCTGTTCAACCATCTTAGTGGAGTTGTCAGTAATATTGTTCAACTCTTCCGCTGCTTTGGTAAGCAATTGGCTTGAATCAGAGACCTCATGCAAAATAACGCTTAACTGGCTGACCAGTTTGTCCATTGCGGTTTCAAGTGTGCCGATTTCATCTTTACGTTTGGTAGGGGTTGTCGATTCATTAAGTTCCCCAGATGCGATTTCTTCTGCTCGCTTAACGGCGCGTGCTAGAGGTGAGGAAATGCCGTTTGCGATTAGTACGCCAATAATAATGCCGAGCACAGTGATTGCTCCTGCAATACTTGCGGAGCCGATAATGGCGGTATCTAGCGCTTCGTTTTCTTCCTGTGCAACGGCCGCATTGTATTGATCAATAAGTACAATAATGGACTCCATTTGCACATTCACGGATTCCAGTGCAGCGTCGGCTTTTCGACGAGCCTTGTTGGCTTGCAAGGTTTTTAGTTTCACCCACCAGCTGTACGTCTCCGTGCTGGCAGTAAGGAATTCCGTTTGAAGTGTTTCTAAAACATCGATTTGTTCCAGTAGTGCAGATGATTCGGGTGTGACGGGCATGTTATCAAGAGTCAGCTTGATTGCATTTAGGCTTTGTATTAGCTCTTCCGTGTAGGCTTTGAAATTGTCTTCCGACTCCTTTATAAGCTCGGTGCCATAGCCACCCATGGATTTGGCAATGGATACTTGGAAAAAGCCTCTTTCAAACTCAACAGACTGCTTTAATAGAAGTTGGCGGCTCTTTTCGAGGTTCTTAACCAAATCCAAGCTTTGGGTATTAAGCTGTTGCAACTCAGTGGAAACGTCTTTTCCAGAAATTGCATAGCTGGTGTTCAATCCAATGATAACGACTGAAAATAGCGCAACCAATAAAAGGATTTTTTGCTTTACTGACAAACTAAACATACGGCTTCCTAATTACTTATCTTGGTAACGTTATGTATTCTATGTGCACTTAATGTGCATTATTTCGATAATACTAGGTTAAATAGAATACAAAAGCGATAGTAAATCGGCTGTTTTTTTAAATTAAGAAAGCGAAGTGGTCTGATAAAATTAAAGAAATAAGGTAATTATCCTTTAATGGCTCGAATTATCAGATTATTTAAGATGATATTAAGTGGAAGTGACGAAAAACACAAACTTTGACCAGTTGTTTACAAATTAGTAACAAAAGTCGATTGGCGTGTTTTTATAAAGTGGGTGAGAAACGTGTGCTGAAAAGGGTTCGGAAAAATGCTTGAATAGTTTCTTAATGTGGAAAGTAGTTTCTTGATGCGTAGAGTAGTTCGGCTTAACATCGTCCTTATACTTAATAAGGACGATGTTAACGAAGAGTAGGTATCTTGAGAGGTATTCTAAAAAGAGTTTAAAGTGGCGCGCTTTTAATAACGACCTTATCGCCATCGACTTCAAAGAAAAAGCAGTCGCGACGGTTTGTATGGCATGCAGGGCCAAGTTGATCCACCTGTAGCAAGATAGCATCGCCGTCACAATCAAAAGACATGCCGACAAGACGTTGGCGATGGCCTGAGCTTTCTCCTTTTCGCCAATAGGTTTGACGTGAACGGGACCAATAGCATACTTGCCCCGTTTCGAGAGACTCTAAAATGGACTTCTCGTTCATATAAGCCAGCATGAGCACTTCTTTCGTGTCATATTGCTGAGCAATAGCAGCGACCAAGCCGTGCTCATCTGTCTTTAAATTTTTGAGTACCGTTTTTAATTCTAATGCGCTGCCTTTTTCTAAATCTTCAAATTCTTTTAGACTCATGATGTTCTCATCGATTAATGCTTTTAACGGAAATAGCGCCTTTTCCAATGCCCTCAAAGGCATGGACTTCTATTTGATCGCCCGGGTTTTCATGAGCGAGGACTTCAGCAACGTGCTCAGACAACGATTCTACCGTTGTGTCACAATCAAGCATATAGACTCGATCACTGCGGGTTTTTAGCTCAAATTTGCCTTGCATACTGACATAGGCAAAATGATGGTGGCGCTTTCCGTTGTTTTCTATGATGCCAAGTAAATCTTCGTTCGTTCCTAGGTAGATGTCTTCCCAGCGTTTCGCCCAATCTTGTTCTAAAGACGAATCTCTGTCGCCATTGCGGTAAATCTCAATAGTAGAGCGATGACCGTGAGCAATACGTTGGCAGTTTCCGCCGTGTTTTTTCAAACCGTGGGTATACTGATATTCAGAGCCGTCTATATTCTCTTTATAGAAGCGTACCTTGACGGACTCAATATCGGCCGGTAGTAAATCGACAATTTGAGTTTCTACCCATTGGGCAACTTGATCAGGTGTAATGCGCTCGAACGGAAGAGAGCAATACGCTTGTTCTGGTGCTTCGCATTCGAACGTGTAGCCGTCTTCCTGTTCAAATAGATAATGAAGTCGTCCATCTTCCATCGCGCGCAGCGTGGATTTTGCATGGCTCATGGGAAGGGCAAGGGTGTGATCAATATTATCGTCCAGCCACTTCTTTATCTGCTTCTTTACGATACTAAAGTCGCAAATCATACTTTCATCATTTAAACCGCCATCCAGAATTACATCTGTGTGCCAGCTTTCACCCAATACGCCTTGTTCAGGACAAAAATAGGAAAGGTCAACATGGGTAAGATTCTTAACAAACAGCTTCATCCAAATACTCCTCAGGAAAAAGTTTGCGCTCATTCTACGCGAACCGTTAATACATACCAATTCATTTAATGCGAATCGTTTGCAGTCTAATACGTCCTTATAGAACGACTGGACGACAGCTTCCTTAAAGAGTGAATAAATCCTCTTGCTCTCGATCTACTCCTAGGCGCCTCTTCTTAGTGTATCTAGGCAACGTGACGAGTCTATTCTAACCCTTTGAAAAACTTATAAAGCTTAGTTGCTATTTTAGATTTTTGGCGTATAATCTCGCGCCAAGGTCACAGAGACCTCCTCTATGGTATCTCTGCTGGTCCCCTCGCAACAATACACCGTGAATCTGGTCAGGTCCGGAAGGAAGCAGCCACAGCGGTCGACTTGTGTGCCGAGGTGCGGCTGGTAGAGGTGCCACCTAAATTTCTTTTTGCCTTCCTAATATAAATTACCATTCTCAGCGATCTTAATAAGTCTATATCTAACTATTTTTTTGTGTTTTTGATATTTAGGGCTAATCGACCGTATCTTGATGCGTTTATACTGTCTTTATCGTTGTCCTCATGAAATCGTTTTTTTACTAAAAAGCCTAAGCTTCTCCTATCTCATGTATTAAACATTGCACTTAACCAGTTTACGAAAAACTTGGGTTCTTACTGAAATTTGCCGATTCTAAGCGTATGGTGCTGAAACAGGTATCGCTCGATGCAACAATTCAGTATGTACTGGTTGTCGTTTTCCATCTGCAAGGGCTGCCGGTGTACAGCTCTGCACCAGTGACAGACACGAGGGAAGGTGGCGTCACTTTTTTGAATATATCGTCGATAGCAAAGTCTAAGCGAGCCAACGGCGACTTAGTGTAACTTTGTGGCGAACCTGTCTAGCATTCATACTAGATCTATAAATGTCATTTAGATGAAGGCTTTCGCGACTATTCTCGAAAATGACTTTAGTTTTCTAACCTTTCTTAGTTTTTCGGGTTCTTTCCAATTGTCTGTATGCGCGTTTCAGGTCGCTTGCATGCTATTGTATTAATTGAATTCATGTTTGTGTGACTTAGTATTAGTTTTGTTCATTGTTGTGTCGCGGTATAAATAGCTCAATGCGTTTTTAGAAGAGCGCTAGGGACATTAACGTATTTTATCTCTAACAATGGAATTAAGACGATGAGCAACGATTTTACATTTACGATTGGGCGCACCCGTTTCGACGAAACGTATTGCCCGTCTGACAATACGCGTATTACGACGAATTTTGCTAATTTAGCCCGTGGGGAAAAGCGTGAGGAAAATCTACGCAACGCGCTTCGTATGATGGACAGTCGTTTTAATACGCTTGCACATTGGGATAACCCTAACGGAGATCGCTATTCGTTGGAGCTGGAAATCATATCGGTTAGTACCGACATAGCAGGCAGCGGACAGAGTTTTCCAACCATCGAGATATTGAAAACCGATATTGCCGATCATAAAACGAATGAACGCATAGAGGGCATTGTAGGAAATAACTTCTCCTCTTATGTACGAGATTATGATTTTAGCGTGTTGCTGTTAGAGCACAATAAAGACCTTACTCAGTTTAGTATTCCGGATAACTTCGGAGATCTACACGGTAAATTGTTTAAATATTTCGTTAACTCCGACCTATTTGCTCAGCAGTTTCATAAAAGGCCTGTCATCTGTCTTAGCGTATCGGATAGCAAAATATATCGACGAACGGAAAATCAGCACCCTGTATTGGGTTACGAATACGAGCCGAATGAGCCCTCTCTAACAGAGCAATACTTTATGAAAATGGGGTTGGAAGTGCGCTATTTTATGCCGCCTCATAGCGTAGCGCCGTTAGCGTTCTATTTTTTTGGCGACTTGCTGAATGACTACTCAAATCTTGAGCTGATTAGCACTATCAGCACGATGGAGACTTTTCAAAAGATTTATCGTCCCGAAATTTACAACGCCAATGCCGTTGCGGGTCAGTGTTATCGACCCAGTTTAAAGCATCAAGATCACTCAGTTACTCAAATTGTGTACGATCGAGAAGAGCGCAGCTCACTGGCGATCGAACAGGGGAGGTTTGCTGAGGCGCATTTTATAAAGCCGTTTCGAACCGTTCTTGAACAATGGTCCGCAGCCAACTCACAGTGATGAATAAACAGAAGGATTGATGATGAAAAAATTATTACCGATTTCCACGGCTGGAAGTCTACCTAAGCCGTCTTGGCTTGCTCAGCCTGAAACACTTTGGTCGCCTTGGAAATTACAAGGGGATGAGCTAAAACATGGCAAGCAAGATGCGCTAAGAGTGTCATTGCAGGAACAGCAGCTCGCAGGCGTGGATATTGTCAGCGATGGCGAACAAACACGCCAACATTTTGTTACTACCTTTATTGAGCATCTTGATGGTGTGGATTTTGAGAAGCGTAAAACGGTTCGTATTCGTGACCGTTACGAAGCAAGTGTTCCGACTGTTGTGGGTGCGGTTAGCCGCCAGAAATCAGTGTTCGTTGAAGATGCCAAATTCCTGCGCCAGCAAACGACACAGCCTATAAAGTGGGCACTTCCCGGACCAATGACAATGATCGACACACTCTACGATGATCATTATAAGAGTCGAGAACAGCTTGCATGGGAATTCGCTAAGATTCTCAACCAAGAAGCCAAAGAATTAGAAGCGGCTGGCGTTGATATCATTCAATTTGATGAGCCTGCTTTTAACGTCTTTTTCGACGAAGTTAATGAGTGGGGGATCGCCGCTCTTGAAAGAGCCATTGAAGGTCTTAAATGCGAAACGGTGGTTCATATCTGTTACGGCTATGGCATTAAAGCCAACACGGATTGGAAAAAGACATTAGGCACGCAGTGGCGGCAGTATGAAGAAGTCTTTCCTAAGTTGCAGCAGTCGAATATCGACATTGTCTCATTGGAATGTCACAACTCTCGGGTTCCTATTGAATTGCTGGCGCTGATACGTGGTAAAAAAGTCATGGTCGGCGCCATCGACGTTGCGACCGATACGATTGAGTCGCCAGAAGAAGTCGCAACGACGCTACGAAAAGCACTGGAATATGTGGATGCGGATAAGCTTTACCCCTGTACTAATTGTGGCATGGCACCGTTATCACGGGAGGTTGCCAGCGGCAAACTAAAAGCACTAAATGCCGGCGCGGAACTTGTGAGGCGTGAGCTTAGCTGTGGTGGTTCCGATTGATTAGCTTTTTATATAGCCGTTTTACCTCCCTGTAATGTGTCATCTGTTGCAATCAATTGCACAATGATGGCGCAAATATTCAATACCTTGTTGCCCACCTTCTTTAGGATCTAATTCATCGCAGGTGTTCTCGTTTTGTTTTTATTGAACTTAGTCGCTTAGTTTTTATTGGACTTGCTCCCTTTGTTTTTTTATTGACGAGAACACCGCATTCGAAGAAACGAATACGAAAATATATAAGAAGGTGCTTCCATGTCACACGACATTAAAATTGATTTTATTTACCTTTCTGAGCCAGACATGATTAAGGCTGGCGTTACCGATATGCCGGGCTGCGTTGATGCAATGGAAGAGATGTTCGCCTTGTTGCACACGAGCGACTATCGAATGGCTGGACCAAACAGCGATTCTCACGGTGCGATGATTACTTTCCCTGAAGAGTCTCCTTTTCCTACGATGCCAAAGCCGACTGCTGACCATCGTCTCATGGCAATGCCTGCTTATCTTGGTGGTGATTTCCAAACTTGTGGTGTGAAGTGGTACGGATCTAACATTGCGAACCGTGAAAAAGGTTTGCCTCGCTCGATCCTTATGATGATTCTTAATGACGTGGATACAGGCGCTCCGCTCGCTTACATGTCAGCAAACCTACTTTCTGCTTACCGTACTGGTGCTATTCCAGGTGTAGGTGCACGTCATCTAGCGCGTAAAGATTTAAAAGTTGTTGGTCTTTTAGGCCCTGGTGTTATGGGTAAAACAGCTGTCGCTGCCTTCATCGCAGCATGCCCGCTGATCGATACTGTCAAAGTGAAAGGTCGTAACCAGAAAAGCATCGACGACTTCATTTCTTGGGCAAACGCAAACTATCCTCAAATCACGACAATCGAAGTGGTTGATACGATTGAAGAGGTTGTACGTGGTTGTGACATCGTTACTTACTGTAACTCAGATGAAACAGGTGACCCATCTAAGTACCCTCTTGTTAAGCGTGAGTGGGTTAAGCTAGGCGCTTATCTTGCGATTGCAGCCTAGATGATGAAATGGAAAAAGGTGATGTTCGTAAAGTACTTGATAACACAGGTCTATACGAAGCATGGTACGAAGAAGTGCCAAAACCTGCTCACAACCATATTCCTCTTCCTGGTGTTCGTTTCATGGATATGGTTGAAGAAGGTCTTATCACGAAAGACGACCTTGAAGACCTTGGTGCTATCGTCGGTGGTGATACGAAAGGCCGTCAAAATGACGAAGAAATCATCATCTTGTCTGTCGGTGGTATGCCAGTAAAAGACGTGGCATGGGAAAGCGCTTTGGAAGCGGTAGGCTCAAGCCTTGCTGATGTTGTGATGTCTCGTGTTTTCATTCAAAACGCGGCCGACACTCACCAAGTAATGGAATACGTGGGTTCTAAGTTCAAAGGTATCGATCCTGCAACGACTGTAACGTGTCCGCCACTGGGTTCAACTGTCTACAAAGTTGAGCTTGAAGTCACGGCATACCGCGGTGCAGCAATGGCGGAAGTAGAGAATATTTCTACTGCGCAATAAACGACTATGACAAAATTGTTGGAAAGAATTGCAACTCAAGATGAATTGCCAGATTCAACCTCGGTAGTGGTTATCGGTGGTGGCATTGTTGGTGTGACTGCGGCGTTAACATTAGCGGAACGCGGTATTCCCGTTGTATTGATCGAGAAAGGGCATATTGCCTGCGAGCAGTCTTCTCGTAACCTTGGGTGGGTGCGTAAAACCAGTCGCCACGCAGCAGATGTGCCTTTGGCTCAAGCGGCAGATCGTCTTTGGGCTGAAATGCCTGAGCGAGTAGGGAAGGATGTTGGCTACAAGCAATGTGGCATTATGTTTCTGAGTAATTCTGATGCTCAAATGGGGGTGTATGATCGATGGATTAAATCTGTTGATTCGTTAGACCTTGGCTCAAAGCTACTTAGTCAAAAAGAAATTGATCAGCTGGTTCCGGGTGGATCAGGTGGTTGGAAAGGTGGGATCTACACACCTTCTGACGGTAAAGCAGAACCTGCATTGGCGGCAGCGGCTATTGCAAAAGCAGCGATGGCTAAAGGCGCTAAAATTGTTCAAAACTGCGCAGTGCGGACGATCGAGACCTCGGCTGGTAAAGTCAGCAGCGTGGTCACTGAAAAAGGTGAAATTCGCTGTGATCAAGTATTGCTAGCGGGTGGCGTATGGTCACGACGTTTCCTTGGTAATATGGGGATTGCGTTTCCTACATTGCCGTTAGTTTGTTCCGTGCTTAGTACTAAGCCGATGGACGGGCCAACGGACATCGCGGTTGGCGGACCTGACCTTTCATTCCGTAAACACTAAGACGGCGGCTACATTATTACACAACGTAGTGCCTTAGATGCTCACATAACGCCCGATCACTTTTTAATTTGCGCGAAATACCGAGAGCCTCTGAAGCATGAGCGAGGCGTGCTACGCGTCAAGTTTGGTAAAGAGCTCTTCAAGAAACTTGGGATAGCAAGACGTTGGGGCCTAATGGTACTGCGCCTTATGAGCGTCATCGCATCAACGATCCAAGTGCAACCCCTGACTTAAACAACGAGGCGATGGAAAACCTGAGAAAGGCATGGCCGATGTTTGAGAAAGCGGAGCTTGACGAAGCATGGGCGGGGATATTGGAAGTGACGCCGGACTCAAATCCAGTTATCGATAATATTTCTAGCTTACCAGGCTTTACCATCGCGACTGGTTTTTCCGGTCACGGATTTGGTACGGGTCCTGCGGCGGGACAACTTGCGGCTGATATCGTCACAAACGATACGCCACTGGTTGATCCTCATCCGTATCGCTTTGGACGTTTCTAAGTAACCAAACGGGTCGATAGCGTTTTATTAGAAGGCTGTTGCTTTAAAAGCAATGGCCTTTTTTTGTTTCTGGTTCTGAAATGAGCCCCCGTTCTACAATTAGCTGTATTACCCTAAATAAAGGCGTGATTTCTATCTCTGTGCAGCACTTTATATAATGTCCTTTTTAACCCTATTAGGTTCCCTTATCTCCACTTGCTGATCTGTTTATGCTGACGTTAATTCTATTGTAAAGGTGAACGAAATGGGGACTAAGGACAGCTTGTTAGGTCTAGTGGTAATCTTTGCTTGGGGGCTCAATTTTGTGATCCTAGCCATTGGCTTGGAAGACGTACCACCCTTATTTTTAGGGGCTATTCGGTTTCTTTTGGTTGCAGCTATTGGTAGTCTCTTTGTGAGAATGCCGAAAATGCCGATACGTTGGTGGGTATTGTATGCTTTACCAATTGGCTTTTTACAGTTTGCATTTTTATTTGTTTCCATGGTAAATGGAATGCCGTCTGGACTTGCATCATTAGTGCTTCAAGCTCAGGCTCTATTTACCATGCTCATTGCTATTATCCTTTTAAAAGAGCAGATAAAGCTTTATCAAGTTGTTGCGATTACGTCTGCAGTTTGTGGACTTGGTTTAATCGCAATGGAAGCGGAAGGTGCTGATGTAGGCGGCATGTCTTTAATCGGCTTTGTGCTAACGCTCTTTGCTGCGTTAAGTTGGGCGTTTGGTAACATTAGTGCGCGAACCATCAGTAATTTAGGTTATAAAGCGGATCTAAGTTTGGTTGTCTGGAGTTCTTGGATACCGCCCATTCCATTTTTGATCATGTCGTTCATGGTTGAAGGGAAAGACGTCATGATTCGTTCAATCATGAACATAGGTTGGCCTGCAATTGGTGCAATTGCTTATGTTGTCCTCATTGCAACGATTGTCGGTTACAGCGTTTGGGGCTATTTAATCAGTCGGCATCCAGCAAGCCAAGTCGCTCCGTTGACCTTAGGCGTGCCCGTAGTTGGTCTGACGGCATCGACCTTGCTATTTGACGAGGTATTAGCGCCGTATCAATGGGTAGGCGTTGTCTTGGTGTTGTGCGGGCTGCTCTTCAACGCGTTTGGTGCGAAACTGATAGAGAGCATCAAAAATGTTAAACGGTGCGCAGTTGAATAGTGGTTAGGTGTCGCAAGTTAGCACATTAGAAGAACGAATCTACGAGTAAAAAGAGGGTGTAAAGGTGACGTCGTGCGAAGCTCAAATCAATCTTTACTTTTTGGTGTTACCGGATTCAGTGTTACTTGATGTGGCCGGGCCCGCCGAAGTGTTTCAGTATGCTCAGCGGCTCGGTTTTGCAAACTTTAATCTCAAGTTCATCGGACCCGTTAAGCAAGTTAGAAACTCGATTGGTTTAGATGTTCGAGTCGATCCTCTTCCTAGCCATATCGAACCTAATAGTTGGCTTTTATGCACTGGAACAGTTGGGAAAAACGTCGATTTAACTTCGGAATCGATTACCCGAATAGGTCACTGGTTTGACCGACTAGCAGGGCAGTTTTCTAAGTTTATTAGTATTTGCAGTGGTGCTGTTGTGTTTGCGAGCCTTGGCATCTTCTCCCATCGACTTTGTACAACGCATCATGCTCATTTAGACGAACTTAGAGAAACGGATGCAACGTCAAAGGTGCTTGATAACCGACTCTTTGTGGTAGATGGTAATGTTTACAGCAGTGCTGGGATCTCAGCGGGGATTGATTTAGCGCTGCATCTGGTGCAACAAACCTGTGGCGCGAATTGCGCCAGTCAGGTTGCTCGTCATATGGTCTTGTTCTCACGACGAGGACCAAACGACCCAAGTGCATCACCTTGGCTCGAAAACCGCAATCACATTCACAATAGCGTCCATCAAGTTCAAGATAAGATTCAGGAAAACCCTACAAGAATGTGGGCTCTGGAAGAGCTATCGGAACTCGTTGGCTGTAGCCCTCGCCATTTAACGCGAATGTTCAAAGACAATACAGGTATAACGACGCGAGAGTACATTCATAATTTACGCATTTCATTGGCTATGCAGCTGCTACAAACAACGCGCTGGACGATAGATGACATTGCCGAGCACTGCGGGTTTGACGACCCTCGTCAGTTTAGGCGATTATGGGCGAGGCGGTATAGCCAACCGCCGTCCGCGTTTAGAGTAAACAGAATTGACCAATAATTTGACAATAGCGCCATGCACCCAAGGTACGTTAATCGGAGTTAAATGGAATATGGCTGAAAGCACAGACAGGATGGCTTTATCAACTGACATTGGAGAGCTTGGTGTTCCCCAGATAAAGCGTATATGGTCCTCAGTGAATGGGTTTAAACAAGGACAAGATGGCGACAGACGAGCTGAACATGAGTTAGATTGTGCAATATACAATGCGCTAGGAATCAGTGTTCAGCAGGTGCTAAGCTATTTATACACCCAAAATGCTTCGTTCGAAGAGTTCGAGCGTTGGATTGTAGAGTTGGCTGGTCTGCCAAAACCACTCACTGTTAATCGTCTTCAAACCGCGTTCGGTTTAACTCAGCCAAATCCAGAAATAGCGCGTTATTTGCAGCGTGTCGATCAATACCCGCCAGTGTTGAGTAACGAAGATCTTTTATTTTGGGAAGAACATGGCTATGTCATCCTTAAACAAGCCGTCCCTATCGAGCACGCTAAGCAAGCCGAAAATGTAATTTGGGAGTTGATTAATGGGACCCCTTCAGATCCTGCTTCTTGGTATTCGACGCAGGCGCCAGAACGTCATGGCATCATGATTGAAGAGATTCAGAATAAGGTATTTGATCAAAATCGTTACAGCTTAAAAATCCATAAAGCCTTTGCTCAGCTTTGGGGAACAAGTGATCTTTGGGTGTCGCATGATCGGTGCGGCTTTAATCCACCTCAGACCGCGGCGCACCTTTTTCCTGGGCCCGATCTTCACTGGGATTTGGACTTTAGCCGACCTTTGATGTTCTCAACGCAAGGCATTCTCTATTTAACTGATACTGAGCCTGAGCAAGGGGCGTTGACACTCGTCCCAGGTTTTCATAAACATCTCGAAAAGTGGCTTGCTGAGCTTGATCAGAACTCGGACCCGCAGAAACAAGACTTACATGCTTTGGGCTCCAAACCAATAGGAGCAGAAGCCGGAGATTTGATAATCTGGCATTCGTATCTGCCGCATGGAAGTCGCCCAAATCAGGGTGATGCACCAAGAATAGTGCAATACATTAACATGGTTCCATGTTGCCCTCGGCTCACTGAATAATGCTAAATTAAGATGAAGACGTTGAGTCTTGATAGGCTAAGAAAGTCTCCGCTCTGTCCCAAAACAGGTTCAACTGTTCGACAATCATTTTGTCGCTGAGCATCTGTTCCAAGTTGTATTCGATGTTTACAAGCGGGCTTTCATGCGAGGCTTTTAAGCTGCACTCTTCAATGATTGAAAAACCCATTGTGCGGATGACTTCATACATATGTTCTTGAGCATGAGTTGCCCTGACAGATATGTTGGGTAATGCTATTGGGCGATCTATTAGTAGATAGCTCGAAACTAGCCAGTCTAATGCATTCTTCATCACGCCAGAGACGCCGTGAGCGTATTCAGGGCTGCACAATACGATTAAATCAGCGGGTTCTAAAAATGCCTTCCAGCGCGAAACTGAACTTGGCGGATTTTCGTCCTTGTCTACATTAAAGGGGGGAATAGATTCTAAATCGTTAAATATGTGAAACTCAACGTTGTCGGGCGCTGTGGCCTTAAGAGCATTCAAATACAGAGTATTTAGCGAAGCGGTGCGGAGGCTGCCTGACACTGCTGAGATTGTATAAATCCTACTCATTTTTCTTTTACTTCCATTGTTTGGTTTGTCCTTATGATGGAAACTCAATACGTGTAAACAAAGTTTCCAGTTAGTATGGTCTTGTTTAATTACATTACCTTCTTAGCTAAATCACTACCATAGAAAATTAATGCGTCAGCGTCAGATTAGTGCTTTCCGACAAACCTAAACACACGGTTATTTCTTTTCGCTTTACACTCAGATTGCAATTTGTTTATATAAAAAAACTTGTCGGAGTGCCATTTGGCTGAGATCGCATAATTAAATGCGGGATCCGCGGAACCTGATCAGGCTTAACCACCTGCGTAGGGAACAAGAAAATTTACTTTCTTTATTCTGCAGCAAATGTATTTCTGATGATTTTACGAGTGTATTTGCTGTGAGATGTCTCTCAGACTGCTAACGAGTACTGCGCTTTTAAATTCATCGAATACTGTTACCTAACGCATATGAGTACGCTCATATTTTGATAGGTAATCTCCTGACAAGCATTTTCTAAGTTTAATAATATGGATAATGCTCATGTCGAACAAAATTACAAAACAAACTCGCGAACAAAGCCGTTTAGAGGCAAAGGAATTTATTGAGTCTCTACAGGCGAAACCGTGTCCCGCTTCAGAGCGTGTTTACATCGAAGGCAGCGACGCTTCGATTCAAGTTCCGATGCGCAAAATCAATCTAACCGATACGCCTATTGGGTCAGATCCAGATAATTTAACCTTTGAGCCGAACGAAGCTATTTACGTCTATGATTGCTCAGGTCCTTATTCAGACCCACAAGAAAGTATCGACGTGCATAAGGGAATTCGTACCCCACGTTCCAAGTGGATCGAAGACCGAAATGATACGGAAACATTGGTAAACGTCAGTTCTGAATTTGCTCAACAGCGTTTGATGAACGAAAAATTAGACGAATTAAGATTCAAGGAACTGCCAAAAGTTCGCAGAGCCAAAAATGGCAAATGTGTCTCTCAAATGCACTACGCTAAGCAAGGTATTGTTACGCCAGAGATGGAATACATTGCGATCCGAGAGAATCAAAATCGCGAAGCCATTAAAAGTGAGTTGTTGCAGAAACAGCATCTAGGTCAAAGTTTCGGTGCAAATCTTCAAACAGAAATAACGCCAGAGTTTGTTCGTCAAGAAGTTGCGGCAGGCCGCGCTATTATTCCCGCTAATATTAACCACCCTGAAACAGAACCTATGATTATAGGTCGAAATTTCTTGGTGAAGGTCAATGCCAACATTGGTAACTCTGCGGTGACGTCTTCGATAGAAGAAGAAGTTGAAAAGCTAGTTTGGTCAACACGTTGGGGTGCTGACACCGTCATGGATTTGTCTACGGGTAAGAATATTCATGAAACGCGTGAATGGATTTTGCGTAACTCGCCTGTACCTATTGGTACTGTGCCAATTTATCAAGCACTTGAAAAAGTAAATGGGGTTGCCGAAGACCTAAACTGGGACGTGTTTAAAGACACCTTGATTGAGCAAGCTGAGCAGGGCGTCGATTATTTCACGATTCACTGTGGCGTGCTTTTACGTTATGTGCCTATGACCGCGAAACGCTTAACTGGCATCGTGTCTCGTGGCGGTTCAATCATGGCGAAGTGGTGTTTAGCGCATCACACTGAAAACTTTTTATATACGCGATTCCGTGAAATCTGTGAAATCTGTGCCGCGTACGATGTGTCCCTGTCGCTAGGCGATGGTCTTCGCCCAGGTTCTATTATGGATGCGAACGACGAAGCGCAGCTGTCTGAATTGTTGACGCTTGGTGAGTTAACCAAAGTCGCTTGGGAATACGATGTTCAGGTCATGATTGAAGGGCCTGGGCATGTGCCAATGCAGCTTATCAAGGAGAATATGGATCTTCAGCTAGAGCATTGTCATGAAGCGCCGTTTTATACATTAGGGCCATTGACACAAGACATTGCGCCCGGCTACGACCACTTCACGTCAGGTATCGGTGCGGCTCAAATCGGCTGGTATGGTTGTGCCATGCTATGTTACGTGACACCAAAAGAACATCTTGGCCTACCAAATAAAGAAGATGTAAAAGAAGGATTGATTACCTATAAGATTGCCGCTCATGCTGCTGATTTGGCAAAAGGGCATCCCGGTGCGCAGATTCGCGATAATGCCTTGTCAAAAGCGCGTTTTGAGTTCCGCTGGGAAGATCAATTCAACCTGTCTCTTGATCCTGAAACAGCACGTTCATTTCACGATGAAACTCTTCCTCAAGCGTCAGGAAAAGTCGCGCATTTTTGCTCAATGTGTGGCCCGAAATTCTGTTCGATGAAAATTACTCAGGAAGTTCGAGACTACGCCAAAGGGTTAGAGGAGTCCAATGCTCAAAACGCTGACCGTATTGACGCGATCAATGTGGAGCAAGGTATGCAGGAGATGTCTGAGCAGTTTAAAGAATTAGGAAGCGACGTTTATTTAACCACCGACAAACTTGAAAGTTAACGCCTCAATAGTGCGTATTTAAAAGCGAATGTCAAAAGGTTGGTTATGAAAAACGTTGAAAAAGAGAAGGCTGGCGGCGTTGCCGTCAGCGCTAGCAGAATGCCTGTCGTTTGGTGTGTCGGCGGGTCTGATTCGTCGGCTCATGCTGGATTACAGGCGGATTTAAGAACAGGGCAAGATCTGGGGTGTCACGTACAAACGATCGTGACCTCGGTTACAGCGCAAAACTCAAAGCAAGTGGATTTAGTCGAGCCCGTCAGTTTAGAGGTGTTTAATCAGCAGTGGATAACGTTATTGGATGACGTTATCCCCGATGCGATAAAAGTGAGTTTGTTACCGACAGAGAATTTGATTAGCGAGTGCGGTCATTGGTTAAGGGCGGTTCGAGAGAAATTTCCGACGGTGCCAGTGATCTTTGATCCTGTTATGGCGGCCAGTACCAATAAGGGTAATCAGCTTCAAGAATCTGGAGTAGTCGGTGCATTGCTACGGGAAATTTTCCCTAATGTGACTTTGGTGACACCCAATTTACATGAAGCCGAAGTGTTGCTAGGTAATACTGTTAATTCCACCTCGCCAAGTGAATTATATGCACGTGTTTCGCCTTGGTTAAAAGACTTTAATACACAGTGGTTTGTGAAAGGAGGTCACGACAAAACACAGGATGTCAGTTGCGACTGGCTTTTATCGAATGAGCAGCAGGCCATTGGTTTTAGCGCGCCAAGGTTAACTGCGCACAATGACCGAGGCACGGGTTGCACACTATCGACGGCAATTGCCAGTTTTATGGCCCACGGTTATGAGTTGCTGGATGCCTTAACGCTTGCCAAAGCGTATATTAGTGAAGCGCTAAGTCTTGGCGTCGAGATTGGGGCGGGGGCTGGACCACTGGGGCCACCGAGTTGGCCATCGACGCTTTCGTATTTTCCTACGATTTGTTCTAGCGTGTCATCTCTTAAAACCCGCGTTGCAATGGAAGATGAGTTTGCACTGGTTCAAACCTCAAAAATGTCACTGTACCCTGTATTGGATTCGATTGAATGGTTAGAACGCACACTTAAACAAGGCGTGAAAACCGCACAACTGCGCATAAAAAACCCTAATGATCCTGATCTAGACGAGCATATTCGTCAAGCCATTGCGTTGGGTCGTGCTTATGACGCGCAAGTGTTTATTAATGACTATTGGGAAAAAGCCATCGAGTATGGCGCGTTTGGCGTTCATTTAGGTCAAGAAGATCTAGAAATCGCCGATTTGCAACAGATCAAAGAAGCAGGTTTACGCTTGGGTATCAGTACCCACGGTTACTTTGAAATCGCAAAAGTGCTTTCTATTAAGCCGAGTTATGTCGCCTTAGGGCATATCTTTCCAACTCAAACAAAAGACATGCCTTCGTCACCTCAAGGAACGAAACGCCTTAAAAGGTACGTAGCGCTTCTGAAAGGTCATTATTCGACGGTTGCCATTGGTGGAATCAGTGAAAGTCGAGTAGCAGCAGTAAAGCAAACGGGCGTCGATTCTATAGCACTAGTGACGGCCATTACACTCTCGCCTGAACCGGAGCTTGCAATAAAGCGGATTCTTTTGGCTTGTAAAAAGCCTTCTGACCATGAGTCGACTTCTAGCACAGCGTCTGTAATAGACAGCGCGAAGCAGGAGGAGGGGTAGCGTATGGAAAAGTCGTTATTAATAAACGGTGATTCAGTGCTAAGCCAAGCAACGACGATTCGTGAGTTGATTGATGAGCTTGACTTAGGTCGTCATATTGCAGTGGCTGTAAACGGTCATGTTGTTCCAAAAAGCCAGTGGGATAAGACCGACATTCAAGATGGAATGAGTCTGGATTTATTTGAATCGATTGCAGGAGGGTAAAAAGATGACATCAAACAGAAATAATCTAAATGGCACTCAGCTTGATAGTCTGCAAACAAGGTCGTTGTCCATAGCGGGGCATGAGTTTGGTTCACGACTGTTTACTGGAACAGGTAAATACGCAAGCTCGGCGCATATGATGTCGTCTATCGCTGCCAGCGGTAGCGAATTAACGACACTGGCGCTTAGGCGGATGGATTTAAAAAATCGTTCAGACAACATATTAGAACCCCTGCAAAGAAGCGGTATCAAGCTGCTACCCAATACCTCTGGCGCGCGAACGGCTAAAGAAGCGGTTTATGCCGCGCAGCTGTCTAGTGAGTTGTTGGATACAAATTGGGTGAAGCTGGAAATACACCCAGATCCACGGTATTTAATGCCTGATCCGATCGAAACACTCACGGCAGCCGAAGAGTTAGTGCGTTTAGGCTTTGTTGTGATGCCATACATTCATGCTGATCCGGTACTTTGTAAACGGCTGGAAGAGGTGGGATGTCAGTGCGTGATGCCATTAGGCGCCCCGATTGGTTCTAACCAAGGGTTGGCCAGCAAGCGATTTTTGGAGATCATTATTAAACAGACTAATGTTCCTGTGATCGTAGACGCAGGAATAGGCGCACCGTCTCACGCAGCACAAGCGATGGAAATGGGTGCGGACGCGGTGTTGGTAAACACAGCGATGGCGGTGTCTCCAAACCCTGAAAATATGGGCGCAGCATTTAAACTGGCGGTTCAGGCAGGACGCCTAGCCTACGAGGCAGGCCTAGGTCGACAGTCAAATGAGGCAAGCGCCTCGAGTCCATTGACAAATTTCTTGGACACGTTGTCATGAATACGCCTCAATCCACCGATCACTCGTCACCAAAAAAAGTCACTAAGCAACGTATCAGGCTGTTGGAGCAAAGCGCTGCGGTGAGTGGGCAATTTAGTGATGTGCTTGAAAACCATTTGAACTGGGAAGAGTTTGGATCTTGGTGTAAGAATGCGACAACACGAGATGTTGAACAGGCGCTGGCGAGTAGAAAAAAAACATTGTTTGATTTCGCTGCGCTGATCTCTGAGGCGGCGAAACCCTATCTAATGGAGATGATTACTCAAAGTGAACGGCTCACGATGCAGCGATTTGGCAATACGGTCAGCTTGTTTGCACCGCTGTACCTGTCTAATACGTGCGCAAACGAATGTACCTATTGCGGCTTTTCCATGAGTAATGCGATTAAACGTTTAACCTTAAGCGCCGAGCAAATTGATTGTGAAATTGCGGCGATTAAGTCCAAAGGCTTTGATTCGATTTTGCTTGTTACAGGCGAGACGAATAAGGTTTCAATGCCCTATTTTGAGAAGGTTTTGCCGCAATTCAAACCTGCCTTTAGTCAGTTATCAATGGAAGTTCAGCCGTTGGAATCCAGTGATTATAAGCGGTTGCAAAGTTTGGGATTGGATGCCGTTTTGGTATATCAAGAAACTTACCGCCGACAAACGTATTTAGAGCACCATCTTCGTGGCAATAAGTCCAATTTTAATTATCGACTCGACGCGCCTGATCGCATTGGTCAAGCAGGTATTCACAAAATTGGGTTGGGCGTTCTATTGGGGTTGGATGATTGGCGAATCGACTCAGTGATGATGGCGGCGCATCTACGTCATTTGCAGAAGCGTTACTGGCGTTCACGTTTTAGCGTGGCTTTCCCTAGAATACGTCCCTGTGAAGGAGGGATTCAGCCTAAATCTGTGATTTCTGATAAAGAGCTGATACAGCTCATGACGGCATGGCGGTTGTTTGATGCAGATGTTGAAATGAGCTTATCTACGCGAGAGTCTGCCGAGTTTCGAAAGCATGCCATTCGCTTTGGTGTAACGACGATGAGCGCAGAGTCAAAGACTCAGCCAGGAGGGTACGCCGAAGACGCAAAAGAAGCTCTGGAACAATTCGAAATCAGCGATGATCGATCTGTTTACGATGTTTCTAACATGATTCGTCAGCAAGGTAGGGAAGTGGTCTGGAAGGATTGGGACCCAGCGTTGCGGTGATATCGCTTAAAGGTGGTTATCGAACAGTTAAAGGCGCCTTTACACTGCATTTTCTTATGGCTGACACACAATCACACTCGATTGCTCATAATAAGATCATCCATTGGCGATGATAAAGGAGATGAGGATGATGAGGATAAAAGTGAGTGGTTTGCTTAGCCGAGCGAGTTTGGTTGCGTTATGTATCACTGGCGCTGGTTCATATGCAATGGCGGGGGCCGGTATGAAAGGCCCTCATCCAGAGCATGCTAGGTTAATGCCTCCCCCATTGATGGACGGTATGTTTTTCGATGGCATGCGCAAAGGTGAAATGCCGGATATGGCTAAAGTAGAAGGGACGTTGGCGCGCCTTTCTAAAGAGTTGGAGTTAGATAGCGAAACCCGTATCAAAGTATTTACTGTCTTGGAGAAAGGCAATGAGGAAATCAAATCGCTTGAAAAGCAACTGGTTTCTCTCGAAAGACAAATGCATAGGCTTACGCCAAGTGACGAAAAATACTTAGAAAAAGTGGGTGAAAGTGCTGCTAAACAAGCTGACTTAGTGAAAGACCTGATTAAAGTGAAAGCGAAGAATAAGGCCGCTTTATTTGCTGTTCTGAGCTCAGAGCAACAAACCGCTTATCTTGAGTTGTCTGAAAGAAGGCCGCATCGAATTGGACCTAAAAAAAGACTGCCGTTCGAAGAACCTAAAAAGAAGCCTCTCTAGGGTATTTCTTTACTAAGTGTTTCAGGCTCTGAGTTGAAAACTAAAAGGCCCCATAACTCTTTATGGGGCCTTTTTTATTCGATTTTTTGCGCTAGTTTAGGTGACGTTTTTCAACGTTCTATTACTTAGCGACTTGGGAAAATAAATCGAAGTAAGTTGGGAAGGTTTTCGAGGTACAACCCGGATCGTTGATTGTTACTTTCGTATCAGAGAAGGCGACAAGTGAGAAACACATCGCGATTCTGTGATCATTATAAGTATCAATTGCCGCGTGTTTTAGTGTTGGTACTGGAGTAACGGTGATGTAGTCGTCACCTTCGATTACGTCAGCGCCTAACTTTTTAAGTTCCGTTGCCATCGCGTTTAAGCGATCGGTCTCTTTTACACGCCAGTTGTAAATGTTGCGGATCGTTGTCGTGCCTTCAGCGAAAAGAGCCGTGGTTGCAATGGTCATTGCCGCATCAGGGATATGGTTCATGTCCATATCAATGCCTTTTAGCTCGCCGCGTTCAGATTCTATCCAAGTAGGGCCATAAGTGATTTTTGCGCCCATTGCCGCAAGCGCGTCCGCAAATTTAACATCACCTTGGACACTGTCAGAACCCACGCCGTGGACTTTGATTTTACCGCCAGCAATGGCAGCAGCAGCCAAAAAGTACGATGCAGATGACGCGTCGCCTTCAACCATGATTTCACCAGGGCTGACGTAGGTTTGTTGGCCTTTTACGACGAAGGCTTGATAGTCTTGGTTTTCAACTTCGATACCAAACTGCTTCATAACGTGAAGGGTGATATCAATATAGGGCTTGGAAACCAGTTCGCCGTCAACACGAATAACTAAGTCATTTTTCGCCAGCGGCGCACTCATTAGTAATGCCGTTAAGAATTGACTCGAAATATTCCCTTTTATTGAAACTTCACCACCATTAAGACCAGCGGCATTTATTTTCAGCGGAGGGTAACCGGACTCGGCTTGATATTCGACGTCGACACCTAATGATTTAAGTGCGTCGATAAGGTCTCCAATGGGACGTTCGTGCATGCGAGGCTCGCCATGCAGTAGAAACTCGCCTTCGCCTAAGCACAAGGCTGCGGCCAACGGGCGCATTGCTGTGCCTGCATTGCCTAAGAATAAATCAGCTTGGGTTGCATTAATCGGACCGCCTAAGCCTTCTAGGATACAAGTGCGGCCGTCGTCTTCAAGTGTGTATTGTACGCCCATTGTTTTCAAAGCGTTCAACATGTGACGAATATCATCGCTGTCGAGAAGGTTGGTTATTTTGGTGGTGCCTTTAGCAAGAGTCGCTAATAGAAGAATGCGGTTTGAAAGACTTTTCGACCCTGGGATCTGGATTTCTCCATTGGCGGAAGAAAGGGGGCCAAGCGTTAAACTTTCCATCAAAGTTCCTGTATCGTCGTTTGCATGTGAGCTGCGGTGTGCCGCATGTGTGTTTTATTCCAAAGCATTTACATAAATAACCGTTTTTAACGATTTAGAATGCAAGCTTGGTATTATTTTAGGGCGTATAGTGTATACGTATTGACGCGTTATAATCCAGTGAAATGCACCCATATTTACGACTAGAGGACACAAAGTGAAACATCAGTATCATCCATTAGGGTTTGAAGGTTCTAGAATCTCTCAGGGCTTTTGGAGAATGAATGAGTGGGGTTTTAATGCCCAAGAGCGACTGGCGTTTATTGAGCAGGCAATGGAATTAGGTGTGACCACCTTTGATCATGCTGATATCTACGGTGACTATCGTTGTGAATCTCTGTTTGGAGAAGCTCTAAAGATTAAACCTGAGCTGCGCGATGGTATTCAACTGATCTCCAAATGTGGTATTCGACTGCCGAGCGATCAACGTCCAGATGTGCGTCGATATCGATATGATCATTCGCCGGAGCATATTATTCGTTCGGTTGAGCAATCGCTTTTCAATCTAAATACTGATTACATTGATCTTTTGTTACTGCATCGTCCAAACCCATTGATGGACCCAGACGACGTTGCGGGTGCCTTTGAGCATTTGTTTACCCTTGGTAAGGTCAAGCATTTTGGTGTTTCTAACTTTTCTCCTGCTCAGTTTGATTTACTCCAGTCGAGATTAGAGGTGCCCTTAATCGTAAATCAAATCGAATTGTCAGTAGTTGCACCTAAACATATTGAAGACAGTAGTTTGAATCATTTACAACAACACGCTGTTACACCGATGGCGTGGTCGCCCTTTGGCGGCGGTGCACTGTTTAAGGAAATGGGGCTTTCTAGCCATCAAGAGGAGGTGAGGGGCGTTTTACAAAAGGTCGCGAGTGAACAGGATGCGTCGGTTGATCAGATTGCGTTGGCTTGGTTACTGCAACACCCTTCTAAAATATGCCCTGTCTTAGGCTCTGGAAAAGTAGAACGATTGTCTTCTGCCGTCGATGCTTTGAATGTATCACTGTCTCAGGATCAATGGTTTGATATTTGGGAGGCTGCTCGAGGACAGCCATTGCCTTAGCAATATGTGCGCTTGGTGTCGTTTGGTGTCAATTCGTTAATCTCCCATGATTTATTGACTATTATTTCTATAATGAGATGTGAGCTAATTGTTTTTGTGATGAGTGAAAGGAGTTTCTGTGATGCAGAGCGTTAAACGTACTTTATCTCTACGAACTGGGGCGATGCAAAAAGTCGCCTATGCCACACTGTTCTCAGCGGCCGTCTCAATGAATGCTTATGCATTGGATGCGCCAGAGGGGCGAGTGGTTCTGACTGTAACAGGTAAAATCTCGGAGCAAAATACGCCAAATGGTGCTGAGTTTGATCTGGCCATGCTTCGTGAATTAGGCTTTGAAGATCAGGTTACCAATACTCCTTGGACCGACGGGGTTAATACCTACTCAGGTCCTCGTCTAAAAGCGGTTTTGGAAGCAGTGGGCGCGTCTGGAAGTCAAATGGTGGTGACGGCTCTGAATGACTACAGCGCGATTGTTCCTGTTGCCGATGCTAAAAAGCATAATGTATTGCTTGCTTTGATGAGCGATGGAAAAATGCTGAGTGTAAGAGATAAAGGGCCGATTTTTGTCGTTTATCCATTCGACGATGACCCATCACTCAATAACGAAGTCATTCAGAATCGGTCTGTTTGGCAGGTAAAGTCGATTCGAGTCGACTAGCTTTTTCCCAACATTCCAATGAATAATGTCGCGATAAAGGCTCGGTTTACCTTAGGTTTTCTTGCCTTTATTGCGTCCCTCTTTTTAGCCGCGTCTGTTTATTTTTATTTTGAAATTCATCAACGCGCAGAGTCTATTGCAAATCAAAGTGATGAAGATACGCTGTGGGCGATGTACCAGCTTGATCATGAATCTCATTTATTTGCCAATCAATCAATGCTGTTGCTAAATGACTTCAAAAAATCAGGGGTTGTTTCTGATAAACGGCTGTCTAATACGCGTCTAAGGTTTGATATTTTATACAGCCGAGTAAACATATTGTTAGCAGGCAAGCTGAATCGGTTTAGTAAACGAACTGCTAATTTTGATCAGAATATTGAACTGATTAAAACGTCGTTTGATCATATAGATCTTCTTTTATATAAAGACGATATGACCATCGATGAGGTTAGTATTATTCAGCGTGAATCTGTGATTATAAAAAAGTACGCCAAACTGATTTCGGTTGGGGGGTTGCAGCTTAAATCGGATGACCGTGTTAATGCTCGAGCAATCGAATTGCGGTTATATAATCAGCTTGGGGTGCTGGTTATGCTGCTCACCGTTACGATGTCGATTATCATTGCCCTGCTTATGTATTTGATACGAGAAAGTCTAAGGGACAACAAAAGAATGGCGCGATTGGCAAACGACCTTGAGGAAACGGCCGTGGCTGCCAAAGTAGCTGCTCAAGCAAAGTCAGATTTTCTTGCAACGATGAGCCATGAAATAAGAACCCCCATGAACGCCATCATCGGCTTGACGCACCTCGTATTGGATACTGAGCTTCAAGAAAGGCAGCGGCGTTATATTAATCGAATTGACGAATCCTCTAATAATCTACTGCAACTGATTAATGATATTTTGGACTTTTCAAAAGTTGAATCAGGCAAACTTGACCTCGTTGAACGCTCCTATTTACTGGATGATGTCCTAGAGTACATTCATCACATTAGCTTACCCACCGCACGATCTAAGAAACTACTGTTGCTTGTTCAGCGTGACTTCAATCTCGATGATGCCTTTATTGGCGATGTGACTCGCATTCAGCAAGTGTTGGTAAACGTTGTAGGAAATGCGATCAAGTTCACAGATAAGGGGTATGTCTGTGTGACGGTGAAAAGGCGTCAAGAAGGAGGGCTATTATTTTGTGTGGAAGACTCTGGGATTGGTATTGACTCTACTCTTGATGTTTTTGATGGCTTTACGCAAGCCGATGCCAGTACAACACGAAAATACGGCGGCACAGGGCTTGGGTTAAGTATCAGCAAAAGATTGTTAGAGCTAATGGGTGGGCACATATCTTTTAAAAGCCAAGTGGGGCGCGGAACGACATTCTTTATCGAGTTGCCCTATCAAATTGATAAAGCGTCTTCTCAGTTTACTTACGCATCGAAGTCAAAGCTTATTCTGATACCTGATGATCGGCATGCTGCTCAGTTTATTGGGAACTCCAAGTACCTTCCAAGCTTTCAAGTTGTTTCGAATGAGTTGGTTAATGAACGACGTTATGATGTGTTGTTTATTAGTGCAACCAAATTCAAAACGGTAAACAGCGAGGGCGTTGCGTTCAAGGATGTTTGCCCAATTGAGAGCATGTCAAAGCCATGTGTTGTTTTCTGCGATGAGGCTTATGCAAAAACAAGTCTCGGGGAAGTGTTAATCGATATCAGCGGTGTTGAGACGTTGGTCACGCCCAAAGCCGTTTTTAGTAGTTTATCTAATCCCGACAGTCTTAAGCAAAGTCATCTTGAAATTGACGCTGAAATAGACGCTTTTAATCGAGCCAAGGCGTATGTTGGGCGCAGAGTCTTGGTTGTAGAAGATAATCCGGTCAATGCTGAAATTGTCAGGGCATTGCTCGACAAATTGGGTGTGATATCAGTGCTCGCTGAGCATGGTCAGAAGGCATTGGAAGTCATAAAAGTTCAAACGTTTGATTTGGTGCTAATGGATATTCAAATGCCTGTTTTAGATGGGGTTTCAGCGGCTCGTGAGATGCGTCTACAAGGACATAATGTACCTATAATTGCATTGACCGCCGATGTGATGGGAACCGAAAAAAAGGTTGTTTTTGAGGCTGGGATGCAAGGGGTGTTATCGAAGCCGTTTAAACCAACCGAATTATTAGACATTCTCCGAAAGTGGATACCAAGCACTGAAACAGTAAGTGATAGAGCGTTACTTCTTCAGAGCGCTGAGACGTCTGGCTCCTTAAAAAATAATGAAAAAATGGCTGTAGGAGAACGAAAAGCGCCTAAAAGTGATTTTCAAAAAAGCGATACCTCGAAGGGCGGACTCAAAGCTTTCAACCCTGAGCAAGGTTTGTCTGTGATGTTATCAGATCACAGTTTGTATATGAGTGTGCTGACGCGCGCTAAAGATCAGCTTATTAAATTACCCACGACTCTTAAACAGCACTCTCATGAAGCAGTTGTGGTGACGGAGGCTTCCAATCAGGCGTTAACGATTATTCTACATAATACGTTTAGTATGGCGAGGAACATTGGGGCAGAGCGGTTAGCGCATTTAATCAAACAGTTAGAAAATCAGGGGGATTTCCTAACTGAAGATCAGGCGGGACGCCGTGAGCAAACCACTAATTATGTCGCCAATGATGCGATTGTCGAAATTGTTAATGAAGTTTCTACCGTCATTGCTGCCATAGATCGTTATCTTGATCGGCATTCACAAGACGACGTGGACGGTGTCGCTCAACGTGTTATTGAAAATGAGGGTGGTTCGAATAAAAGCGACCGCGAATTGGTTGTTTTGTTACGGCACCTTCGTACCTTACTTGTTGAAGGGAATCCTGATGCAGAAGTTTACATTTTGGATTTTGCTCGTTTCAAAACATTACCGTTCCACAAGGAATTGGAGGAGGCGAGAGCATACATACAGCACTATGATTATAAATACGCTCTCGACATTGTGGAGCGTATTTTGAGGGGAGTAGATCAGGTCGATGGGCGAAATGAATAAGAACGACAATAATGGCTCTACGTTACTTATAGATGGAGCGAATACGTCGTCTCGCAAGACGGTTATGGTTATTGATGATATGGCGGACAATATTGATTTATTGAGAGCGGTTCTGGCGCCTCAATACCATGTCAGCATTGCTAAGAGCGCAGAGGCCGCACTAGGCGTGCTCGAACGTTTGCAACCGGATTTGATCTTGCTCGACATTATGATGCCAGACATGAACGGGTATGAGTTGTGTGATGTTTTAAAAGCGGATTCGAGGCTAAAGCATATCCCAATTATTTTTGTCACCGCTATGACGTCGGAGCAGGATGAATCTAAAGGGTTCGAGATGGGGGCGGTTGATTTTATCACTAAGCCTATCGCTAAAAAAACGCTCCTGTCTCGCGTTCGAACTCATATTACCTTAGCGGAGCGCAATAAGCACGATCGGTTAATGCTTGAAGAGCGAACCGCTCAGCTTGAAGATGCGCTCACGTCGGCAATTAAAATGCTGAGCGAAGCGGCAAGCTTCAAAGATCAAGATACGGAAAACCATATGTGGAGAATGGCGGATTATTGCGCACTTCTCGCTAAAGATATGGGTTGGGATGATTATCGAGTAGAAATGTTCAAGCTTGCGGCACCAATGCATGATATGGGGAAAATCGGAATACCAGACGCTATCCTCACCGCCCCTAGAAAACTCACACCAGATGAATGGGAGATAATGAAAACTCATCCCGAAATCGGGCAGAGTATTTTGAGTAAAAGTGAGGCACCACTTTTTCAAGTCGCTGCTGAAGTTGCAATGAATCATCATGAACGTTGGGATGGAACAGGTTACCCTCAAGGTTTAGCGGGGGAGGATATTCCAATGTCAGCAAGAATCGTCGCCCTTGCTGATGTGTTTGATTCATTGACAATGCCAAGAGCCTATAAACCTTCTTGGCCCGTTGAAGACGCCTATGACTACATTAAGGAAAATGCGAGATTGCATTTCGATCCAGATTTAGTCGAGCGTTTTATTAAATTAGACAGTGGTATAAGGGAAATAAAAGCGAGCTGGGATGGCGCGCTAGAGGAAAACTTGAGAGAACAAGGTTAACCTGTGTTCTCTCAATGTGTATTTACGACGCGTTAATTTGAATTGACGTATTTTAATGAATACGACTACTCTCTATCCGCAATAGTTCTTAAACTTTCTATCCGCAACACTTCTTAAACTTTTTACCTGATCCGCAATGGCAAGGGTCGTTCCTGCCCAGTTTCATTTCTTCAGGTAAAACGTGAGGGGTATTTCCTTGTACTTCATGCTCACCAGAGATGTAATACCAAGCGTTTTTGATCTTTTTGAATAAAGAGCGTTCGCTCAAACGTCCAATGTGTTTGCCTTCTTTAAAATGGGCGGTAAAAGCAACCATGCCTGTTTTGTCTTTCTCTAGTCCATCTTGCGTCTCGTTGACGGCAAGTTTAATCCATTGTGTGCTGGCATTACTGTCTTGCACGTCATCCGCAGATTGTTCTGGGTCGCTTTCAAGCTTCTGTGTGGCGGCAATATAATCGAAGTCATTGAGCACGAAAGCAGAGTAGCGCGAGCGCATTAATGCTTCTGCAGTTGGTGCTGTGCCGGGGTTATGGTGGTACATTCCACAACACATTTCATACGGTAAGCCTGTTCCGCATGGGCATAAAGTAGGTGCTTGGCTAGGCACATTGTTTGGCATGGGTACTCCTCAGATCGCCATAAACATGGTTACATGCGTATAATACCTTTTTATTTTTGATCGAACAGGATTTATTTGTGAGTAACATTGGGCCTAGCTCGTATTTTTGGTTTGATTTTGAAACAACTGGAGTGGATCCTGCCAAAGACAGACCAATGCAGTTTGCGGGGATTCGTACGGATTTAGAGTTTAATCCTATTGGTGATCCTATTATGTTGTACTGCAAACTTGCTGAAGACGTACTTCCTAATCCAGATGCTTGTCTATTAACTGGCATTACACCGCAGGACGCGAACCGTGAAGGGCTTTGTGAAGCTGAATTCATGGCAGAGATAGAGAAAGAGCTCTCTCAGCCAGGCACTTGTGCGTTGGGCTACAACACTTTGCGATTTGACGACGAAGTCGTTCGCTATGGCTTCTATCGTAACTTTATCGATCCTTATGCTCGTGAGTGGCAAAACAAATGTAGTCGTTGGGATGTTATCGACCTTGTTAGGATGACCTATGCCATGAGGCCTGATGGCATCAAATGGCCAAAAAACGACGAAGGCAAAGTCTCATTAAAGCTGGAGTTGTTGACTAAAGCGAATGGTCTTGCCCATGAGCAGGCCCACGATGCTCTTTCCGATGTGTATGGCACCATTGCCATTGCGAAATTAATACGAGACACGCAACCCAAACTGTTCGACTACTATGCGAAAATGCGCCACAAAAGTGAGCTTCAGCAGTTTATAGATCCTTATCGTATGAAGCCGTTTTTGCATATTTCAGGTATGTTCGGGTTGGATAAAAAGTTTGCTGCATTCGTCGCACCGCTTGCACCGCACCCAAGTAATAAAAATGGCATCATAGTGTACGACTTGATGGAAGATGCGACCCCGCTAGTGACCTTAACGGTAGAAGAGATCCGACAACGCGTATTTTCAACGACCGAAGAGCTCGGAGAACTAACGCGCTTACCGTTAAAAGTAATACATTTGAACCGCGCGCCAGCAGTGGCACCTGCGACGTTTTTAAAAGCAGCCGATGTTGTCGAGAGGTTAGCGTTAGACGGTGATGTTTGCCGGACTAATTTAAGCATACTTAAATCAACTCAAGAGTTAGTGGCAAAACTCTCAAAAGTGTTTGAGCAAGAAGAGCGCCGAATCGATAAAGACCCCGATACAATGCTGTACAGTGGCGGATTCTTTTCTAGGGAAGACAAACAGCGAATGGAAGAAATTCGCAGTACGCCGATTGAAGCCTTGGGTGAAATCGAAATGGCGTTCGATGACCGTCGTCTTCCTGAAATGTTTATGCGTTACCTTGGTCGAAACTACCCAGATCAGCTAAGTGAACAACAGCGTGAAGAGTGGGAAGAATATCGTCAAACGAGATTGTTGAATGCAGATGGCGGTGGCACGATTCATATGGATGCGTTTTTTGCTCGTCTAAATGAACTTGCTCAAGATGAAGAGTTAACCGCATCGAAGCGCTTGATGCTACAAGATCTATCCGACTATGCTCAAAGCATTTACCCGTTTTAGAGTCGGTTTATATTTAAAGTCGCTTATTTATGATTCACACCGTAAAGCGAAATAACAGAGAAGTGAATAGGTCAGAAAACGAGCTAAAAGCGTAAGCGGATGGAATCTGTTTAATGAGGAAAAGACATGGTTATACGTTCTAAGGGTACACAGTGGTTAGTCGGCTTTGCGGCGTTAATCATCATTATCGCGGGATTGAAATCGGCGTCGCAGATTGTGGTGCCATTTATGCTGTCTGTTTTTATTGCCATTATTTGTGCTCCTTTAATGTCGAGCTTGCGCCGAAAAAAGGTACCGACGTGGGTGTCTATTTTGATCGTGGTCTTTCTCATATTGGGAGGGCTTGGCAGTATCGCTTTGCTGGTGGGATCATCACTTGATGACTTCTCAAATGCGTTACCCGGGTACAAAGAGCGATTCGGAACGGAATTGGCAAAACTCATTGCTCAGCTAAATACGCTTGGCCTTCAGATTTCCTATGATCAAGTGAAAGGTTACGTAGACCCTGCGTCATTGATGCAAATGTTTGCCAATGCCCTGACCAGCTTAGGTGGCGTTCTGACGAATCTTTTTTTAGTGGTTTTAACCGTTGTATTTCTCTTGTTTGAAGCAGTTGAGCTGCCTAAGAAATTACACATCGCGCTGGATAATGCGCATCGCTCTTTAGCACGTTTCGACCAGTTTATTGTGACGGTTAATCGTTATTTAGTGATCAAAACGTCTGTCAGTGCACTAACGGGTGGTGCGATTACGATTTGGCTGGCCGTGATTGGCGTAGACTTTCCAATTCTTTGGGGTGTGTGTGCCTTCTTGTTGAACTTCGTTCCCAATATTGGCTCCATCATCGCTGCTATTCCTGCGATTATGCTGGCGTTTGTTCAGCTTGGAACACTCGGAGCAGGGCTTACAGCCTTAGGGTTTGCCGCGGTGAATTTGATTGTCGGCAATATCATAGAACCTAGATACATGGGCAAGGGACTGGGGCTATCGACACTCGTCGTCTTTCTGTCATTATTAGTATGGGGGTGGGTGTTTGGTCCGGTGGGTATGCTTTTATCGATTCCTCTCACTATAATTGTTAAATTGGCATTAGAAGCAAACCCGCGTTTACGTTGGATTGCTATTATGCTGGATTCGAACCCAGAGCGTTATAAAAGCAATTAGGAGTCGTTATGGAACGAAATGTGTTAGTAACAGGCGCAGGTCGCGGCATAGGTTTGGCGTTAGTGAAACATCTGCTTGCTAATGGGCATCGAGTTTGGGCGACCTATCGACGACCTGAGAGTGCCACTGAATTGCTGACACTGGAAGACCAAAATCCTTTACTTTCAACTGCTCAACTCGATGTGGCGGAACCGAGCTCTATCTCTGTCTTAAAAGAAAAATGGAAACATCTATCGTTAGACTGGATTATTAATAATGCAGGTTACTATGGCCCGAAAGGGATGGCCTTCGGCGAGGTCGATGTTGCGGAGTGGCAGAAAGTTTTTGCGACGAATACGATTGGCCCCTATCTCATTGCAGAAGCGTTTGTTGATTGTCTCGAGGACAGCGATGCGCCCAAGCTCGCTTTTCTCAGTAGTAAAGTGGGTAGCATTGAAGACAATCAATCTGGAGGAGGGTATCTATATCGCTCCTCGAAAGCGGCACTGAACCAAGTTATAAAAAGTCTATCGATTGATCTTAGGCATAAGGGAATCAGTGTCGTGGCGCTTCACCCTGGTTGGGTGAAAACCGCGATGGGTGGCCCAAATGCTTTGATTTCAGTTGATGTGAGTGTCGAAGGCTTGTTGTCGGTTATCGAGCTCTTAGATTTAAGTAAATCTGGTGCTTTTATCAACTACGATGGCAGTCAAATACCTTGGTAAGTGGACGTGATGTCTATCTTGTTTCGGTTTTCAGTAGGGTGTAACAGGCAAGAATAATGCGAGATTTGCCCTGATTTAACCGAATAAACGATATATTTTTTAAATTTCCTTATTATATTCAATATATTGCTCTTATTAACTAGCGCTTTTGTCACTACTCACCTATAATTCGCCGTCAGGTTTATCCTCGAACTGAAATGAAGTGTCACAAGCACTTCAACCATCCTATAGAAAGGTACTCATTTACATGTCTGACGCTGATATTCAGCCAACATTTGATTCGTTGGGCTTAGCCGCCCCTATTCTTAAAGCGGTTGCCGACCTCGGTTACGAGCAACCCTCAGCTATCCAAGCGCAAAGTATTCCTTACCTTCTTGAAGGGCACGATTTACTAGGGCAAGCGCAGACGGGTACTGGTAAGACTGCAGCGTTTGCGCTACCGCTGCTTTCACGTATAGATGTAACAAACAAGTCAACTCAACTGTTGGTACTTGCTCCTACTCGAGAGCTTGCTATTCAGGTTTCCGAAGCGTTTCAAAGTTACGCTCGCAATATTCCTGATTTCCACGTACTGCCGATTTACGGTGGTATGTCTTACGATACGCAATTACGTCAATTGCGTCGCGGTGTTCAAGTTGTTGTCGGCACGCCAGGTCGTGTTATGGACCACATCCGCCGCAAAACACTGAAACTAGACGGCTTACAAGCACTTGTGCTTGATGAAGCGGATGAAATGCTTCGTATGGGGTTCATCGACGACGTCGAATGGATTCTTGAACATACACCTGACGGTCACCAAACAGCATTGTTCTCAGCAACAATGCCACCTGTGATCCGTAAAGTGGCCAACAAGCATCTTAACAACCCTAAAGAAGTTAAGATTCTGACGAAGACATCTACAGCGACAACTATCAGTCAAAAGTACTGGCAGGTAAGCGGTATTCATAAGTTGGATGCGTTAACACGTATTCTTGAAATGAACGAACACGATGGCATGATCATCTTTGTTCGTACTAAAGCTGCAACGGTTGAATTGGCTGAAAAGCTAACCGCTCGTGGTCATGCTTGTGAAGCGTTGAACGGTGACATCAGTCAAAACTTACGTGAACGTACTGTAGATCGTATCAAGAAGGGGCAAATTGACATTCTTGTGGCAACAGACGTTGTAGCACGTGGTCTAGATGTTGATCGTGTGAGTCATGTTGTAAACTACGACATCCCTTACGATACAGAATCTTATGTACACCGTATTGGTCGTACTGGCCGTGCGGGCCGTTCTGGTACAGCGATCCTATTCGTTGGCCATCGTGAACGCCGCATGTTGCAGCAAATTGAACGTGCGACTCGTCAAGCGATTGAGCGTATGCAATTGCCTACGGCTTCTGATATCAACGAACAACGTGTTGCTCGCTTTAAACAGCGCATCACGGACACAATTGATAACGAAGATCTGGATTTCTTTATTGAATTGGCTGCTAGCTACCAGAAAGAAAACGATGTAGACCCTGTTAAGTTAGGTGCGGCATTAGCGCACATGGCACAAGGTAAAACACCGTTGCTTCTGAAAGAGCTTGAAGTTCGTCAAGAGCGTCGTGAACGTCGTGATCGTGATGACCGTCCTGATCGTGCAGAACGCGCGCCTCGTCGTCATCGTCCTGTTACGGCAGATGCGATGCCACTTAAAGACAATCCAAGCATGGACATGCAGCGTTACGTTGTTCAAGTCGGCTACCGTGATGGCGTTAAGCCGGGTAACATCGTTGGTGCGATTGCAAATGAAGCGGACGTTGAAAGTCGCTACATTGGTCATATCGAAATCTACGAAGATTTCGCGACCGTTGATTTGCCAGCAGATCTTTCTGAACAGGCTATCGGTAAGCTAAACAAAACTCGTATTTGTGGTCAGCGTACTGAAATCAGTGTCCTTAAAGACGCTGATGCATTAAACGAGCGCGCTTCTAATCCGAGCCGTCGTCCTGCTGGTGGTAATCGTCGTCCAGCTGGCGGTGGTGAGCGTCGCGGTGATCGTCGTCCTGGTGGCGGTGGTGATCGTGGAAGACGTTCCAACAGTGCACCACGTGAACGTCGTGGTAAACGCTCTGAGTAATCATTAGAGTAAAAAAAGCCGAGTCTTGACTCGGCTTTTTTGTGTGCGTGACAACCCCTTGCCGTACACTTTTAATAAGAAATACGTCGCTTTACACAGTAAATAAATCAAAGCAGAGAATAAAAAGGCTTAAGCATGAACGAAATTACCCTCATAAAACCTGACGATTGGCATCTTCATTTCCGTGATGGCCTAATGCTTAATGAAACCGTAAAAGCAACCGCACGTTGTTTTGCGCGCGCGATTGTTATGCCAAATTTAGTGCCGCCTGTTACAACAGGAGAAATGGTTGCAGCGTACCGTGACCGTATCATGGCAGCTCGCCCAGAAGGTAGCAGTTTTGAGCCGCTAATGACCTTGTACCTGACTGACAAAACGACAGCAGACGATATTAAAGCCGCAAAAAAAGCGGGCGCTGTTGCAGCCAAAATGTACCCAGCGGGTGCAACGACCAACTCTGATGCTGGCGTAAACAGTTTAGATTCATTGTTTCCTGTGTTTGAAGCGCTTGCTGAAAATGGCATGCTGCTTTTGATTCATGGTGAAGTCACCGAAAAACACATTGATATCTTTGACCGAGAAAAAGAGTTCATCGATCGACACCTAGTACGTATCGTTGAAAAAGTACCTTCTTTAAAGGTCATCTTTGAGCATATCACCACCAAAGATGCGGCGGACTTTGTAATGTCGGCTCGTGAAGGTGTTGCTGCAACGGTCACACCACAGCATTTAATGATGAACCGTAACGATATTCTTGATGGTGGTATAAAGCCGCACAACTATTGCTTGCCAGTACTAAAGCGCTCGACGCACCAAGAGGCATTGCGTAACGCAGTGGCTTCAGGTTCAAATCGATTCTTCCTTGGAACAGACTCCGCGCCGCACGCGCGTCATAAGAAAGAGAATGCGTGTGGGTGCGCGGGATGCTACAGTGCTTGGTCTGCTCTCGAGTTGTACACACAAGTATTCGAAGAGTTAAACGCGCTAGACAAGCTAGAGGGTTTTGCTAGTTTGCACGGTCCCGACTTCTATGGGTTGCCTCGTAACACTGAGACCGTCACGCTAGTAAAAGAAGACTGGCAAGTGCCGGACAGTATTATCTTGCCTGACGGCGATCCGATTGTTCCATTCTACGCCAATCAAACCGTACGTTGGAAATTGAAATAACTTAACGCGGCTCTGGTCTCATCTGGAGCTCGTTTCCCCGACCTTAACGGTGTCGTCTAAGGGGAAAATGTCCATTCCTGCAACATTTTACCTAGAAGGTATGCTCGAGCCCTAACTACAATATAGGTTTAGGCAGGCTTGAAGCTAGTTTTTCAAGGTATGCTCGCGCCCTGCATAGGAGCGGGTGCTGGTATTGCCGTGACTCGCTTTAAAAAAGGCAAATAAACATAAATTCTATGTTGGAGAAAAACAAGATGATATCCTTAGAAGCTACCAAATTTTAAAAAATGGTAATGCAGGGCGTTTGGTTGTTTACTCAATCATAATCTGTGATGGCGAGTGCTAAAAAACAATATACTAAGCATGTTCTCTAGTAGAAGTATTGATGATCGGCAGTGTGTGACTGGGCGCGTTAACGTTTGCCATTGCTTGAATGTTAGGTAAAAAATAATGGATATAATTAAAGGAAGAGAGGAGTATAGAAAGATCATTCTACAACTCCGGCTAGAATTATGGCCTTATTATAGTCATGAAACATTAAATGAATAAATAACAAAAATATTTAACTCGAATGATTACTTTATTTATATAGTCGTTGAAAATAATGACCCTATTGGTTTTATAGAATTTTCGATTAGAAAAGATGCTCCCAGAAGTCACGATCAGGAAATTCCCTACATAGAAGGTTGGTGTATTCGTTCAAAATATTGAGGAAAGGAATATGGGCGGAATTTAATGGAATTTGTAGAGGGTTGGGCTATACAAAAAGGATATAGAAAGTTGGCAAGCGATACGACCACTCATTACCCATGAAGTCTAGAAGCTAACAAAACTGTCGGTTTCACAAAAATTAAAACAACGCATCACTTTATAAAAGAGATATAAGCATCTTAACAAGTGGATTGAAAATGATGTGTGAGGCTGTTTCTCTGATCAGGCTGAAGCTTGCTTATACCTTCCTTAACTTTAACGTTGTATTTTCAATAGGCTATGGATAGTTACAGAATGAAAATTATTATTTTAGCTAATAAAAATATTGCGAGTAATTATGCTCTTAATTTGTTAATTCCAGGCCTTAGGGGCCACGATATATCGGTATTTTTATCGTCAAAAGTTGGTGCTAGCCAAAATAATATACCTCGATTGGAAACGTTGAAATTTTTTGAACAAAATCGTTTTAATCAATTGATGTCACCATTAATCAATAGAGTCCATTTTGAATCGGAATGTAAAACTTTTGAACAATTGAATGAATACTTGTTGCAACTAATGGAGGTGTTAAATAAAATTAACTCATTTGAAAACATAGAGAAAATAAGAAAGCATCAACTTGACCTGATCATTTTAATTCGCTATGGCAATATACTTAAAGATGATGTAATAAATATTCCTTCCTTTGGTGTATTGAATTTACATTCAGGTCTATTACCAGAATATAGAGGTGTGATGGCTACTTTTTGGTCAATGTTAAATGATGAAAAAGAAATTGGTACGACATTACACTATATTGAAGATGGAAGTATTGATTCAGGTCGAATTCTGTCTAAATCCAGATTTGAAGTTGACAAAAATAAGTCATATCTTTGGCATGTATTAAATCTATATGTTTCGGGTGTAGAATTGATATTAAATGCTATTTTTCTTATAGAAAAAATAAAACGGTAGGAGCTTTTTCTCAGCCAAGCTCAGGTCAGTACTTTTCATTCCCATCATCAAATGATTTATTAGAGTTTGAAAATAAAGGATTTTCTTTGGTGGATGAAAATGAAATAATAAACTTTTTTCTAGATTATTATTTATAATGGAATGTTTAATGGATCAGAAGGGCTTAAATTCAGATAATAAGAGCAACACCGCGTACTGTGTTGACGTGATGAACAGTTATATTAACTGGTTACTCTAAGCTGGCGGAAATATTGTTTCTCGTATAAACCATTAATCTATGTTTCATGTTAAGAGTGGTAAAAATATGCTTACCTTCAGAAGTAAAAAATTCATTAAATGAAAGTGTGCTTTGCTGGCTGTCAACATTAGGAGCTGATGGTAATCCAAATTGTTCTCCCAAAAAAAATTTTACCTTTGTCGACGACCTCCATATTGTTATTGCTGATATTGCGTCATCAAGCAGTAGGAAGAACGTTCTAGATAACCCGTTAGTTTGTGTTAGTTTTGTGCATGTACTTAAGCAAAAAGGCTTTAAGGTTAAAGGGGCCGCACATTATATTTAACCATCAGATAGTGAATATGGAGCTTTATTTACCCATATCAAGCCACTTGTTAGTGACGTTTTTCCAGTGAGAGGCTTGTTTAATATTTCGGTCACTCAGATTCAGCCGATTATTGCTCCCGGTTATTTTATTGTTCCAGGTACAACGGAAGCATCACAAGTAGAAAAAGCGAAACGATTTTACGGAGTATGCTCGTCAAATTTCGACCGGATCTCTTTCGCATGATGATATCTTTGTAATCTCTTCATTCATATTTTGAATGTATTTTCTCTATGTAAGAGATGAAGTATTGGCTGTATCTAGTCTCCAAATGTTGTCAATTCCCATGGTGTTTTAAGAATAGCGTTCTAAAAATTGAATTCGTTAAGGAGGAATTGAATTATTTTTATTGTTTATTGTGCTTATTATTGGTTAGCGCTCAAACTGTTTTGAGTTGCAGCTATTAAAATAACAAAAAAACAGGATCCTATATGAAACCGATTCTATTGCTTAACACAAGTTTTGCTCTGTTTCTGACTGCATCGCTTGGACAAGCCGCTGAGATGGACTGTCAATCTTTGCCAAACTCAATATCAAACAACGTTGATATAACAACAAAATATATTTCTAACGATGATGTTGTGAATGTTCCCTATTGCCTGGTATTAGGAGAACTTGATAAGCGGACAGGAGTGGATGGCAAATATTACTCGCTGAAATTTGAACTGCGATTGCCTGAAAACTGGAAGAAGCGGTTTGCATTTCAATTTAATGGTGGTAACGATGGTGCGGTTAAGCCTGCTTTGGGTGTCGTAGCAGGTTTAACACCGGATCAATATCCGATTAATCAAGGGTTTGCTGTGGTATCCAGTGATGCGGGCCACAATGGCAAATTGAATCCAAACGCTGGGTTAGTCGGCGGGGCAATATTTGGCCATGACCCTCAGGCGCGTCAAGATTATGGATATTCTTTTATCGAAAAATTGAACCCTGCTGCGCGGCAGTTAGTAGAAAGCTATTACAAACAGCCGATTCAATATGCGTATGGTATTGGTAAGTCTAATGGTGGACGGCAAGCGATGGTGTCGGCTGTTCGTTACCCAAATATGTTTGATGGCTTGTTGATCGGCTATCCCGGTTTTAACTTGCCTAAAGCGGCGGTTCAACATGCCTGGGATATTCAAGCGCTTCACGCTGTAAACAGTGACATTAGTCAAGCACTGACCCGCCAAGATTTGAATTCGTTTTCAGATGCGATATTGGAGCGATGTGATACTTTAGACGGTGCGCAAGACGGTTTGATATTCGCATCAGATGAATGTCAGAAGCTCTTTAATCCGCAGGCGTTAAGTTGTGCAACGGATTCGAGACAAGGTTGCTTACCAGAAGAAAAAATTAACGCGCTGGTCTTGATGCACCAAGGTCCTAGTAATAGTAAGCATGAGGCGCTCTATTCTGATTGGGTATATGACTCGGGTATTCGTTCAGGTGGATGGCGTTTTTGGAAAGTTGAGAGCCATATCAAATCATGGGATCATCAACCTATTATTGGGGTTATGGGGGCGGCATCTCTAGCGCATATATTTAGCACGCCACCTGTTAATGTAGGCGGAGACCCCAAGTCATTGATTGACTTCTTATTGGCCTATGATTTCGATGAAGATGCGCCAAAAATATATAATAAAACTAAAATGTTTCCACTGTCAGCGATGAATGTGATGACACCACCTAACGCTGATAATCCAATACTGAAAGAGTTCCAACAGTCAAATGGCAAAATGATGATTTATCATGGCAACAGTGACCCTGTTTTCTCTGTTAAAGATACTGTGCGCTGGTACAATCGTTTAGATGAAAATAATGATGGAAACGCGAGCAATTTTGCTAAATTGTATCGCATTCCAGGTATGCCGCATGGTCAAGGTGGGCCTTCTGCTGATCAATTTAATATGCTTGAACCGTTGATTTCTTGGGTTGAACAAGGTCACTCTCCTGCGGAGGTTGTTGCAGCAACACGTGATGATAATCGTGATATTCCAGAAACTATGAAAGGGATCTCTCGCCCTCTGTGTCCTTATCCATTGACTGCTATATACAAAAAAGGTGATGTTGCAAAAGCACGTTCATTTGCCTGTCAATAAGTCTTCTGTTAGAAAAATAGGTGTGTTTTTTCTTTGAAATAAACACTTCTTTGAACCTAGCGAGTTGGTGGCACTGTCATCAACTCTCTTCTATCATAAGCAATGCCACTGATATGCATGTAAAAAACGAAAATTAAGATGTGAGTTTTTCGTTTTTGCCGTTATTTTTAAGATGCTTGTATCCTGCCGGAAAAATGTACTATGTTATTAATCTTTAATTGGTTTTATATATCAGTTTATTAATAGCAAATGTACGGACTATCTATGAATGAAAATAATGCAACGCTAACTGAAGTGGTTGATATCGATAGCAAAGATTGGTTTTTGCAAGATTTAATTGAAATTACTAATAGCGGTAAAATGACTTTTGATATTACGTTAACCGTTGGCGGTTTTTTAGTATCGGGTACGTTAGTCGGAGGTAAGGAATATTTTGACGGGTTTGGTGAAGAGTTTTCGTTTGGATTAGACGGTGAGGCTGCTGAAAAGGTAAAGTCGGCGTTTGCTAAAAATGGGCTCATGTACACTGAAACACATGCACCTGCTGTGCCGCCAAATTACGTACATCTAAAAAATGCGCGTTTTTTCCATACCGTTGGCACGCCAGTTCCCGAGAATCGTGGTGTTTGGTGGCGAGGTAGAGTGTCCGAAGTTGTTGGCTTCTCTCTCGGCGCATTAGTTGCAGACGATGAATAGGCACAGCGTTTAAGTTCAGTAGCCACTGTGATTGCATAATGTCGGTAAGTGACTCGTCAAGTCTCGGCGGAGGCATTAGTATAGGCATTTTTTTTAGACTAAAGGTCATGACTTATGTCTCTTCCACCATGTAAGCAATGTCAATCAGAATACGTTTATCAAGATCAGGAGTTGTTAATTTGCCCTGAGTGCGCCTTTGAATGGAGCCCATCCGATGACGATTCTGAAGAGGCTGAACCGACAGTATTGGATGCTAATGGAACGGCACTCCACGAGGGCGATAAGGTGACACTGGCAAAAGATTTGAAAGTGAAAGGGAGTTCTCAAGTGCTTAAAATTGGCACTAAAGCATTAATAAAGCGCATTGTAGACGCTAAAGATCATCAACTTGATTGCCGAGTGGATGGTGCAGGCGCGATGATGGTAACGGCAAAATTTGTAAAGAAAGCATAACGCTTTCCTATTCCTGTTTTTAACAATAGTCATGCTCAGGGCGCTATGAAATTAGAAGATCGTCTCATTACCTATTACGGTACGGTTTTGATGCTGGCCAGCATCTACTATGCCTTTGCTTTTTTCTTTTTAGTGGTAAATGACATTCCTATGTACTTGGATTGGTTGGTGTCCTATCCTACCGATGGTAACTATATGGGGATGTTGTTGTTTTATGGCAGCGGTGTCGTCACGCCTGCTGTTTGCGCTCTGTCAGGTCGGAAGTTGTCTACCGTCAGAGTGATTGAGTACCCTTTGTTGGTGGCGTTTATCTGGATCAGTATTTGGAACTTTATCGGTCACATTTTATTGGTTCTAGGGTTTGGTGTTTATTTGTTTAAGTTGCTCTCAAAAAGAGGCTCTGATCGTATAAAGGTGAAGCGAAAATGAAAGATATTGAGCTTGATAGAGCTGAGACGGAGCAGCTCGTGAGTAAGATCAAACGTTATTTTACAGATGAACTGGATCAGGATATTGGCGGATTTGAAGCGGAGTTTCTGATTCAATTCTTTCTTAAAGAATTGGCGCCTTATGCCTACAATAAAGGTTTATCGGATGCGCAGTCAGCGTTCAATGAGAAAGCGGATGAGCTAGGTTATCTCATTCAGGAACTTGAACAGCCGATCTAAAGGAGTGTCTTTTGTTAGCAAGTAAACGTTAAGGGCGGGAACTCCCTTTGTTCGGCCGCAGTGCGCAACAATTTGATATAAAGAAAATACAAAAAAGTCTTACTTTTTAATGGTTTGTTCATGGTGTCGATGGCGCAATTAATGGTTTAATTGTCTGGTGAAACTGCGAATTTTTGCCTTGATCGTCAAACTCTTTGATAAAACCGAAGCTCAAGCAATCTATTGGTAGCTTCCCAGTAGTCCATCATTCTCTTTAGGTACCTTTATATAATGGAAACCGAAACGGCTTCTCGTCTTTTAGATCCGCTCAATATTGCCACTATCATCGTGTTTTTTACGTGTTGGTGGGGGTACTCATTTTACGCACAATACAATTCAAAACGTAAATCCTGCTTGGTCAGTGTATTACACCAATTTCGACTGGCTTGGATGACGCGTTTGCTAAGGCGAGATAATCGCATCGCCGATGCCTCTGTGATGGCGAATTTAGAACGAAGTAGCTTGTTTTTTGCGTCCAGTAGCTTGCTTATCATTGCTGGCCTTTTTACTGCGTTTAATTATTCCGAAAAAGCCGTTGGGATTATTGCTGATTTTTACTTGCTGGCGCCGAACAGTCAGCAAGAATGGGAGATGAAGGTTATCATGTTGATCGTCATCTTTGTCTACGCCTTTTTCACATTTACGTGGTCTGTGCGGCAATACAATTTCTGTTCGGTTCTGGTGGGCAGTGCGCCGCTTGCGACTGAACGGGGCATAGACGAAAGCGAGAGACAGTCTTACGCGACGCATATGGCGCGTGTATGTAGCTTAGCCGCGAACCAATTCAACTACGGTTTACGAGCGTATTATTTCGCAATGGCATTTTGCGGTTGGTTTCTCGGTCCTTATTTTTGCATGGCATCGAGCGTCATGGTGGTGCTGGTGTTGTATCGCAGAGAATTTCGTTCTAAAACGTTTAAAACCTTAAATCGAGGCCTAGTAATAAACAACCATGCTTCCTAATTTTCCAAAACCTGTTTCTGAAGAAAACCGTCCTGTAAATCGCACGGTTAAAGTGGACGACACTTTGTATGACTATTTGATTGATCATTCGGTCCGTGAACCCGAAGTGTTAGACGCATTGCGTCGCGAAACGGCTCAGTATCATATGGCTCGTATGGCGTTGTCGCCAGAAGTAGGGCAGTTTTTAGGCATGCTTGTGTCATTGGTTAATCCAAAAAAGGTGTTGGAAATAGGTGTGTTTACAGGGTATAGCACGATTTCGATAGCAAGGTATTTGTCTAAAGACGCAACTATGTTAGCCGTTGATAAGAAGCAAATGTGGTTGGACATCGCTAATCGATACCTTGAGCAAGCAGAGATTAAAGCGGATGTGAAAACCGTATGCGCAAACGCGGTTGAAGTCATGCAAGACCTCGTTAAAACAGAGTCAGGAACGTATGATTTTCTCTTTATCGATGCAGATAAAGCCAATTTAATGGCTTATTACACAATGGGGATACAGTTGTTGTCATCTGGAGGTTGCCTCATTATTGACAATACACTTTGGTGGGGCAACGTTGCGAACGCTGAGTTTGACGATAAAGATACGGTCGCAGTTAGAGCATTAAATGATTATATTCACTCTGACGCTGATGTTACCTTGTCCCAGTTGCCGATTGGCGATGGTTTAACCATAGTGCGTAAGCAATAGGTTTTAACGCCTTGTCATTAAGCGTAAAGAATTTGTGGGTTTGGCCTTGAAATCTAATTTGCAGCCTCTATCTAAGAGAACACATTACTGTAAATAAACCCTTCCTTGGGTTGATTAAGTGTTTTAAATAGGAGCTGCTAGAAAGATGGCAACAGAAACTCAAAAAGAAACGTTAGGATTCCAAACTGAAGTGAAACAATTGCTTCACTTGATGATCCACTCTTTATACTCGAACAAAGAAATATTTTTACGAGAGCTGATCTCTAACGCATCTGATGCTGTAGACAAACTACGCTTTGAGTCGGTATCAAACGCAGACTTACTATCCGAAGATCCTAATCTACGCGTTCGTTTAGAATTTGATAACGAAGCGGGTACGGTTATCATCGATGATAACGGTATTGGTATGAATCGCGATGATGCAATCAATAACCTAGGTACGATCGCTAAATCTGGAACCGCTCAATTTCTTGAACAGCTTAGCGGCGACCAGAAAAAAGACAGTCAGTTGATCGGACAGTTCGGTGTTGGTTTTTACTCTGCCTTTATCGTTGCAGACAAAGTAACGGTAGAAACGCGTAAAGCAGGCGCAGCGACGGATGAAGCTGTACGTTGGGAATCCAGCGGTGATGGCGACTTTACGATCGAAGCGATTGAAAAAGAAACACGCGGTACACGCATTACGCTGCATTTAAAAGCAGACGAAAAAGATTTCGCGGATAACTACCGTTTACGTTCTTTGGTTACCAAGTACTCTGATCACATTTCTATTCCAGTTGAAATGGAAAAAGTGGTTTATCCAGAAATGGACGAAGAGGGTAACCCAAAACCTGTTGATGAAAACCAAGCGGTCGAGTTTGAAGCTGTTAACTCAGCAAAAGCGCTTTGGACTCGTGCTCGTAGCGAAGTGTCTGACGAAGAATACTCTGAGTTCTACAAGCATGTATCGCATGACTTTCAAGATCCTATCAAGTGGTCGCATAACAAAGTTGAAGGTAAGCTTGAGTACACAAGCTTGCTATACGTTCCTTCAAAAGCGCCGCATGATCTTTGGAACCGTGATATGCAGCGCGGTTTGAAGCTTTATGTTCAACGCGTCTTTATCATGGACGAAGCAGAAGCATTCCTACCACCTTACATGCGTTTCGTTAAAGGTGTGGTTGATTCTAACGACTTGTCACTGAACGTTTCTCGCGAAATCCTTCAGAATGACAAAGCGGTCGACTCTATGCGTTCAGCGTTGACTAAGCGTGTATTAGACATGTTGTCTAAAATGGCTAAAAATGAGTCAGAAAAATATCAAACGTTCTGGGATGAGTTCGGTAACGTACTGAAAGAAGGGCCTGCTGACGACTTTGGTAACAAAGACAAAATCGCCCAGTTGCTTCGCTTTAGTACGACGCACACTGATAAAGCAGAGCAAACTGAGTCTCTAGCGGGTTATGTTGAGCGTATGTCAGAAGGTCAGGATAAGATCTACTACATCTACGCTGAAAACCACAACACAGCGAAGAACAGCCCTCACCTAGAGATTTTGCGTAAGAAAGGCTTTGAGGTTCTGTTGCTAAGTGACCGTATTGACGAATGGATGATGTCCTCTCTGCAAGAGTTTGATGGCAAAAAATTCCAAGACGTTACAAAAGGTAAGCTTGATCTAGCAGAAGACGAAACAGAAGAAGCGAAGAAAGAAAAAGAACAGAAGGCAGAAGAAATCAAGCCACTGTTAGATCGCATGAAAGCTGTTTTAGAAGAGCAAGTAACCGACGTGACGTCCACTGATCGTCTAACCAACTCACCAGCGTGTTTGGTTGTTGGTGAGTACGACATGGGTCTACAAATGCGCCGTCTACTTGAGCAAGCAGGTCAAGCAATGCCTGAGTCTAAGCCAAGTTTAGAGATTAACCCTGATCACCCGATCGTGGTTAAAATGGACTCGGAAGCAGATGAAGAGCGTTTTTCAGACATGGCTTGGTTGCTGTTTGAGCAAGCGACGCTATCAGAAGGCGGTCAATTAGATGATCCAGCTTCATTTGTATCTCGCATGAACAAGCTTATTGTTCAATTAAGCCAGTAGTTACAGCGGCTTAAACATAAAAGCCTGCCAGCGTTTCGCTGGCGGGCTTTTGTATGTTCTACACGTAATATTTTATGTTGAGATTTTGACACGACGACCGTGCAAAGATCTCACGTTAACTGAAGATAAAGTTGCTACGGATTTGGCGATTTTACAGAAAAGGATTTTCGATGAAAGTGTCCCGTCTCGTAGGCTTAATGAGTCTACTGCTTCCTTGTTGTTTGTTTGCCCAAGACGTACAGCTTGCAAAAGTGTACCGAGAAGGCGTTCCCGTCTCTGAATATTATGTCAGCGAAAAATACGACGGTATCCGCGCCATTTGGAACGGTCACCGTTTGCTCACTAAAAATGGTCATGAAATACACGCTCCCGATTGGTTTACTCACGATTTGCCAGATGTTTGGCTAGATGGGGAACTTTGGAGCAATCGAAATGACTATAGATTTGTAGCATCGACAGTTTTAGACAAAACACCAGAAGAGGCGGCATGGCGCAAGATCACGTACATGGTTTTCGACGCACCAGATTATTCGCGTCCTTTTAGTGAGCGCTGGCACATATACGGCGAATTAGTCGCGTCGCTTAAGCTGAACCATGTTCAAGCGGTACAACAACGAGAGCTTGAATCGAAAGAGGATCTTTACATATTACTCGAAGAAATAACTAATATGGACGGAGAGGGCCTAATTTTACACAAAAAGTCTGCTTTATTTGCATCGGGTCGATCTGGAAACTTGCTAAAATTTAAGAGATTTGAAGACGCGGAGGCCTCCGTGGTTTCCGTATTACCAGGAAAAGGAAAGTTCAAGAATATGATGGGAGCGTTACTGGTTGAAATGCCAACAGGCCAACGTTTTAAAATTGGGACAGGTTTTACTAATGTTCAACGTATGAATCCCCCAAGAGTAGGTGATCGAGTTACCTACAAGTATTTTGGGTTTACAGGGACAGGCTTGCCGCGTTTTGCGAGCTTTTTGCGTGTAAGGCCTCAAGAGTAAGACTATTTATGAAAATTACTAAGTCTGTAAACAGGAAACTCTACTGCTTGCCTGGCACCATGTGCGACGAGCGCCTTTGGCGTGAACTTGAAAGTCACATTGCAGTAGGTACGGAGCTCGTCCATATCGATATTCCAATGGAGCCAAGCTTAAATGCGATGATGGATAAGCTGGCAACGGTTTTACCCGACGAGCCTATTGAGCTTGTGGGTTTTTCACTAGGAGGCTATTTAGCGAGTTATTTTACGGTTTATCATCCGCACCGTATTTCTACCCTCTATATGATCTCAAACAGTGCCCAAGCGCTGCCTGATAGTGAGCTTGCTCAAAGGAAGCAGGCATTGAATTGGGTGTCTAAAAGTGGCTATCAGGGCGTGCCCGTAAAGAAAGCGGAATCCATGCTTGGTGCTAGAAATAGGCGTAAAAGAAGCATGGTGCAACAAATTATGTCAATGGCGGAAGAAATGGGCGAGAAGGCATTTGTCACTCAGCTTGATGCGACCATGGATCGTCCATGCCTGATCGATGCTCTAAGTGCAACGCGTGTCCCAATTAAGGCGTTCGTTGGCATGGAAGATAATCTCATTTCTATGCGACAGATTCGAAAGCTATCACAAGTTGAAAATTTGAATATCTATTTAACGTCTGATTGTGGTCATATGTTGCCAATGGAACAGCCCAAATGGTTGGCTTCTCACCTCAATAACTTACTTATTCATTCAGGTCTGTAAAAAGTAACACGGCGGGTAGCATTTACTCTTTGCAGAATAGGGCATATAGAGTCTGCATGAGTTGCTTTACTCGCTCATCCCCGATGGAATAGTAGATGGTTTGCGAATCGCGACGTGTCGTGACCAAACCATCTTTTCTCAAAACGGCCAAGTGCTGAGAAAGCGCGGATTGGCTTAAGGGCAATCGTTTGTTTAGGCCACTTACGGACAGTTCTTGATCTACTAGATTACATAAGATGATCAAACGTCGTTCATTTCCCAATGCCTTCATAAAGCCCGCTGCTTCCGCTGCGCGAGCAAGCATATCATCCATGGATAAGTTGCTATCTGTCATATATACCGCTATCCAATGTTTAAACTAAAATTCTAAACCCATGAGCTCAAAACCCATGCTCTTAACAAGAGTATTTCGGTTGTAAATAAACTTTCATCCACAGACTCTGTGGATAAGCTTGGGGGAAGAAGTCTGATAATGTCGTCTTTCTTCCCGTTTATAGGCATTCGTTATTACTAACGCAGTGCTGTCTAAAAAGTGCTCAGTTTCGCAGGTCGTAGATTAAGAAAAACTCGCCCAAATCGGTGCGTGATCGGAAGGCTTTTCAATACCGCGTATATCGTAGTCTATACCCGTTGCTTCTAACTGATTAATCAATCCATTGCTGGCTAGGATAACATCAATTCTTAGTCCGCGCTTAGGCGTGTCTTCAAATCCTTTAGATCGATAGTCAAACCAGCTAAACAGTTCGTTGCTCTCTGGATTTTGAGATCGATAGGTATCAACAAATCCCCAGTCGAGGAGTGCGTCGAACCATTCTCTTTCTTCGGGTAAGAAACTGCATTTTCCGGTTTTAAGCCAGCGTTTTGCATTTTTCTCACCGATACCGATGTCGAGATCCGTTGGTGAAATATTAACATCCCCCATTACGATGATTTTCTCATCCTTTGAGTGACTGGCAAGGTAGGCCATTAGATCAGCATAAAATTTACGCTTAGCAGGAAACTTCGTTTCATGGTCGCGACTTTCACCTTGAGGAAAGTATCCGTTAATTACTTTAACCGGACCATTTTCAGTGTCGAAGGTTGCAATGATCATACGACGTTGTGCGTCTTCTTCGTCTGTAGGGAAACCGTACTCGACGCTTGTTGCGGGTTGCTTACTAAATATAGCAACGCCATAGTGTGATTTTTGACCGTAATAATAGGCGTGGTAACTGTGCTCTTCCGGTATTTCCTTTGGAAATGCGTCGTCATGTACCTTGATTTCTTGTAAACCAATCACATCGGGTTGATGCTTTTCGACCAGTGCTGCGATTTGATGGGGACGTGCTCTTAGTCCGTTGATATTAAAAGAGATAACTTTCATTTCAATTTAGCCTTCTTGGTTAAGCCTGATTGAACAAAGAATAAAGCTTATTGCTAAAAAATGCGATAATTGCAGCGGTTTTAGAGCATTTGTAATGGCTTTCTATTATGGTTACATGCATTAGAAAAAGATAAAGGAGTTTTGAAAAATGTCTTATCAGTACGATCTGTTCGTTATTGGTGCTGGTTCTGGTGGAGTTCGAGCAAGTCGTGTTGCTGCTTCCAAAGGATACAAAGTGGCGGTTGCAGAGTCGTCTGCCTTAGGTGGGACTTGCGTAAACATCGGCTGCGTCCCTAAAAAGCTGTTTGTTTATGGCGCGGAATTTTCTCATATTGCGAAAGACGCGAAAGGGTATGGTTGGTCTTTCTCTCAACCGTCTTTTGATTGGAAGACATTGCGTGATAACAAAACCAAAGAAATTGAACGATTAAATGGTATATACGGTAATTTACTCCGTTCTCCTGGTGTTGAGATTATCGAAGGGCACGGCAAGCTGATCGACGCACACACAGTCGAAGTTGCTGGTAACACGTATACCGCAGAACGTATTCTAATCGCGGTGGGCGCGACGCCATTCGTACCGAACTTCCCAGGTAACGAGCATGTTGTTGTCTCCGACAATATGTTTTACCTAGACGAATTGCCGTCAAAAGCATTGGTTGTCGGTGGTGGTTATATTGCAGTCGAGTTTGCTGGCATTTTAAAAGGTCTTGGAGTGGATGTCTCATTGGCTTATCGAGGCGATCAACTGCTTAGAGGGTTTGACTCTGACGTGCGTGCTTTCGCATCACAAGAGTATGTGAAGTCCGGTGTTGATGTTCGCTTAAATACCGATGTTGCAAGCATTGCCGATCAAGATGGGTCCAAACTGGTGACCTTTAAAGACGGTAAAACCGAAAACTTTGGCCTTGTGTTGTATGCGACGGGCCGTGTTCCAAATACTGCGAATCTTGGATTGGCCGAAATCGGCGTGAAGATGTCTGGAAAAGGGGCGATCGAGATAAACAATAATTACCAATCGAACGTCGAAAGTGTCTACGCCATTGGTGACGTGACAGACAATATTCAACTAACGCCAGTGGCAATCAAAGAAGCAATGGCTTTGCTGGATTACTGGTTCGAAGGCAAAGACGTTCAGTTTGACTACGACAATATTCCGACTGCCGTTTTCAGTCAGCCTCAAATTGGCACAGTGGGTCTAAGCGAAGACGAAGCGGACAGCAAAGGGTTAGATATTCGTGTGTATCAGACCGATTTCAAGGCCATGAAGAACACGTTAAGTGGCAGTGAAAGTCGCTCCTTTATGAAGCTTATTGTGAACAATGAAAATGACGAGGTAATCGGTGCGCATATGGTAGGTGATTACGCCGGTGAAATCATTCAAGGTTTGGGGATCGCGATTAAAGCGGGCGCGACCAAAGAGCATTTTGATTCGACCATTGGTGTTCATCCAACAAGTGCTGAAGAGTTTGTTACCTTTTCTGCGAACGCACTAAAAAAACGTTAGTAGATATTCTTACTACAATCTAACGATTGCGGTCCGCCGGACACGCCTCATGCAACGCCTTCATTTGCTTTTTGAATGAAGGCATTTCTTTATTTGAATTGCCTTACATTGCGTCTTCCCTATATTGTCTCTGTATCTAATAAAGAACATTAAGAGACCTTATCTATGAACGAGCACCTCGCGGATTTAGAGCCAAGTATCGTGTGGCGTCATTTTCAAACTCTGTGCAATACGCCACGCCCGTCATACAAAGAAGCGGCGCTGAGAGATAAGCTGATTCGCTGGGCGGAATCCAAACAGCTTGCGACCTACGTCGATCCTGTGGGGAACTTGATTATACGAAAGCCAGCGACGCGCGGGATGGAGGATCGTGAGGGCGTTGTCTTACAAGGTCATTTGGATATGGTGGCGCAAAAAGACGCGAACATCGAACATAACTTCGAGTACGACCCAATCAAAACTCAGATTATAGACGGTTGGGTGCATGCAATAGGAACGACCTTAGGGGCTGATAATGGGATCGGCGTCGCAGCGGCGTTGGCGGTGTTGGATTCTGAGGAGATTGAGCACGGGCCTATTGAAGCCTTATTTACGATTGAAGAAGAGTCGAGTCTTCGTGGCGCATTGCAATTAGAAGAGGGCATTCTTCAAGGAAAAATCTTACTGAACCTTGACTCTGAAGACCGAGGCGATGTCTATATTGGTTGCGCTGGGGGTGTTGATATCAATGTGAAAAAAGCCTTTAACGCAAAGACGGTTGTTGATGACCAAATAGGCGTGACACTCCGTATTGACGGTCTTAAAGGCGGACATTCTGGATTGGACATCCATAAAGGCCGTGCCAGCGCGAATGTGTTGCTGATTAGAGTGTTAAACGCATTGCAGGATCAATTTGAACTGTCTCTCACGTCGTTCAATGGGGGAACACTGCGTAATGCGATTGCTCGCGATGCAATCGCTATGCTTAATGTGAATCATCTTGTGTTTGCTGAGATCGAAGCCGCATTAGAAAGCCTTTTGAATGACATTAAAAACGAATATTCGCAGGTTGAGCCAGATTTACGTATTAAATTGAGCGTTGGTAGCCCTGCTGAGACTGCGCTTGATAAAGATGATCAGATCGCCTTGCTAGCCTCACTTAATTGCGCTCCTCATGGTGTCATGCGAATGAGCATTGAATTGGAAGGTGTGACAGAAACATCCTGCAACTTGGGTGTCATTAATCTTGAAGCGGATAACAGCGGCAAGTTAATTTTTAGTTCATGTTTGCTAACCCGTTCCCTAATTGATTCTGCGTTTGAAAACATTGCGAATAAAGCCAAAAGTGCCTTTCTTTTATGCGGTGCGGATGTATCGTTTGACAATGGCTATCCGGGGTGGAAGCCGGATGCAGGTGCACGTTTATTAACGCAATTTCTAAAGGTTCATAAAGAGTCGATGGGGTACGATGCCAACGTCAAGGTCATACATGCCGGATTAGAATGCGGCATTATCGGCGCGAAATACCCGGGCATGGAAATGGTGTCGTTTGGTCCGAATATTCGCGGAGCGCACTCACCGTCTGAAAAATTGGAAATCCGTTCTGTCGCAGATTTCTGGGTGTTATTGAAGTCTCTCTTAGCGATGACATCGATTAAGTAAAAAACAAAATACAAAGAACAGTGCAAGGCAAAGGAAGGCGATCATTGGCGTCGTCGGAGAAGGATACGCTGACGACCCAATGCTGTTAGTAAAATTTAACGCTTTAGAGCGCCAGAACACATTGTTAGGACGACAATCATATACATTCTTGTAAGAACATTCGCTTCATTCATTTTCCTATTATAATTTTTCAACTCTTTTTTATGTGTGTCGGTTATAGTAGCGGTGAAACTTAATATTTGAGGTGAAAGTGTGGTCGTTAAATCTCGTTCTTATGAAGCGATCGAAAATCGTTTAAAGGAAAATATACTGATTCTAGACGGTGCAATGGGCACTATGATTCAGGATTATAAATTTGAGGAAGCTGATTTTCGAGGAGAACGATTCGCGGACTGGAAAAGCGAACTGAAAGGGAACAACGACTTACTTTCACTGACTCAACCTCAAGTGATTAAGGCGATTCATACCGCGTACCTTGAAGCGGGTGCTGACATTGTTGAGACGAATACCTTCAATGCGAATGCCATTTCCATGCTTGATTACCACATGGAAGAACTTAGCTACGAAATCAACTATGAGTCTGCGAAACTTGCGCGTCAGGCAGCCGATGAGATCACAGCCAAAGAGCCGCACAAACCTCGTTTTGTTGCGGGTGCTATTGGCCCCACATCGCGTACTTGTACCATTTCCCCTGATGTGAATGACCCAGGTTATCGTAATGTTCATTTTGATGAGCTTGTCGCTGCGTACGATACGGCGCTGGATGGTCTCATCAAAGGCGGCGTTGATCTTATCTTAATCGAAACAATTTTCGACACATTGAACGCCAAAGCGGCGATCTATGCCGCATTAGAATACTTCGAAAAAACAGGGGTACGTTATCCGATTATGATATCGGGCACGATCACCGACGCGTCGGGTCGAACCTTATCTGGTCAAACAACCGAAGCGTTCTGGAACTCCATTGCACATGCCAAGCCCATTTCCGTTGGACTAAACTGTGCGCTTGGCCCAAAAGACCTACGCCAATATATTGATGAACTGTCTCGCATCGCTGATACACAAGTCTCTGCACACCCCAATGCTGGCCTACCGAATGCCTTTGGTGAATACGATGAGTCACCAGAAGAAATGCTTGAAGAGATTCAAGGGTGGGTGGACTCTGGCTTCCTAAACATCATAGGTGGCTGTTGCGGAACAACGCCGGAACACATTGCTGTGTTTGCCGAAGCGTTCAAAGAATCCGCACCTCGAACTATTCCAGAAATCGAAAAAGCGTGTCGCCTGTCGGGGTTAGAGCCATTTAACATTGATGAAAGTAGCTTGTTTGTAAACGTGGGTGAAAGAACCAACGTAACAGGTTCTGCTCGATTCAAACGTCTTATTAAAGAAGGCGATTATGACGCCGCATTGGAAGTCGCGAGGCAGCAAGTAGAAAACGGTGCCCAAATTATCGACATCAACATGGACGAAGGGATGTTGGATTCTCAAGCGGCCATGGAGCGTTTTCTTAAATTAATTGCCTCTGAGCCAGATATCTCTCGTGTTCCGATCATGCTTGATTCCTCAAAGTGGGAAATCTTAGAAGCGGGCCTGAAATGGGTTCAAGGTAAGGGCGTCGTAAACTCCATTAGCTTGAAAGAAGGCGAAGAGAAATTCGTTGAGCAAGCTCGAAAACTCATGAAGTACGGCGCAGCCGTGATCGTTATGGCGTTTGACGAAGTAGGTCAAGCGGACACTCGTGAGCGCAAGATAGAAATTTGTCGTCGTTCGTACGACGTATTGGTTAACAAAGTTGGCTTTTCACCAGAAGACATCATCTTTGATCCCAACATTTTTGCGATCGCGACAGGTATTGAAGAACATAACCGTTATGCTTTGGACTTTATCGAAGCAACGGGCGATATTAAACGAGAGCTGCCTTACGCTAAAATCTCTGGCGGCGTGTCCAATGTCTCTTTCTCATTCCGTGGTAACAACCCTGTGCGCGAAGCGATTCACGCCGTGTTCCTATACCACGCGATCAAACAAGGCATGACAATGGGGATCGTGAACGCGGGTCAACTTGCGGTTTACGAAGACATTCCACCACGTCTACGAGACGCCGTGGAAGACGCGGTATTAAACCGAACACCTGACGCAACGGACACCTTGCTTTCCATTGCTGGTGAATTCGTCGGAACAGGCGAAACGGTCGAAGCAGAAACTCAGGAATGGCGCTCATTTGACGTAAGTGAGCGTCTGAGTCATGCCTTAGTAAAAGGCATTACAGAATTTATCGATGAAGACACTGAAGAAGCACGCCAACAGTACGATAGACCTCTCGAAGTAATCGAAGGGCCGCTCATGGCGGGCATGAGTATTGTTGGTGATCTGTTTGGTGCGGGTAAAATGTTCTTACCGCAGGTCGTAAAATCAGCACGAGTCATGAAGAAGGCCGTTGCGTATTTGATGCCGTTCATCGAAGAAGAGAAAGCACGTAATTCAGATACCGCTTCTTCAAGCGCTGGTAAAGTCATCATGGCAACCGTAAAAGGTGACGTGCATGACATTGGTAAAAATATCGTCGGCGTTGTACTTCAATGTAATAACTTTGAAGTGATTGACCTAGGTGTCATGGTACCCGCAGAGAAAATCTTGCGTACCGCGCGTGAAGAAAACGCCGACATTATTGGTTTATCTGGACTGATCACACCGTCTTTGGACGAGATGGTTCATGTTGCCAAAGAAATGGAGCGTCAAGAGTTCGACCTGCCTGTCATGATTGGTGGCGCAACGACCTCTAAGGCCCATACAGCGGTTAAAATTGAACAAAATTACAAGCGTAACCAAGTCGTGCATGTGACGAACGCCTCTCGAAGTGTGAGTGTTGCCAGTTCGTTATTGACCAAAGACGAAGAACGTCGTAAAGAATTTATCGACACCATTAAAGATGACTACGAAAAAACGCGTAAACGCTTTAAAGACCGAGCAAGTGCTGGCCGTCGCGTGTCGCTAAACAAAGCGCGTGAAAATAAAACGCCTGTTGATTTCAGCTCTGTTGTGACACCTAAGAAACTCGGCATTACCGTTTTTAAAGAATCGGATATCGATTTTAATATTGTTCAAAATTACATCGATTGGACTCCGTTCTTCCAAACGTGGGAATTGGCAGGCGCTTACCCACGAATTCTAACGGACAAGGTCGTCGGAGAAGAAGCCACTCGACTCTTTGCAGACGCCAAAGCCATGTTAGCGAAGGTTATTGAAGAAGGTAACCTAGACGCAAAAGCCGTTGTTGGCTTGTTCCCAGCAGCTCAGGTTAACCATGACGATGTGGTCATCTACGAAGACGAAAGCCGTCAAACGGAACGCATGACACTGAGCTTCTTGCGTAATCAGAACGAACTGAAAACACCGGGTAAATACAACCAGTGTCTATCTGACTTCGTCGCACCAAAAGACAGTGGTGTTAACGACTACATGGGCGCGTTTGCGTGTGCGGCTGGCTTTGGTATTGATCCAATTGTCGAAGCGTACGAGGCTGATCACGACGACTATAACTCCATCATGGTCAAAGCCGTGGCAGATCGTTTAGCGGAAGCAACAGCAGAATACCTGCATGAAAAAGTGCGAAAAGAACTATGGGGTTATGCTGAAGACGAAACCCTGACCAACGAAGAGCTGATTAAAGAGCGTTATAAAGGCATCCGTCCTGCACCGGGTTACCCAGCGTGCCCTGATCACACTGAAAAAGCCAAACTGTGGGATCTGCTAAACGTAAAAGAAAACGCAGACATAGACCTAACGGAAAGCTTCGCAATGTGGCCCACGGCGGCTGTAAGCGGTTGGTACTTTGGGAACGCCGAAAGTAACTATTTCGGAGTCGGTAAAATTGGCCCTGATCAAGTAGAAAGCTATGCTGAACGCAAAGGTATGAGTAAAGACGACGCAGAGCGTTGGTTAGCTCCGAATCTAGGGTATGACCCAGAAGACGACCGCGTATAAATCGCGTACTAAGAAGCAGGGCTAACGCGTGAAGTTATATGAGTCTTCAACGATAATATCCGCTACACCTGATGTACTTTGGCGTGTTATGAGTGAGCATTTTCAAGATGAAAATGCTCAACTCTTCTATATCGAATCGACGCTGCCATCCTTACCCTCAATGGCGAACATTAAGCTTGTCTCTAAATATGGCTTTCGACGACGTGCCATCAAAGGGCATGTGTCATTAGCAGAACCACCAAATAAACTCGTACTTAGTTTCACCGTTTCGTTACCGATTTTCAAAACAAAAGAGTATTGGTCTATCTCAATTGAATCCAATAATGACTTTTCATCCGTAATAACGTTTTCATCGAATGTAAACGGTTGGCTAACCCTGCGACATATCCGAAACGTCAGTACCGAACGCCAACTGCAAATCGATAACTTCATTCACACGTTAAAGAACAAAATTGAGGTAGTCAGCAATGTCCAAAGCGATTAAAGATCCCGAAAAACACGTCGAGAGAATGAAACGTATTAAAGAGCACGTCGACCGTCGGATAGCAAAAGCGCAAGAGGACAAAGGCACGTTTGTGTTGCTCACAGGTAACGGAAAAGGGAAGTCCAGCTCATCATTAGGAATGGTTGCAAGAGCACTCGGGCACGGTATGAAAGTGGGCGTTGTGCAATTCTTGAAAGGCGAATGGGACACGGGCGAAATAAGCTTCTTCAAACAACATGAAAACGTCCAATGGCACATAATGAGCTCCGGCTTTACATGGGAAACCCAAAACCGCGAACAAGACAAAGCCAGTTCAGAAGAGGCATGGGCACACGCCAAAGCATTGCTGCAAGACGACAGCATCGACCTTGTGGTACTCGATGAACTGACTTATCTTCTACACTACGAATACCTCAACGAAGACGACGTTGTCTCCGCCATCATCAACCGACCTGAAAACCAACACCTTGTTGTATCAGGCCGTGGCGCATCTGAATCCCTTATCGAACTCGCCGACACCGTCAGCGAAATCAAAGAAATCAAACACGCCTTCAAACGCGGTATCAAAGCTCAGAAAGGGCTTGAGTACTAAGCTTGCATTTTAAAGTCACTCCACACTTGATGTGGAGTCCACCTCGCAACCTAGAACGTCTCACTTGGAATCAAAGAAAAGTAGGTCGGCTAAGTCTCGAAGAGATGCCACCCGACATTCGCCGACAATCTTGCACCTCAACACAGTCACTCCGCACTCCGATGCGGAGTCCACCTCGCAACCTAGAACGTCTCACTTGAAACCAAAGAAAGTAGGTCGGCCAAGTCTCGAAGAGACGCCGTCCGACATCTACTAAAGATCTAGCGTTTTTCCTGGTGACCTTGCAACCCCAAACAGTCACTCCACACTCGTTGTGGAGTCTATAAATAGCAGCCTAGGAAGTGCATCTCTAATCTTCGCCAAAAAATCAAAAAACTGCGCTTATATACAGTCTATTTTTGCCTTATCTCAAAAATGGCTCACTATTTACGAGGTGAACCAAATTCACTTTCTCGGTTCGTCTATAATGCTTTCAGAAAGTGTATTAATATCAGGAGTATAGTGAATGGGTGGCCGAAATAGTGTGCCATACCGATAAATACATATGCGCATGCTCGTTTTCAATGCTCGCTTTTTCGGGAGGGTTGAAAAGTTATTTTTATTCAAAGGGTTAGAAAGAAATGTGAAATAACCCGACTGGATAAATGAGCATGCCTATTAATAAAATGTTATACAATACTCAGCAATCAATTAGGGATCATTGAAGATAAGGTAATAATATGCCTGAAGTAGACATAGTTTTTACGCCGAAGGAAAAGATTGAGCTCCTTAAGAAGCAGAAGGCGTCATTTGAAAAGCAAGCGGACAAATTTCGATTTAGAGTGACCCATCTATCTATAGCGATAGCATTAGGCTGGATTTTATTAATAGGCCTTGGGTATCTTGAAAACGAACTTGATGGAACCAAGGAAATATTAACTTTTTCAATGGGAGGTATTGCTGCAGGGTCAGGGATTTACGTTTTCCTTATTTATTACGTTCGGTTTTTTACGTGGTTTGCTAAATCGAATGTTGATAAACAACTACTAAAAGAAGGCGCTGCAAACTTACAAGATACAATTGAAACTGATTTTGTTACAAAGCTTGTTCAGATTAACTTTAAATACTTGGACCAGTATTATGAACAAACACAAAATCAAGCTAATAAAAGCTTTTTTCTAGCGGCTTTTGCATCACTAGCTGGTTTAGCTGTCATAACTACGGGAATCGTTATGATGTATAACGGCTCGGGAGATGTCACTCCTGCATATGTTACAACAGCAGCAGGGGTTACTAGCGAGTTTATCGCAGCTATATTTTTCTATTTTTACAATCAAACTGTCAGCAAAATGTCAGATTATCACGACAAATTGGTAGTTACACAGAATATTAGTCTCGCCCTAAAAATTGCAGAAGATCTTGAAACTGACGATAGAAGCGATACTCAGAAGCAACTTGTTGATAGGTTGTCAGAAAATGTTAACGAATACCTAACTAGAAAGTAGATAAATGTATAACAAAGCCAGCCAGTGGGACTTCCGCACTGCGTGCTCCAGCCCCTGCTGGCGGCGTTATATTGTAAGGAAAGTGCGTAAATTTTTTATAACTTACTTTTTTTTGTCATACCTGTTCATAATTTAACAAGAATAATCAATAAATTCACAAGAGAAAGATTTCTTTAGCAAAGTTATCCTCACCTTTAGAAAACTTAAGAAATATAAAAGGGTAGGTAATATGACTGATTATGAGAAGATCGCCAATGCGATGATAGAAATGAGAAAGCAAGGGGTTAAAGCCGAGATATATAGAGAATGGATCAAGTCTTCAGATGGTATTGAAGGAATAATACGGAAACTTGATTATGAAATAGATAGACTGCAAGCATTGTATCCTAAAAGCAATCTAAGAACATTGCTCGAAGGCGTCGAGCAGGAAGCTAATGGGCAAGTGGTTAAGGCTATCACTACCGAACTTACAGAGTTAGCCTGTATAACTGAAATGACGAGTGCCATGGAAAAGCTTAGTAAGAGTATTGTCATGCTTGCTCAAAGTATAGCGGTGCAACAATTGGAGGGTGTCGGTTGCCCATTCAAAGATAGTAACTTAGTTGCTTCTGGAAAACTATTGTTATCAGCAGTCGTCGAAATCGCAATTTCAATGGTAGCTGTACCTATCGGCTCAATAGCTGGCGGATTGATCACCCAAGCTTTGGGTACTACAGGCCCAAGTGAATTTGGCTTAGTCCCTACTAGAACTGTTAAAAATGACGATACTGTTAAATTAGATTGGAATGTTCAGTGGGGGACCGGCGGAAATTTTGGTAGTAATCTTAGTCAGGCTGCTCGCGAGTCAGTAACTAATTGGTGTACAGGCCTTATTTCAAGTGCAATTTCAGGCACTGTAAATGAGGCGAAGAAACAAGTTGTAAAGTGTGGTGCAAAAACAACTGACATGCCGGATGTTGCTGTATCGGGTTCCACCATTGGAAACATACCTGAAGTAGATATCAGCCAAGTGTTCCCTGATGCTATTTCATTTGACGATAAAAAAATTGAAAACCTAATTATTCGCATATGCTTCTTAAATCAATTGAGCTCAAGGAATAAGAATTGGTGGGAACTAAGCGCAACGGAAGGGGCTACGCTTGTTGAAACTGAGTTGATGAATAGCGGGATGGTCATATACAAAGAAAAAAGAGCTAAATTAAGTCATGACATGGTTGTTAGAACGCGAAACCTTATCGAATGGCAGATGTCGCAAGCAAATGATGGTTCAGCAGCAGCTGCTGTAGCGTACAAAACAATTATTGCCTGGCACCAGTGGCAGCATGAACATAATGTATCCACCAAAAAAGTTTATCGCGATACTACTTGGGATAAACTTTCCAAGATAACGGTAAATGGAAAATCATTGATACAAAGAAAAGATTGGGACCATATCAAGACTGAAGTAATCCAAAACCCCGCTTACATCGATGAATCTGAAGTAAATGACTTATTAAAATCAAAGACATTTTTAAGCAACATTAATAATTACGCAAAAGTCCTTGAGGTGCCTTATGTGGAGAATGAAAGGGGTCGCACAAAGCTTTGCGAAAGTATAATTCAGATATATCGTAAAGTAGAATATAAACGGAGAACTTCAGAATGGAAAAGTGGTTTACTGATGCGCTGTAGTGGTATGAGGGCAAATAATGAAGATAATTGCGTCGGTACATTGTTGACCTCAGTCATTTTGGATATTAAATTCGAAGAAGAAGTTATAAAGAAAAGTGAGGAAGATCTACAAATTCAGACCTCTACCATACAAGAAATTGCTAAGCTTGTTGCCCACAGACTTACTCCTGAACATAAAGATATCTCTAGAAATGCATTGTGGCATGTCGAGCTTATGAATCCTAAGCCGAAAGAAGAAGAAAATAATGTAACCTTTAACAACCCGCTTGTTGCAAGGCATCAGGTCAATTCTAAACTTAGTAATTAAAATTGATGGAGTAGACGCTAATTATATCTGATTTTTGGATATGTGAGTTCGCTAGATACATAGCTATAATAGTTTTTAGACATAATGAAAATAGCTACGGTAAGTTTAAATTGCAATATAACAAACAAATCAACACCGACAACTACTACTCCGGATTTTTTGTGTGCGGTTCGCTTCCATTTTACACACAAAAAACTTCCGCAGTAGTTGCGGGTTATTTGGGCGTTATATGCAAAGGAGTATGCTGTGAACCTGAGAATTCTAATAGTCATATCCTTAATTCTTTCTTTATCTGGTTGTTTAATCAAAGAGTGGGAAGATGTAAGTGGGGAGAATGAATTTAAAGGCATTATCGGGACTCAACTTAAGACTAAAGTTAAATTCGTAATCCATGGTGTAACAACGGAGCCTAACTATGAGGAAGTTCTTCATCACTACTCCTTAATGGAGGCTCCGGGTTTCGGTGGCCCTGAAGTTTTAAGTCGCGAAGAGTTACCTATAGGTACTAAGTTTAAATTAGTAAAAGTTATTCGTTGTGTAGATTGTACGTTTAAGAGGGAAAATATAGTGCTAGAGCTTCTATCAAATGATAATTACCAAGATGCTCCGATTGCTTACCACTACGATCGTTTTATAAAAATGAAAGCCGAGTACTTTGAGTGATTTCCATACAAGAATTTAAAGCGGGACTGCTAACAGTTTGCTCGGTTTCGCTTCGCTACACATTTTAGCCAACAATTATCAGCCCCTTAAATGAGTGTTGAGCTAAGCC